>JAISWW010000163.1 GCA_031270705.1 Deltaproteobacteria bacterium
AAGCCAGCGAAGGGCAGTACCATGGGCTTATTTTCTCTGTCCTGAAAACCTTGGGATTCTCGGTCATGACCCAGCCAGTCACGGCCGAAGGGGTCTTTGATATCCTCCTTACATTGGGCAAGAGGGTGGCTTTCGTTTTCGAGTTAAAGTATGAGAAATTTACCCCCGCTTTGGGCCAGGGCGTAGAGGACGCGAAGAAGATAGAGGTAAAGCTAAAAGCCGCGATTAAAGAAGCGAAAGACCAGATCCAACGAAGGGACTATGACGCGAAATACGGCGCCGAGTACGGGGTCGTTAAGAAAGTGGCCGTGGCTTTCGTGGGAAAGGCCCGGGTCGCGGTGGAGATTTACTGAAACGTTCTAGACTGGCCAAAATTGGCGTTGAGGCGAAATTACGCGTACGAGAGAACGCTCTCAAACCAAAGGATGGCGTTAATTTTTCGCTATCTTCGATTTTTCGACGCGCGAATAAAGATTTGAAGCTTTAAAAACTCCTCAGTTATAAAACCACGAAAATTTAAAAGCCACAAACTAACGACTATGGCCAGGCCATAACCGCGGCCTATATCGACTCGCTTATGGTCGCCTAATTAGGGATTCCGCCAGAGGAGGGCTTGAATTTTATAGTCCGTGGTTTCCAGGTATTGGCCATCGGGCCTCCGAAACTGTTCCAAATACTCATTGAGCCAATCCATCTGGGGCTCGACTCCATAATCGCTAAGGTTGGCCAAGACGCTATCGAGGAGCGATTCTTGAGAATAATTGACTCGCCAGGTGCCTTCTATGGGCAAAGCCAAAAACTCTAGACCCTTAGCGGTCAAAAATTCCTTGGTGCGCGCGACGCTATCAAACTTTTTCGGCGTATAGGCGTAACGGGTAACGAGACCTTCCAAGACATCAGACCGGTAAAGGCCATTCCAACCTATATAGACCACCTGAGCCTTTTTTTGGGCTATAAGTTTATCTAAACCGCCCTCTAAGCCCATGGCTGGACACATTGAGCAGAAAATAATATCATAATCGCCAACTAATTTAGCTGAGCGCCAATCAGAATAAATAATCTCAATATTTTTAAGATTTAGTTTTTTGCTATCCTCTCTTAAAAAGTCCAGCATGGCCTCAGAAAAATCTAGAGCCGTGACTTCTCTAGCTTCTTGGGCCAGACGCAAGGTATACATGCCCGTGCCACAGCCCACGTCCAAGATCCTCGCCCCTCGCCAGACCACCCCATTAGCCGCGGCCAAAGCCAAAACCCTGGCCTCATAATTATCCTGCTCAGGACTATAACGAGGAAAAGTTTTGGCTTTGCGATCCCAAAAAACTTGGGCGTCTTTAGCTTGGATCCATCGCGAGGCGTCGCTCATAAAAAATCTCTCCCCTCATAGCCAGATGATTTAGGCCAAATAGCTGACAAAAGTTAATTAAGACTCAAATGATCTTAAAATGATTACTTTGAGGCTATTAAAGCTCGGTATTGAGTCTCAATCCGCTCCAAACAAGCGTTTAGATCTGTTTTTAGATCGCTGGCCCAAACCCGTATAACGTTCCAGCCTAAAGCCTTGAGCTTTAAGTTGGTGGCCTCGTCGCGCCGGACATTGCCTAAAATCTTATCTCGCCAATAGGGTTTATAGGTCGCTAGCTCCTCAGCCAAGGACTTAAAGCCGCGCAGAGCCCAATTATGGCCATGCCAATAGTCGCCATCGCAAAAAACGGCTAGTTTGGCCCGCGAAAACACAATATCGGGTTTCCCAGGCAAAGCGTTATCGTGACAGCGAAAGCGTAGACCCCTGGCCCACAAGGCCCGGCGGAGCTGTAGCTCTGGCTGGGTATTGACGGACTTAATGGCCATCATGATTTGGCGCGTTAGGCTAGGATCTCTGGCCACAAGAGCTTCCTCGTCACATAGCCCTCTTTAAGATCACTAGGGCTTAAGGCTTAAGGCTTAAGTTGCCGGAAAAGACGAAAAAAGTCAACGCCAAAAATGTCGGCCTAATAACCGCCGGGGTTAAGCGGGGGGTCTTTTATTCGCCCGGAAAGCGCGGAAAAATTGAAGAAAAAGATAGAAGAAGAGGCTATGGGGCCTATATAAGGAGCTAAGAGGAGCCGCTAGGGCGGAAAACAACTCAGCCCTAAAGTCCGCGCCAAAACCTTGGCTGGCTAAAGACTGACTAGCTAGAACCTTGGCTGGATAATTTACGCGCTTTATCCAGCCAAGCGTTAAAAAAACCAAGCGGCCAATTATTTTTTCAGCCCAATTTTAGCCAGCCAAGCGTCTATATCTTTAGACAAAGATGAGCCGCCATCTTGGCGAATCGCTAAGGGCTCAAGAAATGTGGATTTGGGGAGAGCTTTGGCTAAGTCTTCGGTGACGCGGCCAAGCCGGCTACCATTGTGGGTCACAAAATTAATTACGGTTTTACCCGATAAATCGACTGTGTCCAATAAAGTGGCGATGGGCCGCGGATAACTTGACCACCAGTTGGGAAAGCCCAAAATGATGGTGTCGTATTGAGCTAAGCTTGACGGCGGGTCTTTTAAGGCGGGTTTGACTCCATCTCTTTGCTCGTCTCTAGCTTGAGCCACGCAAACGTCATAATCAGTAGGATAAGGTTTTACGACTTGGATCTCAATCAAATCGCCGCCAACTTTTTCATGAATCAGTTTCGCGATTAACCTAGTGTTGCCCGACCAGGTAAAATAAACGATCGCGATTTTCTTTTCCTGAGCCCCAGCCCAAGACGAGCCCAAGACAAGGAAAGCGCTAATAAGGCCGATAAGCGTTGCCAAAAGTTTCATGGCCATCTCCACATTTTTTTTAAAAAAACGCTGAAAAAAATAGTTAGGCTCGCGCCGTAAAAACAGAAAAAAGAAAAAAAGAAAAATCAAACATCGCAATGAGGACAAAAAACAATAGGGCTTAAGATTCAAGGGTTTGAAAAAGGTCAGCGGTCTGGGCTAAAAAATCAGGAATGGCCAGACTTTGAGGACAACGCTCTAAACATTCGCCACAGTTTAAACAGTTTTTGGCCATTTTTTCCGTGGCCACTTCAATATGATACAGCTTATGACTGAGATCCTTGGCGTCCTGACCCTCAAACAAAAAGTATTGATTAAACATTAATAAATTTTTCGGAATATCCACGCCCGCTGGGCAAGGCAAGCAATAGCCACAACCCGAGCAATCCGCCTTAATGCGACTGAGAAAAAAAGCCCGAACCTTATTGAGGGCTATCTCATCCTCTGGCCTAAAAAGCCCCTCTTTATAATTTTCGACCAAAGCCAGGTTTTCTTCTACTTGGGCCATATTAGACATGCCGCTTAAGACCACCGAGCAGGATTTTTGACTCCACAGCCAATTAAAGGCCTAGGCCGCGAGCGACCAATCTGGGCGGATCTCTTTTAAGCGCGAAACCTCGCTCTCGGGGACTTTATTGATTAAAAATCCCCCGCGCAAAGGCTCCATGACGACCACGGCCATCCCCTTGCTCGCGGCGAGCTCTAAGCCCGCGCGCCCAGCCTGGTAAGCCTGGTCAAGGTAATTGTATTGGATCTGAGCCATGACCCAAGAATAATCATTAACGATCTTTTCAAAGGCCGGATATTGGTCATGAAAAGAAAAAGAGGGATAAAGGATCCGGCCATCTTTAACCGCCTCGTCAAAAAATTCTCGGATGCCCAAAGCCAACATTTTCTCCCAACTGACCGCGTTTAGCGTATGGGCCAAATAAAAATCCAGCCGCGAGGTTTTTAGCCTTTTTAGCTGGAAATCCAAGAGCTCGTTCATCTGAGCCCGGCTTTCCACGAGCCAAGTGGGGAGCTTGGTGGCCAAGAAAACTTTTTCGCGATAACCGCCTGAGAGAGCCTCCCCCACGAAAGGCTCGCTGGCGCCTGGACTCTCAAAACCAGCGGAGCTATGGTAAGGATAGGCCGTGTCCACATAATTGACCCCCCGGTCTATGGCCGAGCGGAGCATATTAGTAGCCAACTCCAGGTCGATGTCGCTGACTGTGGGGCCATTTAAAGGCAAACGCATGCAACCAAAACCCAGAACCGAGCTCATGGCCCCAATTTTACCCAAAGGGCGTTTAAAAAGCATTTTTTATCCATCCTTTTAAGTCGCCGCCAAAAATTTTGTTGGACATACTCAAAATGATAGGCTTTAAATTTTTTTGATTCTAGACACGATTCTCTTGATTTCTTGCCTAATACTATCAATAATTGATTTGCGACAAATTTTCTGATTCGCGCTCGTAAAATATTTTCTCTAATAATTTCCAGAGGTTACCATTAAATTTTCTTTTTTCTGATTTTTTCTAGCTGAGCCTGGTTGACGTTTTCCATAAGCGTGATTAAAATTATAAAATCAACTGGAAGGAGAGCTTGTGTCTAATTTAAAGGAAAGCCTGGCTCGCTTAGCCGCGGCTATCAAAGAAAAAACGCCAGAAGAGGGCTCTTATCCCACCGCGATTCCTGGCGTCTCCTTACATTGTCGCTATCGACCTTTTCAAACGGATAGTTGTTTCTTAAAACCCCTCACCTCCCTCATCGCCCAAGGTAAAAAAATCTCCATTTGGGGCCAAGAGGAACTCCGCTATGGCCAAGGCGATTATCTGGTCAATAGCATGTATCTGCCGTCCACCAGTTTTATCAAAGAGGCCTCGCCCGCGAACCCTTTTTTGGCCATTACCTTAGATCTTGATAGCCAAATTTTAGCCCAATTAGCCCTGGAAATCCCCGAGCCGCCGCCAACCGAGCCTGGTCGAGCCGTGCTAATTTACCAGGCTGAGGAAGAGCTGATCGACGCCTATTTACGCTTACTCCAATTATTGGCTAAACCGGCCTCCATCCCCGTCTTAGGGCCCTTGATCGTCAATGAAATCCATTACCGCTTGCTTATTGGGCCCAGCGGCTCGATGCTCCGCTCCGTCAACCACATTGGCGGCCAGAGTTACCAAGTGGCCAAAGCCATAACCTGGCTCAAGGAAAATTTTAAACAACCTCTGCGCGTTGAGGATTTAGCCAAACGGGTCAACATGGCCCCCTCCACTTTTCATCGCCATTTCCGGATCATGACCACCTTAACGCCTTTAAATTATCAAAAGCGCTTAAGGCTCTATGAGGCCCAAAGATTAATGATGATCCACCAACTCGACGCTTTGGTGGCCAGCCAAACCGTGGGTTACGAAAGCCCCAGCCAATTCAACCGCGAATATAAGCGTTTATTTGGCGAGCCGCCTCGCCGCGACGTGGCCCGGCGACTCAAAATGGCCGTTTAAGACTGATAACTTAGCCTTTTGGCTTCTCTTAAACGGCCCCCATTTTTCGCGCCTCCCCCGCTCATTTTAAGCGCGATAGCCTTTTAAATAATATTTTTTTAATTGGAAGCAATTTTTTAAGACTATCTAGCTAATAGCCATCTAATTTTAATATCTAAACTCTTTTAGAGAATTTTTAGCTTCATAGGGCCGCCGATCTAAATTCGTGGCCACTTTAGCGGATCTCTTTGGGCTCCCCCTTGTTTTTTCGCTTAGAGAGTCATTCCGTAACCCCCAAAACCCCGCCCCCAGCCAGCCCAAGAGCCCTTAAACGAATTTTCCTCACAAAAGTAGTGACAACAGACCCTATATAATGTATATATAAACGGATCTGGCCCAAAATCCAGGATGAGCGCGCGAACGTCAGAGCCTTTAGTCGAGGCCCGCTAAAAAATCGCGCCTTTTTCCGCCGAGGCCAAACCTTGACCTTTAATCAGTCAGCCTTGAGGGACTGTAAATGAAACTACTCATCGTCGAATCGCCCGGCAAAGTCAAAAAAATCCAATCCTTTTTAGGTTCGGATTGGAAAGTGGCCGCTAGCGTTGGCCACGTTCGGGATCTGCCTCGCGACCGCGCCGGCGTTTATCCGCCCAATTTCGAGCCCCAATATGTCGCCACAGAACGTGGCGAAAAAATCATAGCTGATCTAAAAAGGTTAACCGATCAAGCCGAGATGGTCTATCTAGCCACGGATCCTGACCGAGAAGGCGAGGCTATCGCTTGGCATTTAAAAGAAGCCTTAGAGCTTACTGAGCCCCAACGCGTGACCTACTCGGAAATCACCGAGACGGCCATCAAAAAAGCCCTGGCCCAACCTCGCCTCATCGACGACCATTTGGTGAAGGCCCAATTGGGTCGCCGGGTCTTGGATCGTTTGGTGGGTTATGGCGTCTCGCCAGCCGTGACCAGATTAGCCGGCAAAAATCTCTCCGCTGGCCGGGTGCAGACTCCCGCTTTACGGTTAGTGGTCGAGCGCGAGGAGGCTATCCGTCAATTTAAGTCCGTCACCCATTATGGGGTGGAGATGAGGTTTGGCCAACAAGACGGATCCGAGGGCTGGAAAGCGGTCTGGAATCCGAAAAACTGGTTGCCGGCGGGCCAAGAATATTTTCTGGATAAAGCCCGAGCTGAAAAAATCGCCGCTTTGCCGACCCTCAAGACCAAGAGTTACGAGGAAGGCCAAGCCTATAAGGCTCCTCCGCCGCCTTTTACCACCTCCACCCTCCAACAAGCGGCCAGCAATTCCTTAAAGCTGGATCCCAAACAAACCATGGCCCTGGCCCAAAAGCTTTACGAGGCTGGCCATATCACCTATATGCGCACCGATAGCCAGGTCATCGCCGAGTCGGCCATTGAGGAAATTCGCCAAATGGCCAAGGAGCGCGACTGGCCCTGGCCGGAAAAACCACGGGTTTATAAATCCAAAAAAGGCGCCCAAGAAGCTCACGAGGCCATTCGCCCGACCCACTTTAAGTTGGAAAAAGTCAGCGAAAATGAGCAAGAACAAGCTCTTTATAAGTTGATCTGGCAAAGAGCCGTGGCCAGTCAATTGGCCGACGCGGTTTACGCGACGGCCAAAGCCTCATTAATTTCTAGCCTTGACGAAAAAGAGGTTCTTTTTGAGGCCAAAGGTAGCCGAATTCTGACCAAAGGCTGGAAGATCGTCTTAGACGAGGATCAAGCCGACGAAAACTCCCTCGACAAAGATAAGGATGAGCTCAATAACCCCGTGCCGCGATTGACCAAAGGCCAGGATCTGACCCCCACCAGCCGGGAACTCAAAACCAAAAAAACCCAGGCGCCCCCGAGGTATACCCTCGCGGCCCTCATTCGGGATTTGGAAAAACGCGGCATTGGTCGGCCTTCCACCTACGCGGCCATTATGGATAACATTAGCTCAAGGCAATACATCCAGGCCAACAAAAAAAGGCAACTCGAGTCCACCAAGCTCGGAGACGAGTTAATCTCTTTTTTAAAAAGCAAATTTGGTTTTGTCGATTACGATTACACCAAACTAATGGAAGAAAAACTCGACGATATAGCCCAAGGCAAGCTTGATTACCTGTCCGTAGTCACCCAGGCCAATGACATCCTAAGCGAAGAGCTAAAAACCTTTGGGACTGACCAAGGCCCGGTTTGCCAAGTTTGTGGTCAGCCTTTGCGCCATATAGTCAAAGAAGGCCCCGACGGTTACCGATTTTGGGCTTGCTCGGATCGCGAAAATTGTGGGACAAAATATAAAGACATTGATGGCCAAGTCGGTCCCGCTCAGCCGACCATTGAGAATACTGACGAGCCCTGCCCCGACTGTGGGCGCCCCCTCCAACGCGTCAGACGCCAAGGTCAAGGGGCTTTCGACTTTTTTTCTTGCAATGACCGCGAATTTTGTGGCTCCACCTTCCGAACCGTTGATGGGCGACCAGGCCCTAAATTCGGCAAAATGGAATCTTCTAATTTCCCTTGCCCCAAATGCGGCCAACCCTTAAATCATCACGTAAAAGACGATCCGGGCGGCTATAATTTCTGGGCCTGTAGCGACCGCGAAAAATGCGGGGCCAAATACCGTGACCAGAACGACGCCCCAGGCCAGCTCGTTAGCGCCATTGAGCTTACTGACCGGCCCTGCCCGGAGTGCGGCCAATTTCTCCGCCATATCGTCAAAGAAGATCCCGGCGGTTACAACTTCTGGGCTTGTAGCGATAACGTCAATTGCCGGGCCAAATTCAAAGACAATAACGGTCAGCCGGGCCGAAAAACTGGCCAAAGCGAGTTGACCGACCATAAATGCTCGGAATGCGGCGAGCTTTTGCGCCATTTCGTCAAAAATGGCTCGGATGGGTACAATTTCTGGGCCTGTAGCGACAAAGAAAAATGCGGCGCGACCTTTAATGATAATAATGGGGAGCCGGGCGAAAAAAACTCTAGCCGCCAAAACCAGTTGACTGACCATAAATGCCCGGACTGCGGCGAGCCTTTGCGCCATCTGACCAAAGAGGGCCCCAATGGCTATAATTTCTGGGCTTGTCAAGACCGCGAAAAATGCGGGGCCACGTTTAACGATCAAGATGGGGAGCCAGGCGACAAAACCTCTAGCCGCCAAAACCAGTTGACTGACCATAAATGCCCGGACTGCGGCCAGCCTTTGCGCCATCTGACCAAAGAGGGCCCGGACGGCTATAACTTCTGGGCTTGTCAAGACCGCGATAAATGCGGGGCCAAATTTAACGATCAAGATGGTCAGCCCGGCCAAAAAACTGGCCAAAGCGAGTTGACGGATCATAAATGCCCAGACTGCGGCCAGCCTTTGCGCCATCTAATCAAAGACGGCCCCAATGGCTATAACTTTTGGGCTTGTCAAGACCGCGATAAATGCGGGGCCAAATTCAGCGATCAAGATGGCCAGCCAGGAACCAAAAACAGCCAAAGTAAGTTAACCGCCCACAAATGCCCGGACTGCGGCCAAGCTCTCCAACATATCGTCAAAAACGGCCCCAATGGTTACAATTTCTGGAGTTGTAGCGATCGAAACAATTGTGGGGCCAAATTCCGCGATGACGAGGGTCGACCAGGCGAGAAAATCGCCAAACGCGAAATGACCACTCATAAATGTAACCAGTGTGGCCAAAGCCTTTATCATTTAGTTAAAGATGGGCCCAATGGCTACAACTTTTGGGCCTGTTCCAACCGCGACCAATGTGGGGCCACTTTTCGGGACATAGATGGCTCGCCGAACATCGAAAATACCCTAAAAAGCGAGCCTTCCGATCATAAATGCCCCGAGTGCGGAGAGCCCTTAATCCATATTGTGCGGACTGGGCCCAATAACTTCGACCAGGACTTCTGGGGTTGCCAAGACCGGGTTAAGTGCGGCTCTAAGTACCATAACGAAAACGGCCAGCCGGGGGTCAAAATCGGCCAAAACTCCTTGACCGATTATCTATGTCAAAAATGCGGGAAACAGTTACGGCATATAGTCAAGGACGGGATGTACGGGCACAATTTTTGGGCTTGCTCCAACCGAGATTGTGGCGAGAAACTCCGCGATAAGGATGGGCGACCCGAGTTCAAAAACCCGCCCCAGAGCGACCCGAGTTAAAGATCGCGCGCGAAAAAACCCAAAAAGCCCCGCTTCTCATAAGAAGCGGGGCTTTATCTCGACCGTTTTAGGCTTTTGGCGACCAAAAGACCAAAAAAATTTGAATAATATTTTTAAAAAATTATAGCCAGTCAAAAGAAGAAACTTTTGAACTGGCTATTTAATTTCATAGGTATTTAACTGATATTCCAAGGCCTAAATTTAGAAGAAAAACCTAGAACCTAAAAAAATAATGGTAGGCGTGAAGAGATTTGAACTCTTGACCACTACCGTGTCAGGGTAGTGCTCTCCCCCTGAGCTACACGCCTACATTTATTATTAGGCCTAAGCTTTTCGCTTTGGCCCGTCAATCGATTGGGCCAATATCGCCTAAAGTCGAAAAATTGTCAAGAAAAATTTTTCGGCCAGCCCTTTGCCCGAAGAGCTGGCCGAAAGTACCCCTAGCTAAGCCAATTTAGATATTGAGGGGAATGATATTAGCCGTAATAAAGACCAAGAGCTCGCGCTTAGTGTTGCCGACGCCCCGGTCTTGGAAGAGCCAGCCTAACAAGGGAATAGCGTGGAGGCCGGGCACCCGAGTGGAGGTAGTTGATTGTTTATCCTCAATAATGCCGCCAATGACCACGGTCTCGCCATCGCGCACCATTAACTTGGTTTTGGCTTCCTTTTTGTCAATGGTCGGCTCGCCATTGTTTATCTGGTTGCCAATGCTGTCTTTGGTCAAGGTGATATCCAAAGAGATAATCTGGCCATTTTCCTCAATATGAGGTTTGACGCGCAGTTCCATCAAAGCGTCTTTAAAATCAGTTTTCGTGCCCTCGTCAGCCGAAGTCGTCTGATAAGGAACCTGGGTGCCTTGTTTGATATAAACCTCATTGTCATTGGAGGCCATGATGCGCGGGGCCGAAATCGTTTTGGTCTCGCCCAAGGCCTCGTTCACGCTCAATTCAGCGTTTAAAAGCATGGTGCCAGAGCGATTGAGAAAACCGTACCCAAGCTTCATAGCCTGAGAGCCGCCGACATCCAAAACCCCAAAATGCTCGCCGGGCAGAAAACCGGTCATGCCGCCCACCGCGCTGTCTTCGGCGAACCCTTGAGCGTCGCTAGTGGAAGCCGGCAAGCCAGTCACTTGGCCAGAGGCGTGCCGCTCAGACATGGAAGTGTCGCCGTTTAGATCGCTAGGCCGCGAGTTGTGCCCGCCATAACCGCCCCAACGAATGCCCAGGTTTTGGGTAAAGTCGTTGGTGGCCTCCACAATCCGGGCCTCAATCAGAATCTGCTTGGTGACCTTATCGTTGCGAGCGAAGATTTCTTTTAAAGTTTTCAAGGTCAAGGGGTCATCTTCCACATAGATGTCATTGCCAATGACCCTCACCCGACCGCGCAAGCTTTTATATTTATCCAACTCCGTGGCCAAAGCGCTGACTGAGGAGTATTTGGGGGTAAAGACGGCCCGATCCAAAGCGATCTTAGCCGTGGGGTCACTAGGATCCGGGAAGGCCTGGCGAATATTGGGCATGGAATCCACGCGCAAAACATTGCCTTTGGCGATGTAACCCAGGTTTTTAGAGGCTAAAACAATGTCCAAAGCTTGATCCCAGGGCACGTTCTTCAGCTTTAAAGTGACCTTGCCACTCACCTGGTCGGAAACAACCACGTTCATGCCTGACACTTCGCCAATTAAACGCAAAATATTGTGAATATCGGCGTTTTGGAAATCCAAAGAAATCTTCTCGCCCCTATATTCTTTATCGGTCATGGCCACCAAGGGATCTACGGGGACATCCGATAAAATCGTCGGAGTTTTAGCCGCGCCAGGCTGGGTCGCCGCCGCGGGAGTCGCCGCCGGAGCCGGAGCGAAAGTTTGGGCGTAAGCCCCAGCGCTTAAAGCCGTTATCAAGGCCGTAACCAGTAAAGCCAGCCCCAGCCGCCCATTCATGGTCTTGGAAAATCTCATGGTCTGTCTCCTAAAATATATTTGGTCTGTGGCGCTGTCTATGGGCCTTAGGGGGAAAACTCCATAATTGGTTCCCCTGGCGAGAGATTGGCCCGCCATACCGCCCGACAGAGAATGGTTTTAACTCATTTGTCTGTCAAGAGTATAATCGGCATTTAAGAGCCATCACTTTAATCGCCACAAGGCCCTTAATTAAACCAAAAACCCGAATTTGGCCGAATTCCTCAATAAAATCAATGGCTCCGACCGTTTAAAAAAATTTGAAGAAAATTAAAAAACGCTTAAACCTTTTGAGAAAAACAAGGCTAGCTTAACTCATGACTGGATAGAACTTTGACCAAATACTTGAGGTTCAGCCGCCAAAAACGACGCTGGCCCAGCCAAATTGGCTGGGCCAGACTTTCCACATGTTGTGGTGATTAGAAAAAAACTTCGCGCGTATAGTGTTTAAGCCTCTATGCCCCGAAAAGGGGGGTCAATGACCTCATTCGGCCAAAAAGAGTTCCATGTTTTCGCTATCGCGGACGGTGCTGAGCCTAAATTCGGTGATCCTAGGTTTGCCGGACGCGCGGTAAGTTGACTCTGGCTCCTCAATAATAACCTTAGTTGGGGTAATCTCGCGGACTTTGCCGTTATTATTGCCAATTAAGGTGCCGATAGTGATAATGTAACCCTTGCCGCCACTATCAACCAAAGCTTTGTTATTACTGGGATTTTCCGCGACAATAATAGCCGATAAGGAAAATTGGTTTAAAGCCAACTGCTGGATCATGGGTTTGGCTTCTTGGGAAGCGGCTTTGGCCTTGTCTGGCGGCCTAGCCACCGATTCCACGGGCATGAAAGGATCGGCTACCCCCACCGCGTTAAAACCGTAAGTGTTGGCGATGGACTGGCGCCAACTTTCCAGCTCTCCAAAGACAGCCTGTTTGGCCTTATTGGCCTCAATCTCGGCCGGCGTCAAAGGTTTGCCTGGTTCCGGCTCAGCCGCGACCGGAGCCGGGCGACCTAACTTAGGCGGCTCCGGCGGTAGCGGGCTATTGGCTCCGGATTTTACTGGCGGAGCCGCGGGCGCTTGAGGCCGATTGGGAGCGCTATTAGGAGCCAAGGGCGGCGCCTGGGGCGCGGCGGGCGTGTTGACTTCCACCTTAAAATTCATGGAGCCGGGCGGGCTCGGAGGAGTTGGTGGTTGAGCCCAAACGGTGGCTGTTCCGGAACAAAAGACCAAAGAAGCCAACCAGACCAAACCAAAAACCCAGATGGCCCTGAGCCTAGGCCAAAACTCCTGGAACCGACGCGAATAAGAAGACGCGAGGCGGGCTCCTCGCCTAACTGTTAAATAAGGGGCCAAAAAAAACCTCCGCCTATTTTTTCTTCTTCGGGTTATCCTTGGCGAACTGGATCTCTTCCGCGGTTAAGAATCGATAAGTTGAGCCCTGGCATTTAACGGCCAAGCTCATAATCATGTTTTCGCCCAAGGTTGGGGTATCCATGACTACTGATCGAATATTTATGATGCGATCCATTTGGCTGAGGCTATAAAAAAACTTGAGCACGTTAATAAAAGAGCCTTCCAGATTCATCTGAAACTCGATTTCCGCGTATTTTTCCAAAGGCTTGGCGGCTTTCGGGGCGAACAAAGTCACCCGAGCCCCAGCTTGAACGCCCAAATCCGAGATGATCTGGATGAGACGAGGTATCTCATTGTCCGTGGTCAGATAAGTCTTCATATATTCGTAGGTCGAGGCCACCGAATTAATATACTGATCCACGGGCTTATACTTATTGAAATTAACGTCCTCTTCCTTTTTCTTCTTTTCCAAATCAGCGATGGAAGCTCTTAAAGACGCTACTTTATCCTCAAAAGGAGAATAATATTGCATGTAAAAAAGCCCCAATACCGCGGCTAAGCCAGCCACTAAAATACCCATCTTGGGTCCGGCCTTCAATTTGGATATCTTAGCGAAAAAATCTTCTTTGCTTTTGGCTTTATGGGCCGGGGCCTTAGCCATAATCCATCTCCTTCAGGCTCTTAGCGCTAACTTTCGATAAAACTTAATAATCTAAAGTTTCTTCTTGACGTCAATTTTGGGCTTTAGGGCCTCAGCCAAATTGGGGGCCGCCAAAGTCACAATTTTGACCAAAGTCTCCCGGGGCGGCAAAGATTCCGAGGGCAAGCCAGCCGACAACAAGGAGGACTCGGGAAAGGTGGTGCGAGCCGAGACCTCAAAGGTCACTAAGCTCACTCCATTGATAACCGTATCTTCCGCCGCCCTTAAGAGCTCAACTTCCCCTAAGACCGGCAAAGACTGGAGGTTGCTTAAGAAATTAGCCACCACCTCGTGATCAATGGCCATGCCTTTGATGCGCACTACGCCTTTATCATGGGAGCAACTGACCAACCAAGAGGCTTGGTTGATAACTTGATCGGCGATAGCCATAAAAAGGCGCGTTTGATCGCGACGCCGCTCTTCTAGATCTGAGATAATCGAGACATTGAGCACATCGTCAACAAATGTCTCAGTTTTCTTCAAAGCCGCCGCGGTCTGGCCTTTGGCTTTATTTAAATTTTGGGTGGCCGTTTGTTGGGATTTTTCCAAATCCGCCAACAACGGGGCCATGCTCATACTATAATAAAGGTATAAAGCTAAGGCCACGCCAATTATAGTTATGGAAAAAATGGCCACCAAAAGCTTTCCGCTGGAGGCTTGACGGAAAGACTCCAAGGGCAATAAGTTAATTTGGATCATCGAATTTCCTCTTTCCTGATAGCCAGCCCGAAACTGACCGCCATTTGGGGCCCAATATAATCGAGGTAGGCTTGGTCAAACTTTTTGGGATTGACCTTAATGGAACGGAAAGGATTAAAAACCTCAGCCTCGGTTTTAAAGTTGCGGGAGAAATGCTCGGGCAAGCCCTTGATAAAAGCCCCGCCCCCCGCCAAATAGATCTTTTTGACCTGATAGTCCGGGTTTTCCTGCTTGATATTATCCACGGCTCGATCCAAGGCGGCCACCCAATTGCTGGCCACGCGCTCGACCACCTCAGCCGCTTCCGTGGGATTGGGGGCGGCCAAAGCTCCTAGCTTAATGGCCTCGGCCTCGTCCTGCGACACCCCAAAGACATCCTCAAACTCTTCGGTGATGCGCTGGCAACCAATGTTCTCTTCTTTAATGGTATAGGGCATCCCTTCTTGGAGCACGGTCACGTGCATGAGGGAGGCGCCCAAATCCACCAAAATAGCGTTTTGGCGACTATCTGGGTTGACAAAATCATACGCGTTAAAGAGAGCCAAAGCGTCCACGTCAATGACGTTAGGTTTTAAAATCTTGGTCATGGTCACGGCCTGGATGTAGTTGGTCACCACTTCCTTCCGAGCCGCCACCAAAAGAACCGACATCTGACCGCGTTGGTCATCGGTGGATAAGATATGCCCGTCAATTATGACTTCATTAATCGGATAAGGTATGTACTGCTCGGCCTCCATAGCCAAAGAGGCGCGCAGTTCCTTTTGCGAAGTGATGGGCATATTAATTTTTTTGATGATCATGGTGTCCCCGGACAGGGACATGGCGGCGAAGCGACCTCGCTTGAGCTTAGCTAACTTAACCAATGAGGCCATGGCCACGCTCATGGCTCGGCGAGCCGGAATAGGTTGCTCTTCCCATTGGCTCATGATGCCTTGGGGCATCTGAGCCAGACCCAACCCTTCCAAGGAGACGCTCAAATTGCGACCCTTGCCTTTTATATTGAGCAAGACCGCTTTGGCCGAGTGCGTGCCAATGTCAAAGCCAATAACCGACATATTTTAGGCCCCCTTTAAAAGGTAAGATCCAGCTAAGCGGCTATTATACAACAATCGCCCAACTAAGACCAATAGGGAGGCGCTCGCCCCCGGCCGGAACAAGCCGGGGGCGCTGAGCCTGTCCATCAGTCAGCGAAAATCTTATCCTTGTCCTCGAGGGAATAGCCCAAGGCCAGGATAATCTTCCGCATGGTTTCCATCCGGCACTTCTCGCCGTTCTCGATGCGGTCAATGGTCATTGGGGAGACGCCAGCTTTGCGGGCCAATTCGGCCTTGCTCAGAAGGAGCTGCTCGCGCAGATTTTTGAGAGTGTTTTTGGACATCGGATTTCTCCTAAAAGGTGACGCGGAGCCAAAAGCGGCTGGTCAAGCCATGGCCCCGCCGCCCGGACAAGCTGGGCGAAAAACTAAAACAATTCATGGCTGTTGCCTGGCCAATGAACCACGGATTAACCCGGGCCTGAAACCGGGTTGAGCCGCGTTGAGCTTCATAGGGCTAATTTAAACCTCTAAAAAAAAAGAAGTCAAGCATTAAAAGCCAATTATGTTTTAATTTTAACCACTGACCCACTATATTGCCTTTAGACCATCACAAGCCACAATATCTTGAAATAAAAATCTGACCTCTATGGCTCCCAAAAGGATCCCAAAAGCCTCCTTATGACCAATCTGACCTAATCCGCTTCTAGCCATATCTCAGCCCGACCACTAAACAGCTGGAAATTACGCTGTTTTTTCTCGATCCGGCGTCCTAAAACCTATCTTTTTCCCGTCCTCGCCAATACGCCAGGGAATTTGGCTAGAGATAATTTATAGATCCAAATTACGCGATTTAATCCGTAATTTTGACTTGACCAAGCCTAAAAGCCTGAAACCTAGCCGATTTCCGAATGGCCAAGGCGGACTAATTCGCGTTGCTTTGTGAGAAAAATATGTCTCTGTCCGAACGCCTACCAACCGTCTTAGCCCAACTCGCGCCAGTCCGCGATCATACGATCCAGATTTTGGCCAGAAAGATTATTACGCGCCAAGTGAGCCTTAAAAAAACCAAGTTTGACTGGGTCTAAGCGAAGTCTGACTCTTGGAGTTCTTAACCAGGGGTTTCCACCAGGGAGCTCCATAAGAGACATTGGCTAGAAAAATTGTCGCCCGACTGGCCTCGTCCCTGGCCACAAAATGACTCTATTTATTTGGACTCTGGCTCGCTAAGTTAATATTCAAACAATAAAGACTAATATGATCTGGCCAACTCTAGCCAAGAGCTCGGAAAGCTCGAATCGCTCTGGGTTTGGCTTCTAAACGAAGCTCAAAAACTCTAAACATCTAAACATCTAAACAGATAGTCTCAAAGCCTTTTTTAGAGCCTAAATCAATGAGACCAGAAATCTTAAAAGAGGCGCTTGAGAGGCTTTTATGGACGCTAGCTCAAAGACTGGACTAATTAAAAAAGCTAAAAAACTATCTTAAAACTTAGGCTTCCGGCAAAAGTTTCTTTAATTGCCCCAATAAACCCACATCGCCCTTAATTTTAATCCGGCCTAGTAAAAAAGCCTTAAAAGGGGCTATTTCCTGTCTAGCCAGTTTTAATAAGGTTTCCTCGCTTAAGCGGATGGAAACGCTGGCTTCGGTTAGATCAGGCTCCAGGCCCTCCGCAGCCGAATTATCAGCGGCTGAGTTTTTTAACGGGGTGGCCAGTTGAGCTCGCCCCTCGGCTAAACTCACTCGCCACAGGCTTTCGGACTCTAGTCCATTAATATGGAGATCAATTATAGCCGCGAGGTTTTCGTCAAAGGTTATCTGGTCGGATTTGGCCTGAATATAGGCGTATAACTCGTCAATAGTCATGAAACAGTTAGCCGATCGCCGAAAATGGCTACCAAAGGAGGCCAAGGCGGCTTATAATAAGCCCCCGAGACTAAAAACCTAACCTAAACCGGGTTGACCCAGCGCGATAATATTTGGGAATGAGCTGTTCCAAAAACCTAAGGAACCCGTTCTAGAAAAGAGGACTAGCCATCTCTAAGACCAAGCCGCGATTCCCTAAGCCCTAAATTAACACCTAATAATCCGCCCGTTTTGAACCTTGATCAGAACCAGATAACAATTTACCGCATTTATATTTTAATGTCCATAGTTTTTTAGATTAAGCATAGCTAAAGCTCATTGGCCATTTATAGATTAAACTCCAACCCAGCCCGACCCCTGTTAGGGGCAAGAGGCTCGGGGACATGTTAAGTAAATTTAATTTCATTTACGCATTTTTACTCTTATTAAAATGAATAATTATTTTATAGTAAATATTCTAAAGGGCCTAAGGGCTAATCCGCTAAAAAAATTGATTAGGAGCTTAAGCGGAAATTTCTGGCCTGCCCATGAGCCAATTTTATGGGAGGCCAATCAATTTTAGCCATAAGAGGACGAAAAAGAAAAGCTTTAGCTGGAGTAGATAGGATATTTTTAAAATCGGCTCTTTAAAAAATTATAAATGTAACGATTTTTTTTGGCCAGGCCCCTAGCTAGACCGCGAAAAATCATTTTTTACTCAACAAGTTTCTGAGCTTATCTTCAAATCCGAGCCCAGGTGTCATATAATTAATGTTAACCCTTGAAAGCCAGGGGAAGAGAGGCGCCTATGAACCGGTCCCCCAGGACCAGGATCTCTTTTTTTGTCAATAGAGGCTTGATTTTAACTTTTTTAGCCCTCCTGGCTATGATGGTTATGATTAGCCCCGCGGCCAGGGCGGCCGAGTCCCGTTCTTTTCGCTTAGTCAGTTGGGCTTCCCCAGTTGGTTCCCAATCCCTGACTTACGGGACTTTGTGTGGCCTCCGATCCATTTTGGTTTTTTTAAACGCCAACCAAGCCTTAGGCGGGCGCGAGTTGGAGCTCTTTACCTTGGATCTTGACGATAGCGGCCCAGATTTTTTAACTCGGCTCTCGCTTTTGATTGATCACAAAAAACCTAGCCTCATAATTGGCGGGGCGGCCAACTCCATCGGCGACATGACGGCTGAGCATTTTCGGCGGCGGGGCATTTTGTGGCATGGGCCCTGGTCCAATAGCCCTGAGCTCAATGATTCGGCTGACCAAAATCCTCTTTTGATCCTCCCCACCGAGGATCTTGAGCTAGCCGCTTTAATGGAATTGATTAAAAAAAAGAAGCCTGAGGGCGGGGCTCATTTTGTCCATTTGGCTGGCTCGCGCTCCAGGGCCGTCGTCAATCTCGCCCTGGCCGCGGCCAAAAAAGCCGGCGTTAGCCTCACGCCCATAGGCGTGTCGGACACCTTAAGGGATTTAAAAGGTTTGGCCACGCCTTTAAAAGAGGCCCAAGCCATATTATTATGGTTGCCGCCAGGCCAATCCGCGGCGGTGGTGCGGGCTATTAAGCCTTTTTTGCCGCCTGAGACCATGTGGCTGACCAAAAGCTTAAACTCGCCGAGCCGAGAATTGATTAATTTAACCAATGGGCACTGGTCGGGCTTAATCTTCGCCTCGGTTTTAAAGCCCCAGGCGGAAATTGAGCCTAGCTATAACCTAGTTATTCGCAAATATGGCCTACCGGGTCTAAGTTTGGACTACCAAACTTATCTGGGGTTCGCCCAAGGCCAGATTCTGGCTCGAGCCCTTAATAACCAAGGCCGGGGCAATTTAAAAACCGCCCTGACCAAAGTTTCCACCGTGGGCACCTTGTTTGGAGACTCGAACAATTTTCAATCCCCCAAAAGGCCATTTTACTTAGCCATCAGCGATCGTCAGGGCGGTTGGAGCCCCATCGACTGAGCCCAAAGGAACCGCTTATGTCCCCTACTCTCCGTTGCCCTGACTGTGGCCAAATGGTCAATCTACCCGCCGAAAGTTGCGCTTGCGGTTATAATTTTCGGACTGGCCAAAACCCTAAGGCCGCCCCGCTCGATTTAAATATCGAAACCCGCTCCAAAACGCCGTTTGTGGTGGCCGGAGTGGTCGCTTTATTGGCTATTATTCTCTTGATCGTCTTTTTAAGCGGCGGCCAACCTCAGCCCATACCCACGCCACCTCAAGCGAAAGGCTCGGGCCTAGCTCCGCCCCCGGCCCTTTCCGATAGCCCTTTGTTAAAGCCCCACGTCCCCATTGGCCAAGCTCAAGGCGTGGCCAATAGGGCCAATGACAATGTCCAAAGGCTAAGGGACACCCAAGCGGAAATCGATTCAGAAAGAGCGCGGTAATTTATAGCCTAGCTTGACCAGGGGAAAAAACGCGGCCTATAAAAAGATGACCAAAAAACCAGAGTTTGACTAAAATCTAGCTTAAGGCGCGGATTAGGAAGCGACTTGACCCAAAGCCCGCCCTAAAACGGACATCAAAAAAGCCAAACACTCAAAATCCAAATAACTGGGCGCCAAATCGTCACACAGGATCCGAGCCTCAGCCTCGAACTCTTCGTCGGCGGGCGAAAGGCCCACCATTAGGCTAATCCGCGGCAGAACCCTAAAGAGACTCCGCCGCCACCCATCGGGCTCGGGCTCAAGACATTGGCCGCCCAAAATTTGGCTAGCCGCGTCAAAAGCCGCCAGATCCGAGCCAAAAGCCTCTAAAATGGGTTTAGCCAAGAGGTCGGCGCCCACCCTATGTTGGCCGCGCAAAAAACCCGGGGTTTGCCATAAAGACAAAAACTTCTGGCCCGGCCCGCCTTGGCCTTTTGATAATATATAATGGATAAGCAAACTCCGGTTTATGGCCGCGGTGGGTCGCTGATCCAGGGAACGAACGCCTTCGGGATCCAATAAGTACCCTTGGCCCAAAAAATCAATGGTCGCCCCGCCTGGAACTGGCGAAAAACCTAGCTCTAGGGCTCGGGCGCCAAAATCCGCCTCTTTAAGGCGCGGTCGCAAAAGCTTGTAATTTTTTTCGTAGCCTGGGGGATTTAAGGCTTCTTCTTTCATAATCTGGCCCAATTATTGCTTTCACCGGTTTTAGGGATTGTTATCTAAAGGCCCTAATTATACAATGATCCCAAAATTTTATTCGCCAAGCTATTTTTGGCCTTAAAAAGAGTCGCCCATGTCCGTTTTCCGGTTCCGTTTAAATTTTCTGATCGCCTTAAGGAAACAACGCGAGGAAGAGGCGGCGGTCAAATTGGCGAGGCGCCTGGCCAGCATCGCGGAACTTTTGGAAACCATCGAGGCCACGCGCTTAAAAATAGCGGAGATGACCGAGGCCGTTAAAAGCCACGCCCAACTAGGTCGCTTAACGGGCCCCCTTATAAAATTGTATAGCGATTTTCAAGCTAATCTCCAAAAGGAACTGAAAAAAAACGAGGAGCTTTTGGCCTTAAGTCGCCGCGAAGAAGCCAAAGAGCGCTTAGCTCTGACCAAGGCCGTGGTGGCTCGCCAATTAATTGAGAAAACCAAAGAGCGCCGCCAGGAAGCCTTTGAGATTGAGGCCCGTTATGAGGAGCAAAAAAATCTCGAGGAATTGTCCACCGCCGCTCGAATCCGCCGCCTAGAAGAAATGGGGTTAAACAATGGCGACAATCAAACAAAATAACCCCCAGTCTCGACCAAAAACCCAGGTCAATAACCCGGCTCGGCCAGGGCCCCGTTCTGGCTCGGCCCCGCTCGGCTCTAATCCTGGCCCAAAGCCCAAGCCCGCTCAGAGGCCTAATCCCCCTCAGAGCCCGGTTTTGGCTCCCCGCCCAACCAAAAGTTTATTTGGCAAAATCCGGCTTTTGACGGCCTTGGTCGCTGTGGCTCTCATTATAAAAGTTGGCGCGGCCTGGTATTTTAGTTCCCCAAACGAGCCTATCCCCACTCCCCCCGCTAAACCCCAAGCGGAGACGAGATCCACGGCCTACGCGGCTCCCTCGGCTTTGCCGGCCAACGCCATTTCGGCTGGCGCGGCCATGTTTATCAATTCCCAGGTCGCGGCCTGGCCAGCCGTGGGCCAAGCTAGCGCGCCCGCCGCTGGGAACCTGGCTAGCTCGGGCATCCCCTTGCCGCCAGGCGACGAGAATTTAAGGCGCCCCCAAAGCCCGCCCCCCGCGACTTCTTCGCCCAATCGATCCGGGCCGGCCAACCCAGCCCAGACGAGACCGGGAGCCCCTCTGCCCCCGCCCGCCGCCGAAAATCCAATAGTCGCCGAAGATCAAGCTCGGCGCTCCTTTGAGCTGACCAGACGCGAGACCCAGTTATCGGCGCGGGAGCAAGCCATAAAAGAATTGGAGGCGGATTTAAATGTTCGCTTAGCCGCGGCTGAGCGCTCCAAAAACGAGCTGAAAGATTTAGTGACCCGCAATGAGGCCATTTTAGAAGAGCAAAAAGCTTTAACCCAAAAACAAAAAGATGAGGAAGACGCATTAAAAGACGCGCGCGTTGAGCATTTGGTCTTGGCTTTTAAAGGCATGAAACCCGAGCAAGCTGGCCAACTGATCAACTCCATGGACGACGCGGTGGCGGTCTCCATCCTCTCGGCCATGCCGGGAAGCGCGGCGGGCAAAATTTTAGCCATGGTTCAACCGGATAAAGCGGCTCGCCTAATTAAATCCATCTCCGAAAGAAGGATTGACCCGAAAACCATCATCGAGGAACACCAAAAAGCCCAGGCCCAACAATCTCGTCCGGCTCCCGCTGGCGGAACCCCAGCCCCGCCGTCGGGCTCCTAAAAGACTGAGGCTTTTTTTAGGCCCTGGCCAAAAGCCAAAAACGCGCTTGGCCTAAAAATTCAATTTACGCGCTTCTCAAATAAAAAAAGATCGGGCCGTTTTTCAAAGCGAAAAACGGCCCTCTTTTTTTAAGCCACGTTTTCAGTTAAGCGGTTTTAAAGGGCCTTTCAAGCAGAGAAGCCCAACCGAGTTCTTCCTCAATCTGCAAAAGCCGGTTGTATTTCGCGATCCGCTCGCTCCGGCTCGCGCTGCCAGTCTTAATTTGGCCCGCGTTTACGGCCACGGCCAAATCAGCGATAAAGGAATCCTCGGTTTCCCCGGAGCGATGGGAAATGACCGTGGTATAACCAGCTCTTTGGGCCAGGTGGATAGCTTCTAGGGTTTCGGTCACGGTGCCAATTTGATTGACTTTTATCAAAATGGAATTGCCGACTTTCGTTTCTATGCCCTTGGCTAAACGCTCGGTGTTGGTGACAAATAGATCGTCGCCCACCAGCTGAATCTTAGAGCCCAGATCTTTAGTCAATTTGGCCCAGCCCGCCCAGTCGTCCTCGGCCAAGCCATCCTCAATGGAGCGGATGGGATATTTTTTGGCCCAATCGGCGTACAGTTTAATTAGCTCTTCGGCCGTCCGGGCCGAGCCATCAGATTTTTTAAAGACGTATTTTTTCTTGGCCTCGTCATAAAATTCCGATGAGGCCGCGTCCAAACAAATGACCACGTCATGGCCAGGTTTGTAGCCAGCGGCCGAGATGGCTTTAACGATCAACTCCAAAGCCGCCTCATTGTCTTTCAAATCCGGAGCGAAACCGCCCTCGTCCCCGACGCCGGTGGAGAGCTTGGCCTCGGTTAAGATCTTTTTTAGAGCGTGAAAGACTTCGGTTCCCGCCCGCAAAGCCTCGGCGAAAGTATCCCCAAACAGAGGCATAATCATGAACTCTTGGAGATCCACGTTGTTGCCAGCGTGAGAGCCGCCATTAATTATGTTCATCATGGGCCGAGGCAAGCGTCTAGCCCCCACGCCCCCGAGATACTGGAAAAGCGGCAAACCCGTCTCAAAGGCGGCGGCTTTGGCCACAGCCAAGGAAACGCCCAAGATGGCGTTGGCTCCGAGCTTAGATTTATTGGGCGTTCCGTCCAACTCGATCATCTGTTGATCCACGGCGGCCTGATTATAAGGATCGGCTCCCAAGAGAGAGGGGGCGATGATCTCGTTGACGTTTTTGACCGCGGTCAAGACGCCTTTCCCGCCATAACGCTTAGGATCTTTGTCTCTGAGCTCCAAAGCCTCATGAGCCCCAGTGGAAGCCCCCGAAGGCACAGCCGCCTGACCAAATCCCCCGTCTTCAAGCTCCACGTCCACCTGAATGGTCGGGTTGCCCCGGGAGTCCAGGATCTCTCTAGCGTTAATATCGACAATGGACATATGCTCTACTCCTATGGGCGCGCTAGCCCATTAGTGTTTGGCCCCTTGTGACTAAAGAGCCGCTTAGAAATTCCCTAGCTTAACTATTTAATTGGTTGGCCAGGTTCCCGCAAAAGCTTAAATTCCGTTTTATCGACGGTCAGCAAAGTCGGCTCCAAAACCAAGTCGCCTTCCGAGTCAAACGTAAAAGGCCCAATGGCGCCCGGGATAATGAGGGTGGGCCATAAGCGAACAAAACTGGCTCTATCTCTGGCTCCAGCGGCCAAAGCGGTCAAAATGGCTTGGCCAGCGTCATGGCCATAAGCCGCGAATTGATCCGGCTCCCGGCCATAAGCGTTTTTAAAACTCTCCCGAAACCGTAAAGTCTCTGGCCTTTGGCTCAGTAAGCTAAAGGCGTCGGGAATGACCGCCCCGCTTAAGTAACGACCGGCCACTTTAGGCAAATCCGGGGTCAGCCACATGGAAGTGCCTAAATAAGTCATTTTGGTGACGTCATGATAGGCCATTTGGGCCAGAATTTGACTGACCATGGGGGCTGAGTCGGGGAGAAACAAAGCCGTAAAAGGGATTTGGGCTTGATAACTAGCCGAGGCGCGCCTAACCGATTGGCCGCCGGTCAAGCGAGCCACGGCGGCTGACCAATCATCGCTTTTGGGCGCGTAACTTTCTTCTTTAACTATAGTCGCCCCAAGCCTTGTGGCCTCAGCCCTAAAAAAGCCTAGCATGGCCTGGCCATAGGGATCGTTGGGATAAAGAATGGCTAAATTGGGTTTCTCCAGGGTTTGGATCGCGTATCTGGCCACGACCTCGGCTTGCCGCTTCACCGTCAAAAAGATCCGAAAAACCCAAGGCCGATCATTAGTCAAACCCAGGCGCGTGGAAATGGTTAAGGTCGGAATAGCCACTTGCTGAGCCATTTGGGCCACAGCCAAAGCCTCGCGACTAGTCAAAGGGCCCACCACGGCCAAAACATCCGGGTTGCCGGCCGCCTCGCTAACCAGCTTAGCGGCTAAGCCAGATTGCCCATGGGTGTCTAGCTCCCAAACGCCAAGTCTAACCCCAGAGTTGGTCAAAGCCAGTTTTAAGCCGGCCAAAACCTCCCGGGCGAATTTTGAGCCCGGATCGCCCGTTAAAGGTAAAATGGCCGCGATGGTTTTTTGGCCAGTCAAAGGCGGCGCCGTCCCGCCTGAGGTTAGGCCCCCAGCCACCAAAGCCGGAGCCAAAGCCAAATCGGGCTTAGGGGAATAATCCGCCCCTGGGGCTTTAAAATCGCGAGCCGCCTGGGGATTATTGGCCAAATCGTCCAATAAGGCCACCCAAGGGTGATTGGGAAAATAACGCCGAAAATATTGGTTTTGAGCCTCAAAAGTGACCAGATCGCCCATCTTGGCCGACTGGAGAGCCATATAAAAAGCCGCTTCAGGCCCCGGATAACTCTGGCCCCTCGCCCTCACCACCTCGGCCAGCTCAGGCTGGCTTATCTGAGCCAAGGAGCCTAAAATCCCCGCTTCGGCTTGGGTCTTTTGGATAGCCACGCCCAGATCGCGAGCTTTTATAAAAAAATCATAGGCTTCCGGGTAGCGGCCCATGGACCAGTTGGCTCGCCCCAAAACCAAATTAAATTCCGCCCTATTTTTCGGATCTTTGTCTCGAGGGAGCAATTCCGCGGCCAAAGCGGCCGCTTGGGCGCTTTGGCCAGCGGCTAAATATAAATTAGGGAGCCTTAGCCCCACTTGTTTGGCGTAAGCCGATTGAGGAAAAGTGGCCCTTAATTTTTGGTAATGGCCAATGGCTTCCCGGAGCCGGACGCTTTTCTCCGCCGCCAACCCCGCGCTGGCTAAAATAGCCTCCAACCTTGGGCTAGCCTGGCTTTGGGCCAGATATTGATCATAAAGGTGACTGGCTTGAAGATAATCGGCTTGGGCGTAAGCCTTCTCCGCTCGAGCCAAAATAGCTTCCGCGCCCGTGAGTTTGGCGCCTCCGGGCTCAGGCGCGTTAGTTATGGCCAAGCAACCAGCCAAAAAGACAAAACATAAACAACAAAAAGCCAAAAACCTAAAACGAGAGAGCATACATATACCTTAAATCTATATTGAACAAGAAAACTTAACGCCTAACCTAGAAAACAAACATTTAGGCTACATTAAAAACCTAACTCAGCCAAAAGATCATTGACCGCCCCTTGGTCGAGACGGTTGTCGGCTCCTGGGCCTTTTAAGGTTGAGGGCTCGGCGTTGAGTTTTTCCAGCATCCGATCCACCTCGGCCTGGGCCACCTTATCGGTTTCCTCTTTGGGCCGGGGTTGGCTGGGGGCGTCTTTGTGGGCTTTAATTTTGGAATCCACGCTCACCAAAAGCGATAACAATTGAACCTGAATTTCGCTGATGAGGTTAACGATTTTTTTGATGCGCTGGCCAGAAAGATCCTGAAAAGAGAGAGCCTCTAAAATCCGGGTCAGATGGCCAGTGGTGTTTTTGATGAGAACGTCGCTGGAGGCCACGGCCTGGACAATGGCGTCGCGGTCGGTTTTGGGAATAGCCACAAAAGACTCGCCAGAAGAGCGAAGATTAGGCAATAAGGTTTCTAACTGGGCTATTATGGCCTTTGGATGAGTCGACTGAGGCCCATCCTGGGAAGAACTCAAAGCTGGACTCGCCTCCTCGCTCGCTGGCTCTTCTGGCTCTTCCGCCACAACCTCAACCTCGGCCACTTGAAGAGGCGCTACTTCCTCCAAATGCCCTTCCACGGGGAGGTTGCCGTCCAAAAAAATGCTCGAGGCCGTCTGATTCATTTTTTTGATCGTGCTTTTATCCTCTTCGGCGGTGGCGTTGGAGTAGAGAATCTTCAATAAGCCCGGAATGGGCACGTTATAAAATCCCTCGTCGTTTTCCAAGGTCAGGGCCAAATCAGACAGGGCCTTCAAAATATTCTCATTATGAAAACCGCCCGCTTGGCTGGTGGCTCGCATGGTTTTAATATGAGCCTTAACCGACTCGTTGGTACAGAACTCATACAAAGTCTGAAAGATGGCGTCCAAATCGAATTGAACCAGCATGGTTGGCTCAGCCGCGGGACTAGGCTCTTCTATTGGGGCTGGCTCAACAGAAGCCGGAGGAGCCGCGGCAACCGGCGGTTCTGGGCTCAATTGACCCTCTTCAGCCTGAAAACCGGCCAAAGCCGCCTTTAAGTCCCCAAATCCGGCTACAAAAGCCTCATAAGCGGAACTCGACTGGGCGGTGGAGATCTCCGCTGAAGGTTTTTCCAAGAGGGACTCCAAATTGGTCAAAACGCTCATCTGCTTGGTTAAGGATTCCATATCCTCTTGGATCTGATCAGCCACATCCATGATGGTCATGGAAGCTTTTTCGGTGATCTCCACCACCTCAGCCAATTGCCCTTTAGCGTCCTCCAAATCGGCGCCAGTTTGGGACAAAGATGGAGCGTTATCAGGGATTTCGGTGACAGAAATCGATAGCTGACGAGCCAACTGGCCAATTCGCTCATAAAGCTCTTCAGAAATCTCTTGAAAAAAGGCCGGCTCGGCGGTCACGCCCAAAGAACTGGTCGCCGGGGGAGTCTGGGCGGGCGGAGGAGCGGGTTTGTCCGAGACCAACCTCGCCACGGGGCTCAAGACGCCCAAATCAGTATTGGCTTTCACCAGTTCTGGGATTACCCTTATATTATAGATGGCCTGGGGGGTCACAATCCGGAATTCGCCGACGCCCAGCTCAAAACCGATGACAGGAGGGCTCTTGGTCATAAAAAACACCTTTTTAGGAATCAGCCGGAAAAAAGCCGCTTGGCCTTGGACCGGAAAAATGACCGCGTGAAAAAAATAACCAAACTCGTCTTTTTATCGGCTAAAAAGGCTAAATGGATAATTGGAGCCATCAATAAACCGCCCAACAAGTTTTAAAAAACTAAAGGGCCAGCCAATCCGGGCCAAAAAGCTAAAGGCCTTGGCTAAAAGATTCCTCTATATTTTAAACAATTATGCAATCTATAGCGATAAAATCAGGACAGTTTTTAAGAAGGGCGACCCAGTCTAAAAAACCAAAAAACTGGGATTTTTCGGCCTTTGAGCGTAAACGGCCATTCCCTGGGCCATATTACCCTAAAATGAGCCCAAACGCTAACCTTGCGCCTTATGGGGCGAAAATTTTTTCGAAATTGGGCCTTTTATCCAATCGAGGCTTGGGCGGTCTCTGCCCATAGGTAGCCGAGCTAAAATCTAGGGGCGGAGGGACGAATACGATTAATAAAAAATATTTTAAACTATTTTTAAGCAAAAAGGAACATTTTAGTTTTAATTAAGCGAAAAAATCTAGGCTCAGCTAGGATCGCGGAGACTAGCCTAAAACTTTCCGCCCTAACCCCAAAAACGCGAAAAGACTGAGGTTATTAGTCCCTCGGCCCTTTAATCCTAACCGCGGTTTGGGCCTGGTTTTGGTAACTACGGGTTTTCATTAGAGAAATTGGCTAGAAAAAAATTATAGCGCGAAAGGCCATGTCCCATTCCATAAAAATGACGCTAATTATTTTGACTTTTATTTACTCAGTTATTAAATACAATAAAGACTCATCCGATAATAATTAGTCGCCGCTGAAAAACCCCATAAAATCCGGAGCAAATTTTGGAGCCCAGGGTGGCCCATTTTTTAATTAGATTGATTATAACTAATTTAGTTATAATTAGTTATTTTTTATATTATCGCTTGTTTTGAGAGGCTGGGAAGGCGCAAAAAATGAATAGAGGTTTCCCTTCCCGGCTTTGCAAACCAGGAATCTTCAATGGAAGGAGCGTTAAAGCTTAAAAACTTATTGAGGACAGGGTTGACCGAAAAGGGATATTGGTTTGATCTTTTTCCGGAATGGGTACCCATGTAGCTTAACTTTTGGTCTCTTTGTTTTTTTGACTAAATCTTTGAGAGAAACCATCTGGGGAATAAATCCTTTTTGTGGACTAGATTGGAGTCCTTTACGCGGATTGGCTTGGCTTTGAGTTCGCCCGCTTGTTTCGTCGCGCTGGCGGTCTCGGCGAAAGTCAAGGCGTCGCGGTCGGCTAGGCCTCCGAGATTGCGTAAAACGCCTATCTTAGGGTCAGTATAGGCGCGATCCGGGTCGACGCGCTGGCGATCATTCCGCGCGCCGTTTCTCCTTGTCGGCGAGAATCATTTGAGCGAAGGACAACTTGCCCAAACAATAGTCGCGGATAATCTCTATGCCCTTTTTCGTGGGCTGGTAGCCCTCGAACATATTGGAGCGGATGCCTTCCGCTATTGTTTCCAGCGTTTCCAAGTCGGGAAACGGAAAGTCCATAATCGTCAGCGCCTCGCGATTGATTGCTATAGGCGTATATGGCATAATCCGCTCCTCCTTCGCGCGCCCGCTTCTTCCCGCGAGACTTTTATCTGTATCGGAATCTTTCACTTCGCGCGTATCTTCCCAGCTAAAGGTTTCACGGGCGCTTCCCTAAGAATTGAAGTGGGCAAATCGGTCAAAGTCTGGTCGGTTGAAGAAATTCGCGGATAGCTCGGTATCAGCTTTTTCTTTATCGCTGACTTCAAATACCACATAAAAAACGAGTAAATGTAGGCGCCCTCAGAGCCGTTATGGGCAAGTGAGATTTTGTCTCCATTTCTTGAAGTAACCGTGAAATAAGCAAAAGCGTCAGGGAAAACAGATAATAAGGTTTAAAGGAAGCGCCCTCCATATCAGCTTTCGCGTTGATAAACCTCTTTCTATCGAAACTCCTTGGACTGAATCAAGACCATAAAGTAAGTCATTGTTTCGCGAGTCGGATAATGTGATATAAGCCCCAATCGTTTCATGAGGCGACCACGCCGGAGGCGCTCAATATAAGCGTCACAGGTCAGCTTCAAATCCTCCACCCTCGCTCATATGCCCGCTGGTTGGAAAGCGTGGCGTCGCGCGCGGCCACATATTTCCGCTGGATGGGAAGCGGTGGGTAGCGATCCCGCCCTCAGTCTGACGTCCATTTCGGGCCAA
>JAISWW010000203.1 GCA_031270705.1 Deltaproteobacteria bacterium
ACGCCCATAAAAAGAGTAAATATGGGGCCAACCATGCTCAGAGTCGCCGCCCGAGGAGCCCCAATCAAAGCCAAGCCTTGCGAGAGGCAATAAGTGGGGATAATGGTGGACAAAGAGGCCATGAGAAAGACCAACCCATAAAGCCCCAAAGGCTGGATCAAAGTGGAGAGATCTCTAGCCAGGGCGTAGTGAGTGGCGATACAAATACTAGAGATTCCGAGGATCAAGGAGACAAAAAAGTTAATTTGCTTATGACGAAAAAATTTGTCGACGGCCACTAGATAGATAGCGTAAGTTAAGGCCGAAAAAAAGATATAGATGACGCCCATAAAGAAATTTTCTTGGGGCCGGGAAAGATTGGGCAGAACCATTAAAAAAAGGCCCAAATAACAGACAAAGAGAGAAATTTTAGTGGAGGCCGTGACCTTGGTTCGAGAAAGACCGGCGTTAATGACGACGACTAGGGTGGGATATAAAAAGAGAATCATCCGCCCAATGTTGGCGTCAATGTAATAAAGGCCCAAAAAATCTAGATAGGAAGACAGATAATAGCCCAGCAATCCCAAAACAACAATAATGAGCCATTCTTTTTTGGTTAAGCTGACGCGCCAGAAACCGCGCTTAACGTTAATGGCTAAAATGGTCAGGAAAAAGGTGCCCGCCATCATCATGCGCAAAGTCAATAAAGTGAGGGGATCAATATCGTAGCGATAGGCGAGTTTGGTGAGAATGGTCTTGCCCGCGAACCCTAAAGCGGCCATTAAAACTAAAAGGGTTCCTAGTCTTTGGGGTTGAATATTGATCATAATCAAGAGAAGCCCGCGTAAAAACAGACCTCCGAGTTTAACGGTCAGCCAAGAAGAAGAACCCCAAGGCCCTTTGGGCCTTGGGGAGTGATTAGCGTTAGGGATATTTTAGCCCTAAATTAGGGGTTAATCAATAAAGCCGAATAAAGCTTATTCTATAGCCAGTCTAGTCTATGGTCATTCTAGTCTATGGTCAGTCTAGTCAATGGTCAGTTTGACGCCCGCTCCCCGGCCAAAATTTTCCGGCGAATACATCTCCTCGACTTTTGGGCCAGGAACCATGTAGACGCCAGGGGTGGCGGGGCGGATTAAGTAGGTGTAAGTGTAAACCCCAGCCGGCAAATAGCGGGCCGTGGCCATGACTCGGTTAGGCCAAAATTCCTCATGCTCGAACCAAGAACGCCTTTGACCCGAGTCCTCGTCCTTGGACAACAGCGGTATCAAAGTTTGATCAGAGTCCTTTAAGGAAAAGTTAATGGCCTCAAAGCCAGCGGGGATGGGATCTTCCAAAATTAGATTGTGCCGATTTATGGGCGTCATAAAGGTTACGGTGACCTTAACCACTTGGCCCCGCTCAAATTTTGTTTGGCCTGGGCTTTGGGGCGTGGGTTTTAGAACCGCGTAGTTTCGGGAGACGGTTAAGCCATTAGCGATAACCGGGCTTAGATCCGGCTCTTTGGAGGCCGAGCTTAAGCGCGTTAAAGCCCAAGCCCGTCCGGAGCCGGTAGCCTGAAAAATGAGTTTATCGATGGTGGCTAAGACTTCGGCTGGCCACGATTGGGCCGGCGGCTTATCGACAAAGGAATTTAGGTTAACCTCGGCCAATTCGTCTTTCTCGCCTAAATTGATGGTGATTTTGAGCTTGGGGGTTTCGGTTTCGGCTTTATTGAGATAAGTCGACAAAGCCAAAAGCGAAGCGATGTTGGCTTGGGTGGAGCCTAAACCGCCTTTATCGGACAAATCGCCCAAAGCCCTAACCAAACCGGGAATTAACTCATTGTAGGGAGCCACCTCGGCCAAAGTTAATAAGGTTAAGGCGGTGAGACGGCGTTGGTCAATCCATAAAGCGGGGATGTTCACTTGGCTGGGGCCAATATGAGCTTGATTGGCGATTAAGCCAAGCAATATTTTTAACTGATCCACGCGATCTTTGTTTTTAGGCAAAGAGTTAATGGCCCTAGTTAAGGTAAGGAGCTCGAAATAGTTTAAGTTCTCTCGGCTTTGATAAAAAGATTCTAAATAAGGCTCAACCGGAACCCCAGCTCGAGCCAAAACCTCGACGGCCTCGATTATTAGGGAAATTTTGGCCTGGTCGTTATACCAATAAGGCCAATCTTGATCTTTATTGCTCAAGATTGAGTTAACGAAGCGCAAGGTATTGTCCCAGGTGGCCTGGGGGATGGAAAAGCCGTCTTTTTTGGCCTCAATTAAAAAGCTCAAAATATAAACGCTTAAGCTCGGATCGCGCTGCCGCCAGCCAGATTGGCTAGGCCATAAAGCGTAGCCTCCATCCAGCTCGCGGGCGACGATGGTATTTAATTGGGCGCTAATGATTTCTTTAAAGCGCTGGATTTCCTCGGGCGGGATAGTTGTCCAGTTTTTAGCCCGGGTCATGGCCAGGGCCCCAAAAGCTCGGGAAGTGGTTTGCTCCAAGCACTGGTAAGAATAAGTATCCAAAAATACCCACGGGGCGATGAGGAAAGGAGCCAAAGTCGGGGAGATATTGACGGACACGTCCCCTCGGGTCAGATCCGGGTTAGGCCCTAAACTTAAAGCCACTTCCGTGGGCCCAGGCTTTAGTTCCCTAAAGGAGACTTGGGTCGTTAAGGGACTTAGGTAATGGATGGGGGTTAAGCTTTTGGTCGCGTCCTTTTCTTGGCCAAAAGAGGCCTCAAAAGTTAGGTAAGCGGGCCCAGCCTGCTCGGCTTTGACCCGGAAACCTACTTCTTGGCTGGCCCCAGCGGCTATGGTGACCTTTTTTTGGCTGACCGGTTCCAATAAGGTGAGGTTTTGCGGCTTTACGGCGACTTCCGCTTCCCCAACCGCTCCGCGGTTGGTCACAATGACCGCGGCCGTAAACTCATCGCCCACCGCGGCTTGTTGGGGCAGAGAGGGCCGGAGCAAAAAGTTTTTGGTCACTAAGATTTTCGATTCGCCTGAGCCAGTTTGCCGTCCCGCTCCAGTAGCCACGGCGTAAATTTTAAAAGTGGTGAGGTTATCGGGCAATTTAAAAGAGACCTGAGCTTGGCCTTTTTCGTCTAAGCGGACAAAAGGCTCAAAGTGGGCCAGGTTTTTAAAATCGCTTCTTAAGAGATCTAGATCTCGGGATTGACCAACCGGGGCCCCACCGCCGCCAGGCTCGACGCCTTTAAAGGCCCAATCGCGCCGGCCAATGAGAGAAGCTAAGTTATTAAAGGTCGCGATCAAAAGAGGGCGATTTTTAAAAAATTCTTTGGCCGGAAAATAGACCGCGTCGCCCCCCACTTGCACCACGCCCGCGTCAATGGCCACCAAAGCCACTTCGCCTTGAAAGGGCTCGCCGGCCGCGGTTTTGGCCTCAATATCCACGGTGACCTGTTCTTGAGGTTTATACTCGGGTTTTTGGGGTTTGACATTGACCTTTATGAGATCAGGATTGCCCGAGATGGCTAAAGACAAATAACCTTCGCGGACGGCGGGTTTGCCCAGATCCACGTTATTTTTGTCGGGTTTCTCGGCCACTCGGCCTCTGGTTAGGGTCACGGACACATAAACGTTGGGCCCATCGTCTTGGCTCAAAGGCACGGTCAAAACTGGGCTTTGGGTATCCAAGGCGAAAGTTTGCGATTGCCGCACCCCAGCCCTTTCCACGGTCAATAAGCCTTGGCCAGATTGAAAGGGGTTTTGAACCAGGATTTTGGCCGTGTCGCCTGGGTTATAGGCCCGTTTGTCGGGAATTAAGGTGACCGTCTCCCATTCGCTTAAATTCCAGCCCACCGCTCCAGCCCCATAAGCGTAGAAATCCACGGCCGCTTGGTTGAGCCGGCCATTTTTGTCTTTTACTTTGGCTCGGACATAATAATAACCAGGCTCGGCGACGGGGATCTCAAAAGAGCTAATTCTATCGGTCGATTGGACACGCAAAGTCGTTTTGGGCTCATTGACGGCTTTGGAGCTATAGGCGTAAGAGCCGCCGACATCGCGGACGCGAACGCTTTGCCAGGAGCGCTTGATTAACTCAATATCCACGGTTTGGTCAGCTAGGAATTGGCCCTTCAGATCAACGACGGCCAGTTCCAAGGTTTTGGGCTCCCCAGCTTGGGTTAAGCTGGTGGGGGAGTTGAGAGCCACATAGATTTCGGCGGGATGGGCCACAAAACTGGTTTCCTTGGCCACCACCCTTTTATCCACATCCTCGGCCGCGACCGAGACATTCATTTTTCGCGGCCGAACAAAATTTTCCTCGGGGATGGTTAAATCAAAGGTCAATTGGCCTTGTTGGTCGAGTTTGGAGCTCCCGCTACTGATTAAACCCGTGGGCGGCGAACAAGAGTCGCAATCAGCGACAAAAGTTTGGAAGAGATCCAGGAATTGGAAGCCGGCCAATTGGGGAAAAGATAGTTCCGCCGTTTCGGCCATGACCGAGTAGATAGCCGGATTATCGACCACCGGGGAGCCAAAATGGTAGGTGGCCTTACTGACAATTTGGGTTTTTTGGCCGCTGATAGGCTCGGTTATAGGGCTAAAGGCCAAATCAAAAGCTGGGGTTCGAAAGTTTTGGATGACAAATTGCCCCAGCTGAGCGTAGTCGTCAGTATCCAGCGGATAGCCATAAAAATCGCTTAAATTATAATTGGGGTTTTTGAGCCAGATAACTTTGTATGAGCCCAAAGCCGGATTAGGCAATTCCAGCTCCGTGTAAAAGCTCCCCCATTCGGTCATTTTGACGGTTTCTTTTCTGACCAAGGCGTTTTGCGGGGAGAGGATGGCTAAAGAGATCTCGTCTTTGGGGAAATTAATGGCTTCCCCATCCAGGACGCGAATAACTCCTTTCAGCTTAATTGTTTCCCCAGGCTGATAAATGGGCTGGGCGGACAAAAGCCAGTTTAAGGATTTGGCCGCCTCAAAGGGGGATTTGACATCATCATAGCTAATATTGAAACGCCAATAGTCAAACTCGGCGTTGGCCAGATTCCAAAAACCCGATTGGCCATCGCGCGTGGCCCATAAATAAATGGGGGCGTTTTTGGAGTTCTTGGCGCCAATGGCCCCCAAAAGCTCATGGCGCCCTGGGAGCGTGGCTAAACCCGTCTCGTCCGTGACTCCATGCCAATAGATTTGGCCAGTAGGGCCATAGATGGTCAGATCCACCCCGGCTAAGGGCTCGCCTTTAGCCAGATCCGTCATCCAGACGAGGCCATTGTCCCAGCCAATTTTGGCGGTTAAGCCGAGGTCAGTAACTTGGTAAAGGTTATAGGCTTTGATCTGGCCATCCTCAACCAGAGTTAACAAAATGGTATGGCCCAAAAGCTCTTCGCCAAACAAGGCTTTTAGATCGACCCCCATAAATAAGGGCCCATATTTGGCCTGATCGGGCGGCCTTAAGGTCACGTCTTTGGCCGGCCAGTTTTTGAGGAGGTTTTGTAATTTTTCTCTCGTCGGTTGAGAGCTATCATAAATCGAGGAGAAAGCCGCGCTCATAACTTGCCGCGCTTGGTCGGGATCCATGGCGTAGCCTTTGATCAAAACGCTGGCTTTATTGACGATCTGAACCGGGACTATGGGCGGGGTGGAGGTTTCAAAAAAACCGTCGCCCAACTGAAGGCTAGCCTCGGGCGAAAATTCCTTGGTCTCGAATTGGAGCTTAAGGTCTTCGGCTAAAGATTGGCCGTAGATATCCGTGAGCCCCGCCTTGACGGTCACCTCGTATTTGGTCAAAGCCCGAAATGGGTGCCAAAAATAGAGGGTATCCGAGGGATCCGGTTGGCTCTCCTCCGCGTTAAGTTTAGCTTCTTCTTGTTGAAAGGCGAGGCCAGCGTAAGGCGGATCAAATTTCAAGTTGGCCAAAATTTGGCGATAATCGACCTGGTTATTAAATTTTAAACCGAGATAAGAAGAGGGATCTTTTTGGCAAACTTTATCGGGCGAGCAATCATCCAAAACCACGGTCAAAGGCCCTGGGGAACTCTCATCGACCAAGACCAGTTTTTTCGCGGATGGGAGGGGGCCAACCAGAGAGACGAGACCAGGATTAGCCACCACCTCATATGGGGTATTTAAAGGTATAAGCTGATCGGGCTGAATAATGACCTGCCACGAGGTGGGTCTCATGGTTAAACTCAGTTTTTTCGGATCATAGCCAGGGGCGTAGGTGGCCATGACCCCTACGCGCGTCTCTTGGCCATCAAGATCTTTAAAAACCACGTTCACGTTTTGGTTTATGGAAACCAAATCCACTGGCTGATTGAAATCGACTCTCCAAGTGGGCCGATAGCCCGCCTCAGGTTTAATGGGCGGTCGGACGTTGGCGAAATTGACCTCAATTTCCGGCAAAGTTATGAGGGTTTCCGCTCCTTCTTTTAAGACGGCCCCGGACAAAGATTTAAGGCCTGGCTTAAGGGAGACTTTTATTATTGAGCTCCCATAAAGGGGTTTTTCCGGCGTAAAGGCCAGGGTATATTCGTTGAGCCAACGCGTTTGGCCGGGTAGGGCTGGCTCAATGACCATAAAATCTTTAGGGGCGTTCTCATAATTCCCCAAAGCGACCATGGGCTGGTTAAAAGCCACGATGATCTGATTTAAGGCTTTGACCGATCCTTGAGGCAGAAATTGGAGGATCTCCAATTGGCCGGTCATGGCGGGAGCGGCTTGTTTCTGATCAATGACTTGAATCGGCTGGACTGGCTGTTTCGGGGCCTCGACCGGGGTTTTAGGGCTGGGGCTCTCACAACCAGTATTGCCTAGAGTAAAGCCTAAGGTCAGGCTTAAAGCTAAGATTAAGAAGAAAGAGAACTTAGACATATCAGCTCGCTCCTAGTGATTATTGGTCTAAATTTGAGATAAAAAGCGTAAAATATTCAGAAAGTGTTTAAATAATCTGGTTACGATTAAGTCGTTTTAAAAAGATATCATTAATGTTGAAATTTTTCATTACCCCTTAGAGGCTTGGGCCTGGCTATTGGGGTTTGGGCCTGGGGCGCCTCTGGCCAATAGGCTTGGGGCGCGAAAAACCCAAAAAAACTGCCGTTAGCTCAATTTTTCGGCGCGAATTTAAACCCAGAAAAGTGACCATAACTTGTTGAATTTAAATGAATTTTTAAAATACTTTTAAAATATCCCCAATATTTTTGATTTTTTTCTTGACATCCTGGGAGTAAGGGTTAAAAATAAAATATCAGCCTGCCTTTAAGGTTGATAAAAATTAAGATCCCCCCTTGACATTTGTCTTGGAGGACTTACTTTTTAAATTAAGACAAACGGAGGTTTAACGTGTTTGGCCTTTGTTGGTTCTTAAGGTCAGCCTAAGACTGGCCACCGGCTTTTGATCTGTTCGCGGTCAGTGGACGCGCGAACAGACGGAACGCTTTGTGTCCGAGCTGACCGGCTTATTGGCTAAGGCCACATAAGACGGGTAGCCGAAAAAAGCCACAATCCCTCTTCAGCCATTGGAGCTGAGTTATCCCATCTTTTTTCCGCGTATATATCCAATCAGTACGTATGGGGTATACCCCATAACCTGCCAAAATAAACAGCGACCGTTATTTAACGGTCGCTGTCTCCGTTTCGGGCTCAGGTTTTTAATTTTGGCTTAATCGCGGATAACGGTAGCGAATTTCTCCGCCCACGATGGTTATGACGGCCCGGCCTTGGAATTTTCGCCCGTCAAATGGGGTGTTGTGACTTTTGGAAAAACCTTGTTGGGCCTCATAGGTAAATTCCAAATTAGGATCCACAATGGTAATGTCCGCTGGCCCGCCAGGAGCTAAAGATCCGCCCGGCAGGTTCAAAAGCTTGGCCGGATTTTTGGACATCAGCTCCACCAAGCGGGCGATGGGCAGATCAATAATTCGGGCTAGCTCCAACATCAAAGGCAAACTGGTCTCAAGGCCGATTATCCCAAAAGCCGCGTCCCCAAATTCCAATTCTTTTTCCAAGGTCGAGTGGGGGGCGTGATCGGAGGCGATGACGGAGATAGTTCCATCCAAAAGCGCCTCCCGGAGGGCGGCTTGATCGAGATCCGAGCCCAAAGGCGGATTCATTTTGGCCGCCGTGTTGTAGTCGCCCACGTCCTCGTCCGTTAAAAACAAATAATGGGGAGCGGTTTCGGCCGTGACCGGGAGACCTTTGGCCCGGGCGGCTCGCACTAAGCGCGTGGCCTGCCGGGTGGAGAGATGGCAGATATGGAGAGGTTGCCCAGTCAATTCCGCTAAAGCGATATCCCGAAAGACGGCGATCTCTTCGCATTGGGCGGGAATACCAGGCAAACCCAAACGCGTGGAGACTCGGCCCTCCGAGATATCTCCTCGGGCCAGCCAAGGATCTTGGGCGTGACTTAAGGGCAAAAGACCGCAAACCGCCGCGTAATCCAAAACCCGGCGCATGACCCGGCTATCGGCCACCCAGGAGCCATCGTCGGTCACGGCTTGGGCCCCGGCGGCTTTTAAATCTTGGTATTCGCATAACTCCTGGCCTTGCCGGCCTCTAGTCATGGCCGCGGCCAAACTCAACCTGGCTCCCCGGATTTGCTGGGCTTGGTGGGCCAAACCCGCGATGAGGCCGGCCTCGTCCAAAGGCGGGCTCGTGTTGGGCATGGCCAAAACCGTGGTAAAGCCCCCAGCCACGGCGGCGGTTAAGCCAGATTGGAGATCTTCTTTATACTCATGGCCTGGCTCGCGCAAATGGACGTGCATGTCAATTAGGCCTGGCAGGATCCATAAGCCTTGGGCGGATATGGGCGGCGGGCTATCCAGAAGCTCAAGATTAGGCTCCACGGCCTTAATCCGACCACCTTCCACCCAGATGTCGGCCACCGCGTCCAATTGGCGAGCGGGATCGATAACTCGGCCACCTTTGATAAGACAATTGTTCATGGAACCTCTCTTAGGGGATCTTGGTTAGGGGATCCTTCTTAGGCCACATTTTTATGGTTTTCGGGATTATCGACTAAAATCCGTAACAAAGCCATGCGCACGGCCACCCCATTGGTCACTTGCTCTAAGATTAAAGACTGGGGGCCTTGGTAAACTTCCGGGGTCATCTCCACGCCTTGATTGACCGGGCCAGGATGGAGAACAATGGCCTCGGGGCTGGCTAAAGCGAGCCTTTGCGGGGTCAGCCCATAAACCCGGCTGTATTCTCGAGCTCCGGGAAAGAGTTGACCTGACTGGCGCTCCAACTGGATCCTTAAGACGATGATGACGTCCGCCCCCTCAATGGCCGGCTCGGGGCGACGAAAAACCTCCGCGCCGTACTCCTCGGCCAAAGACCCCACTAACATTGAGGGCGGGCCAGCCACCGCGACTTTGGCCCCGAGGGTTTTTAAGCCAATCATATTGCTCCGAGCCACCCGACTATGGGCGATGTCGCCTAAGATGGCCACTTTTAAGCCAGCGACGCGGCCTTTGACGCGTCTAATGGTCATGAGATCCAAAAGAGCTTGGGTTGGATGCGCGTGGGCCCCGTCCCCCGCGCTGAGAACTGGGCATTTTAAGCGTTGGCCTAAAAAAGAAGGAGCCCCCGAGGCCGAGTGGCGGATGACCAAAGCGTCTGGAGCCATGGCCTCAATATTTTTGGCCGTGTCCAATAAGGTTTCCCCTTTGGACATGGAAGAGCCAGAGGAGGCTAAGGAAATGGTATCCGCCGATAAGCGTTTGGCCGCCACCTCGAAACTGAGTCGGGTGCGGGTGGAGTTTTCGTGGAAAAAAAGAACCACTAATTTGCCGCGTAAAGTGGGGACTTTTTTTATGTCCCGCTCCGAGACCTCTCGGAAGCTTTCGGCCACATCCAAGATGGCCGTAAGATGGTCGGCTGAGAGGCCTTTTAAATCTAAAAGATCTTTGGGCCAGGCTAGGTTTTCAGCGTACATGGGACACCCGCTCGCCTATATGGAACATAAAGGTTTCGTAAAAGGTCTAGGTCTAGGGTCAATTTAAAAGCCATCTAATTTGTTTTATAATTATTAGAGCTATTTTTTTAAAACTCGCGAAAAACTCCAAGCTAAACCAGGAGAAATATATTTAAAGTCCCTATAAGATTGACAACTATATATTTTGGTCATAGACTTTGTTTAAATGAAATTTTATTAAAGTTATCGTTTAATGAAATTTTTAAACATAAAAAAGGCGATTATATGAATTTATTTTTCTGGCCAGAGTTTTAACGGCCAAAAAAAACCCCCTTAAAAAAGGGGGAAACGTTAACTAAATTTAACGAGCGAATATAGACAAATATATGGGTCTGATCCAGAGTCATATCATTCGACCTTTTGGCCTAACCGTTCCCAGCGGAGGCGCTTGGACCAGGATAGAGATTTGTCGGGATCCCAAGACCAATAGATCCTTAAAGCCTTGCCGCGCAGAAGCTCGGCGCTCACGCAACCCCAGGAGCGGGAGTCGTTGGATTGGTCGCGGTTGTCGCCCATCATAAAATAACAGTTCTCGGGCACGGTTATGGGCCCAAAATTGCGGTAAAAGTTAGGTAATTCCGTTTGCCGGAAAATAGCGTAAGGGTCAGGCAGAGGGGAGCCATTGACGTACAAAACGCTGGCGATAATCTCGACCTTATCCCCCGGTAGGCCGATAACCCTTTTGACAAAATCGGTTTTGGGATTGTCCGGGTATTTAAAGACCACCACGTCCCATCTTTTAGGCAGGCCAAAACTAATCCAGACTTTGTTATTAAAGGGATTGCGGAGGCCGTAAGCGAACTTATTGACCAAGACCCGATCGCCTTCCAAAAAGGTGGGGATCATGGAGCCAGAAGGGATATGGAAAGCTTGGATAACAAATGACCGGATGAGTAAGGCTAGGATGACCGATAAAACAATGATTTTGCCATATTCCCAAAATTGAGTGGTCCAGGTCATGGCTACTTCGGCGTTGGTCGTATTAGTCGGCGTCACTTGGTCGGTTTTTTGAGCTTTCATCATGAGATTTTATAACTTTAGCTAACTATGGAAAAACATTATATAAGAATACTCTTTGCGGCCAACCAGCGAGCCAGAGACTGTTCGCCTAAACTTTGGCAATTATAGACATTAATTTGTAGAGATTCAAGTCTTCTGATTAGTAGGGAAATATAAATAAAAAGATTATATTTTCATAATTTGGAAATTAATAAGGGTAGCTGGCCAGGAAATGAGTCTGTATTGGAGGTCTTTGCCAAAAACTAGGCGTCCGGCGTATAATAGAAATAATTTTCCTTAAGGGCTTTTGGCTTGCGCGCTTTGGTTTACGAGTCAAGAAAGGATAAATCATGGCCAATGACGATCTGGACAACATAACCTACGAAGAAGCCCTGGCCGCTTTACAGGATCCGGTCAATGGAAGCCTCAGGGTTTTGAAGGCCTTGGGCAAACTAAGAGATGGCTATCGCGACCAACTGAAAAATGGGGAGATCCGCTTAGAGGCCGCCAATGATCTTGAGCGAGCGGCGGCGGAGGCGGCTTTGGATGATTTCGCCCAAGAGGCCATGGAGGACGGGGAGAAAGTTCCCAGGATTTCCATAATCAGACCGAAAGTTTTTCAGTGGAAATAGCTCTGCCTGAATTCGCGTCCTAATGTTTCTCGGCCAAGGTGAGTTTAGGGCTTAATAGGGCCTTAATAGCGATCTAAGCGCTATTTCCATTTTAATATTTCTTTTTGCTTTGTGATAGATTTATAATAGTTATCATAAATACCGTAAGTAATGCCCTTAGGGATTGATTTTAATCATTTTTGCAGTATTTTAGTTTGTTTCCAATAGGAGTTGGCTCCTCTGGCCAGTTCCAGGTTCAGGTGTCCCAGGTCTCTTTGGAGGAACTGGGGGCGACCTTTTTGGCCTTAGAGCTATGGCCGGAATCAAGCCATAAAAAGGGGCTCAGTCCCTTTGGCCTAGGGTCGGTCTGAGGTATAATTTTTGGGAATCGCGCGATGCGCTTGAAAAATTTAAACAGTACGACAATTTAAAGCTTATAAAAAATAAAAGTTTTAACTTTTATATACAGTTTGATATGATAAATAAGAGATGAAATATTTAAACTATAAGCGTTTATTGATATTTTTAAGAAAATTTAAAATAATAGAATGTTTTTAGCTATTTAAGGCATAACAATATAATAAAATTTATAATTTGCGCTTGATTTTTATATTATGGAGACAATTCGTAGCGCGATACTTTTTCATGGGAAGATACGCGCGAAGTAAAGATACCGATACCCGATATTGCCGTCTAGCGCTCCATACTGGATATTTACAATGCCTATATTGAACGCGGAAGCGTCAACCGGTACTGATTAAAGGCTCGCTAGAAGAAGCTGGCGCGCGAAGGAGGCGCGGATTATGCCATATGCGCCTATAGTGATAGATCGCCAGGCTTTGACGATTATGGACGTACCATTTCCTGATTTGGAAACGCTGGAAAGCGTGGCGGAAGGCCTCGTCTCCAATATGTTCGAAGGGTACCAGCCCACTAAGAAAGGCATTGAGATTATCCGCGACTACTGCCTGGGCAAGTTGTCCTTTGCCCAGCTTATGGTTGCCGCCAAAGAGAAACAGTATGAGGAATGATTGCCAGCGCGTCGACCCGGATTATGCCTAACAAAGATAAAAGATAAAGGACGCGAATATCCAGGGCCACGCGCCCTTCGGCGAATTGACGATGAGCCAATTCCCGCGCGACAAAACCGTAACCGCCTTAAACTCAAGCTTAAGTTTAAGAATCGCTTAGGCCAAGACTCATTGGCCAGTCTCTTGGAAAGACATCTCTAGGACAGCGTGGGCCAACGCGTCTGGGCTTTTTTGAAGCCAATCTTCCATTAGATTGGTTGGCAATATGACAGGCATCCGATCGTGGACGCGCTCAAGGGAGGGGCTAGCCGCTCTAGTCAGAATGACGAAGGAGGGGGTAGAAAGCCCAGTTTCTTGACGCCATAGGCCAGCCATGAGGGTGAGGCTTTGGGGCCGGAAAAACTGGTACTTGATCTTCTTGGAACCTTCTTTTTTCCACTCAAAGTAACCGCTGGCTGGGACAAGGCACCGGCTTTGAAGCATAGATCGCTTAAAGGTCGGTTTTTCCATAGCGGTTTCGGATCTGGCGTTGATGATAGGCCGCTTGTCAAATCCGGAAAACCCCCATTTCATGGGTCGGTATTCCCCTGGGCCAGTTTGGACGGCGACGATATCAGTAGGGAAGATTTCGCCAGTTTTGACCTTAAGGCTCAGCCCCGCCTCGGCGGCTTGAGCGATAGCCATAAGTTCCTTGTCATCGCTTTTGATAAAGAATCGACCGCACATGATAGTCAAATCTCCGTGAGGTAGTAACTCCTAACATTAATTGGTTTAAATTATTACGTCAAAAACTATGATAAAATGGCATGACCAATTTAAAGGTTAAAAAATGGCTAAATATCTGTATAAACTCCCAAAATTGATCTCTTACACCATCATAGATTGAAAAAATCCGTTAATCAAGGTTGAAAGCGTAGCCAAATGATATTATCGTAAACCCCTCAACTGAGAGGTCAGTTCAACTCTACCCTCAGAAAGCCTTGAGGAATTAGAGCTGTAGAGGCAATTTCCCCTGTACTCGAGGATTTCAAACAAAAAAACAGTTTTTGAAGAATTTATGTCGCCTAATCTTGGCAAACCCAACGAGATCCAATTAACTGGTTGATCCTCCTCGGCCTGGCACTAAGCGTTTAAATAAGCTCCCAGACGAGTTAACCATTCTATATAATATTATACCAAAATTGTCTTCAAATTTGCCTTAAGAAGGTTGATGGGTCATCAGAATCTCCTCATCCATCTCCCTAAGAAGCCCATGAACTTCAGAATAATCTCCGAGCTTAAAGACAATATTCTAAGGGCCTCAACGCCGCTCAAATCCAGGACTTAATTCTTAAGACGGCCCAATTGTTCCTTGGCTTTTTCCTTGGTTCGCGAATATGCCTCGCGCCCGGAAAAGGAGGAAATTCCAGGGTTACGTCCTAAGCCAGTAAAATATACAATAATTTTGGCTGAATGTTTCATTGCCTAAGGGTCAAGCTAAGGGCTCTAACGCCACAGGTAGCGTAGCGTATTTTTTTGATCTATCGATTTTCAACGCTTTTTGTTACAATTGAAAGATTATGTATTAAGCCATCCTTGAAAAAAGTCTAGAGATGGCTGATGACCAAAAGGCCGGTCCTTGGTTTTAGGTCGCGCCCAAAGCCTCGCGCTAGAGGCTATTTTAGAGCGGAGTTTTTTATGAGCGCTTTGGACATAGCCCTGACCGTAGTCCTATGTT
>JAISWW010000077.1 GCA_031270705.1 Deltaproteobacteria bacterium
CTTAATTCGGCTTGGCTACCGGCTTTGGCGATGGTCGAGCAGATGATGACGGGCACGGGGTAGTAAACCATGAGTTTTTTGAGAAAAGTCACGCCATCCATTTTGGGCATGACAATATCTAAAGTCACGACATCTGGGCCCAGCTCCAAGAGCATTTCCCGGGCCTCGTAAGCGTCTTTGGCCGCGCCGACCACGCGCATATCGGGCTCGTCGGCTAAGGCTTTGGCCAAGAGACTCCGGACAATGGCCGAGTCATCGACAATGAGAACCTTAATGACGCCCGATTTGGCCGCGAAGCTTGATTTGACCGGCGGGCTATTGACGGGCGCTGGGGAGCTTTTGACCGGGGGCGGGGAGCCAAAAGTGGGGCGAGCGCTTTCTTCGCGATGGAGCAAGGAACCTTTCATGATTTTGTTGTCCATCGTCTCAATGGTCAATTTGTTGTCCCAATTTTGATAATGGAGTTTTAAGCCCGTTGTCCCGCCCACGTTTTCTTTAATGATGGGCACCCCTTTTTTGGCCAAAATCTCCCGGGCTAGCTCGATGTTGCGTTGGCCAATTTGGGCCCCGCTCGCGATGGAGTCCACCACCTTGGCCCCGCCGCTGATGATGGCCTGCAAACCATGCAGACCGCCGAGAGTTCTTTCCATAAACTGGAGCAAAACGGCGATGGCGTAGTCGCCATATTTGCCGGAACGCTCTTTATTGGGGGAAGTGGGGAGCATATAGTGGTTCATGCCGCCAAAACGCTGAGCCGGGTGGTAAAGGCAAACGGCCACGCATGAGCCTAAAAGAGTGGAGATGATATGGGGCTGCTTGGAAATAAAATATTCGCCAGGCAAGATAAAAACTCGGTTAGGGGACTGTTCGGTCATAATGGTCTCCTTAATCGAGGCCAAAGGCCAAGCGAGCGATGCCGTCAGCGGCTAAAACCAACCCTAAGCCGCCATCGCCCAGGAGGGCGCTGCCGGCCAAAAAGTTGAGCCTTTTAAATTGCTCGCCCAGCTCCTTGACCACCACCTGTTGTTGGCCCATGACCTCATCCACCAATAAGGCGTAACGGCCCGAGGAGGTTTCGACCATGACCAAGAGACCCTCGGCGGGATCCATGTGGTCTGGCGTGAGATCAAAAATCTCGTAGAGCTTGATTAAAGGCGTGATTTGGCCGCGGCGATTTAAGATTAAGCCGCGGCCTTCCACCGTGGAGAGCTCGGCGGGACTGGGCCTTAAGGACTCCAAGATCTCCTCGAGGGAGATAATAAAGTTGGATTGGCCCACCCGCACGTGGAGGGCTTTAATGACTTGGAGGGTGACCGAAAGGGGGATCTTTAAAGTGATGGCCGTCCCTTGGCCGACTTTGGAGTCCACGTTGATGGAGCCGTTGAGAGAGTTGATGTTGGTGCGCACCACGTCCATGCCCACCCCGCGGCCCGAGACGTCGGTGATGCGCTGGGCCGTGGAAAAGCCCGCCCCAAAAATTAAGCCAATGGCCTCTTTGTCGGTTAAGGCCAGAGCTTGAGCCTCGCTGAGGATGGCTTTGTTGATGGCCACTTCGCGCATCTTTTGGGGATCAATGCCTCGCCCGTCATCCTCCACGGACAGATAGAAAAACTCTTTGTCGGCCGAGGCCGAAACTTTCAATAAGCCTTCCAGGCGTTTGCCTTGGGCCTCGCGCTCTTCCGGGAGCTCCAAACCGTGATCCATGGAATTGCGCACCACGTGCACCAAAGGCCCTTCCAAGCTTTCGGCGATGCTTTTGTCCAGTTGGACATCCTCGCCCACCAGCTGAACCCGCACTTTTTTGCTCAATTGGTGGGAAAGCTCCCGAGCCATCATGTTGACCTTCTGCAAGATCCCTTTAATGGGGACGCGCCGGATCTCCATGAGGCTTTCCTGGAGCTCGTCGGATAGTTCCCGGAAGGCTTGGTTGGCGTTCTTAAAGGCCCGGATGGTGTTGGGGTTGACCTTTTCCTGCTCAATGGTCTTTTGCAGGTAATTAAAGGTCTCGGCGGTAACGATGAGTTCCCCCACGTAGCTCATGAAGCCGTCGACTTTTTCCTCGGCGATGCGCATGGTTTTGCGCTCTTGCTTGGCCGCGGAGTCTTTTTCTTTGTCTTTGTCTTTCTCGGGCCCAGGCTCGGCTTTAGCTTTTTCCGCGGCTGATGGAGAGTCGGGCTGGGCGGCGGGCTCATCCGCTAAGCTAACTTCCAGATGAGCCATAAAATCGGCCAATTTGGCGCGCACCAAACCCACCAAAATGGGGTCAAAATCCAAGCCGCTTTCGTAAACAGCCGTAAAATCCTCTTTGGCCTCTTTAAAGGAAGGCTCCAAAGCCGTCCAGGCCCGCTCTTTGATGAGGGTCTCAATCTCTTTTAAGGCCGCGTCAAAAGTTTTGGGCTCAAAAGTCGGAGCTTCTAGGGTGTCCAAAGCGGCTAACATGGGCCCGGTCAGATCTTGGCCCTCATAGCTAACGGCGTGGGGCCGTTGGTAGGGGGCCTCGGTCTTTTTGGCCGTCTCGGCCAAAGGCAGAGCGTTAATCATCTCCGAGATGGCTTGGATCAGTTGATCCAAGTCGCCGCCTTGATCCAGAGCCGTGGCCAAAAGCTCTTTGATCTTCTGGCACGTCCCCTCATAATCGGCTCCTTGGGGAGCTGGAGCCACGCCCATCCACTCGACCAGCTCTTTTTGAAAAGCCTCCTCCTCCGGCAGAAGGACGGCGTTGGCGTCGCCCGCCGACAAGCGATCGAACATGGCTTTCAGATGGTTGCCGGCCAAAAACAAAAACTCAATGGCTTTCGGATCCGCCTTTCGGGTTCCATGGCGGATGTCATCCAAGAGGTTTTCGAGCTTGTGGGCGAAATCCTTAATGTGATTTAAGCCAAAGAAAGCGCTGGAGCCTTTGAGGGTATGGGCGGCCCGAAAGACCGGATTGATGGTGTCTAAGTTAGTGGGATCGGCCTCAAAGGCGGACATGGAGGAAGTATAGTCCTCCAAGAGCTCCTTTGACTCAGTGATAAAATCCTCTAATAGGTTGGCGTCAAGCTCCATATCCGACATAGCTAACTTCTTTCGTCGAGGTTAGTGGGCTGTCCAACCAGCGATGATAGCCAGGTGATCGGCTAGATCGCGGATTTCGGCCATTTGGGCGCGCAATTCGGTTAAGGCTGGATCGGGATCCGCGCTTGGGTTCAAGAGGGCCAATTGATCCACGGCCGCGTCGATTTTGACTAAAAGGCGGCCGTGGATACCCACGGGGGTGTCGTCAAGAGTGTCAGGCTTGGTTGAGGTCGATAATAAGGCCAAAGCCTCATGAGCCAAACGGGTTAGGCGCTCATTGTAATAGTTGAGGTTGCGTTTGAGGCGACTGGTTTTGACATAGGCGTCCACCCGAGTCAGAAGCTCATGGCGATCAAAGGGCTTTTCCACGTAGTCCACGGCCCCGAGGTTCATGGCTTGGTTACGGTCAGCCTGATGGACTTGGCCAGTCAAAAAGATGACTGGAATGCTGGAGGTGGATGGGCTAGCCTTAAGATACCTCATGACCTCAAAGCCGTTAAGGCCTGGCATCATGATATCCAAAATGATGAGCTTGGGACAATTGGCCCTGGCCATTTCCAAGCCTTCGTCGCCTCGAGCCGCGAAGAGGCAATCATAACCGCCTTTGGCCAGAACCGCTCCGACCAAGCGGCGAGTCATTTCCTCGTCGTCAACCACTAAAACCACGGGAGCCGGCTCAACCTGGCTCATAGTACCCCCTTAATTTCGCCGCGCGCGAGCCAATGGGGTTTTAAGGCAATGGAGGCCAATAGAACCCTGTACGGGTGAATTTTTGGCCAGAGCTCAAAAAACCGCCGTCAGCTAAAATATATTATATAACAAAGCCTATTTTATCACAATTATTTCCGGTTTTTGGGAGCCGAAAGAGAAAATTGGCCTAAGTATTTGATCCCTCCCCAGACGACTGACGAAAAAACCGGGTTTTTAATAGACTACAAAGTAAACGATAAGATATGTGATTTAAGTTTAAAATTGTATTTTAAGTCAATATTTTTAAATTTTAAGTCAATTCAGCTTTAATAGAACTCTGGGCGGATTTAGGAAAAAATATCGCTGAATCTGACCGCCGGCCCTAAAGAGCCAAAACAATGGGTCGGCCTTAACGCGATCGATCTTCGGGCGTTCCAGCTGGGCTGAGGGAAAAGCGGGCGACAAAAAAGGGAAAAAAATCTTAAGGCCAAGGAAAACGGCCCGAAAAAAAAGCGGGCCTAACCAGTTGGGCCAGGAGCTATTTTTCAATCTGTATTCCGCCCTATCTTGACGCCCGCTTTATAAATTATTTGGCCCATTGTATATTTTATAGGCGTATTTTAAGGCGTGGGGGCCAGCCAAAGATAAAACCCTTATAGCTTAAGGCTAAAAAATAATCGGCTTTTTGGTCGTCAGCTAAAATGGCCAGAAAAAAATAGATTGGCCAAACAGATTTTTTCTGAGTCAATAAAAAACGAAAGAAGACCATAAAAAGAAGACAAAAATAGAAGACAAATAAAAAACCGGGATCCCTCGCGGAATCCCGGTTTAGTTAGTTAATGGCTAAAGGCTTAGCGGCCCAAAAGGACAAACTGAGCCCGACGGTTCCGGCTCCAAGCCGATTCGCCGTCGCCTAGATCCAAGGGACGATCTTCGCCATAAGAGATGGTCGCCAACCGACCGCCAGAGACGCCTTGGCCCACAACATAGTTATAAGCCGCCTTGGCCCGGCGATCGCCCAAGGCCAGGTTGTAAGCCTCAGTGCCGCGCTCGTCAGCGTGACCCTGAATTTCGGCCTGAACCGTGGGGTTCTCGTTCAGATAGGCTACTTTGTCCTGCAGGACGCTGATCTGGTCGGACCGGATATTATAACGATCAAAATCAAAATAGACGTGCTCGTTTAAAAACCGTTGATCAGCGGCGGTCAGCCCGCTAGTAGTATCCCCACCACCTTGAGGTGGTTTGGAGCAGCCAACGCTCAGTGGGGCCAGAATTAAGGCCAAGGCCGCCACCAGTAGAAGTTTCCTCATGTTTCCAATTCCTCCGTGTGAATATGGTCAAATTATTTTGGCCTGTAACCAATTTCGAGCCTGAGCAATTCCAGCCCTTTTCGCGCTAGCCGGTATATATAGCTGAGAAGTCCCAAACCAATTAATAGTAGGGGACTATGGTTAATCATACTAAAAAATAGAAAGAAAATCAAAAAAAGAATAAAATCAATGGGCTAAAAAAATTCAGCCCTCTTATAAAGGCCCTAAAGCCTTAATCACGAAAGTATAATGCGCGCTCGCGAGACTGTCAACACCGGGGGCCACCATTTTTTAGGTTTTTCCCCAGGGAGCCAGAGAGAAAGCGGACTATACGCTTTCTGGTCAAAGAGATCAAGACCAATTATTTCACGAACAATTATAGTGATTCGCTCTTTAGCTATTTGAAAAATATTGGAAAATATTCATAATTTATTAAAATGTTTAAAATTAAATAAGTAAATAATAAATATATAATTTGTACGTAAAAATAAAAAAACTTTTTAAGCTTTTATTGGTATTTCCCTCTTTTTTAAAAGGCCGAGTTTTCGGCTATTTTTTTCGCCCTTGATAAAATTGTTGAAAAAAATATTGGCTAAAAGTCGAAAAAAACTTGAAAAAATTTAGCTTAAGCCTTGGCCGACCGAGCCAAAAGCGCGGCCAAGCCTTCCCGCAAATCAATTTTAGCCGAAAACCCTAAAGATCGGCTAGTTTGGGCCATGTTGGCCCAAGATCTTGGGCTATCGTTGGGCCGAGCCTCTTGGTAGATAGGCTCTGGCCATGAGGGCGATAACTCCTTTAATATCAGATAAAGACGATTTATGGAAGTGGGTTGGCCCACGCCCACGTTAAAAATTCCGCCTTTGAGCGTCGGAACGCGGCTAGCCAAAATCATGGCTTGAACCACGTCTTGAACCGCGACAAAGTCGCGGGATTGCTCGCCATCCCCGAAAATAATGGGGGCCTTGGCGTTTAAGGCGGCCTCAATAAAAAGCCCGACCACCGAGGCCTCACCCTCGGTTAGGGATTGCCGAGAGCCATAGACATTAAAAAACCTTAAACAAAAGACCTCCAAACCAAAGGCTCGGTGAAAATAAAGGCCCAAATTTTCCGCCAAAAGCTTAGCCGCGGCGTACGGGTTATCGGGCGAGGGGAGCTGATCCTCGGCTTGGGGACAAGGCCCATCGCCATAAATGGCCGAGGTGGAGGCCACAATGACCCTTTTGACGCCCGCCGCCACCGCGGCTTGGTAGACCGCCAAAGAGCCCTGGCCATTGACCTCGACATACAAAGCCGGTCGCTCGAGACTTTCCGGCAAACTGGCCAAAGCGGCCAGGTGAAAAACCGTGGTGGCCCCGGCCATAGCCGCGGCCAAAGCTCGCTCGTCGCGGATGTCCCCTGCCAGAAACTCGATCTGAGACCAGACTTCTTTTAAGTTGGCGATTTGGCCAGAATGGAGGTTGTCCAGAACCCGGGTTTGGTAGCCTAGACTAACCAGAGACTCCACCAAATGGGAGCCAATAAAGCCCGCCCCGCCAGTAACCAAAGCCACTGGCTTATGAGTCATCGTCAACTAAAGAAGATAAGATCAATTTGGTTTTGGCCTCTTCCAAATAACCAATAAATTCTAGAACCGTCTCGTGATTTTCTAATCCTGCCAGATAAGCGCGCCTAGAGCCATTACTCGTTCGGGCGATGACTAAAATGTGCTCAATGGGGTCGCGCGAGTCTTCCTCTTTGATGGTCGAAATAATCTCATCAATTAATTTTCGGACTTTAAATTGGAAAATAGTCATCTGGGGCTCCATTTGGCGTTAGGCATGGAATATTTATGAGCGAAAAAAGTCATTTTGTCAACTTTTTTAACGGCTATAACCAAACCAAGCCGCTTTCAACCAGGGCTCCGAACGGTAGGGGCGAAAAGCGGGATCGCTGATGGCCCGAGGAAAACTGGGCCAGGTTAGGTTGTCTTCCCAGGCCGGGGGATGGGCCAAGGACTTTTCCAGCTCAGCCCGATCGCCTCGCCAAGCCGCCCAGCGAGCTTTGGCGTAATGGCTGGAGCCAGGGGCGATTTTTTCGGCTCTCTCCCACAGAGCTTGGGCTTGTTTCAGTAAACCCGGATCTGGGGCCCGGTTTAAGAGATTGAGCTCAGCTAAAACCAAGCCTTCCTCGGCTAAAATTGAGCCCAAGTCGGGGTTATCGGTTTCTTTGGAGCCAGCTAGCCTTAAGAGGCGCAAAGCCAGTCGCCAGTAGGCCATCTGCTCTTCCGGGGGCGGATAACCCGAAGCCGCGGCTAACCGCAAAAAGGCGGCCAACTGTAGTTGATGCCAAGGCGGCAAGGTCTCTGGGCGAGCCATGGCCAATAACCGGCCCACCGGACGATTCAAAGCCGAGGCCAAGCGCTCCTGAAAAGTGGCCGCCGGAGCGTAAACCCAGGCTTGGCCTATTTCGGGGACTAAAAACCTTAAGGGCTCATAGGCTTGGGCTTGTCCAGCGGGCGGCGGGGAGTCGGAGTTGGGGCGCCACACGGCCAAGCTCTCCAAACCATCGGCGAAAGCCGACAAAACCTCTTGCAGAGCTTTTTTGGCCGTGAGGTCGCTCGTGACGCTGGGATCGTCTGGCCAAGCGGGACGATTGGCCAGCTGGGCGAAGACGGTCAAACCCAAGGCGAAACTATAGCCAGGCTCTTGGGGGGCTAACTGAGACAAACGCCGACAGATATCAATCAAAAGGTTTAGGGCCTGATCCTGGGCTTCCGGGTATTGGGCGGCCATGGACCAAATGCCGTCGGCCATCTCAATAAGATTGGGAATTCGGGCTACGTTCAGAGCCAAATAGTGGTTATAGGCGGCGAAAACCTCCGCTAAAGCGTATTCCCGCCATTCGGGATTTAAGCCTCTGGCCTGAAAAGTCAAACAATGGCGGGCCCAATTGAGCCAGGCTCCAGCGGGATTGTCGGAAGAGCGGACAGTTTGATGGCCCAAAAGAGTGGCTTGGGCGAAAAGATCCGTAAAAACGGCTTTGTCTTTGGCCGCGAAAGCTAAAAAGAGGCTGACGCGGGCCAAAGATTCCAGATTATCCAGTTTTTGGCCAAGATCCCAGGCTTTTTGGTAGAGGTTTTGGGCTTCCGTTAAGGTTTTTTGGCGTCTTTGGCTTAAAGAGTCAGGCGGCAAATTAAGGAAAGGAGCCAAAGAATAAGCCCCAAACTCCAAAGCTTGGCCCCAGCGCGCGTAAGCTCTAGCTTTGTCTGGGCTCAATTTGACGGATTCGGTGAATTTGTTGGCCGCTTCCGTTTGCCGGGCTTCCCAGAGTTTTTGATCGGCCAGGGAGTCGGCCCGGTGATAGAGATCACGACCCCAAGCGGCCCAGACTTCCGGATCATTATTGGCCACTTTGAGGTATTTGGCGAAAAATTGATCCCGAAAGACCCAAACCGCGTCCCGCTGGGTGGGCGTTGGGGACAAAAGCTCGGTTTGGTCGAGACGGGTTAGCAGTAGGCCCATCTCCGAGCTATCCAAAGGCAAGCTCAAAGCCTTGGGATAGAGAGCTAAGGCCGCGTTAAAGAGAGCTTCCCTTTTTAAGCTCGGTTCGACAATCGCCAAAGGCTCTGGGGGAGCTTTATCCGGGTCGACTTTGGCCTCAACTTTGGCCTCGGCATTTTGGCTAGAGGATAGATTGTCCAAAGCGTTGGCCAAAAGTTTATTTAAGGCGTTAGAGCTGGGGAGATCGGGCTCGGGGCTTTTCTCGGTAGCCTTGGGCGCCGGGCTTACCGGGCCGGGACTCTCTTCTATAGTTCCATTGACAGGGGTCGCGTTGGTTCCGTTAGTCGCGTTTAAAGGGCTTGGGGCTTTTAGGGGCGGCGTGGTTCCCGCCAAAGTCGATTCGGCGAAAGGCCCAGACATAAAGAGCAGGGACTCAATCCAAGCCAAAAGAACGTCGAATTTCTTTAAAACCCGCGGCTCTTGGCGTTGGTTGGGAACCAAGGCGGGCATGATGGCCCAGGCCTCGTCAAACTCTTTTTGAAAAGAGGTTAATAATTGGGCTCTTTTATGGGGATCGCGCTCGGCTAAAAGGATAAAGCGCCTTTCTGACCATAAATTAGGATGGAAGAGAGGGTTTTGGCTATTAAAGGCGTAATGAGCCGTTAATTCTTCGGAAGAGATTTCGCCTCTTCTTAAGCGGCCTGACCACAAGAGATTGGCCACAAAAGGATCCGCTGGGTTGGCCGCCGTTTTGGGGGGCTCGGGTTTGGCCTGATGGGCTTGGTCATAGCCTAAGCGAGCGGCTTTTAAAAAGTGGCCCCGAGCTTCTTCCATCAAGACTTCTTGGGCTTGGGGATCCTCGGCCCACAGGCTCCGGATCTCGGCCAGGCGCCCTAAACGGAGCCAAACCTCAGGAGCGTTGGGATTTAATAGACTGGCCTGGTAAAAAATAACCACGGCCTTGTCCATCTGATAGCGATAACTTTGGCCCAGGTCGCTGGCTTGGGCCGATAAGAGGAGGGATTTGGCCTCCGCGAAACGGGCCTCCAGCTCGACCGGGAAATTGGGATTAGGCGGGGTCTGGGCGGTGGCTAAACCCGCGCCAAAGCTAAAAACCAAAAGAATTAAATAGAGTGTCAGGCGCGCGAAAACCATGGGTTCCCTTGTGAGTCGATCCAGCGGGCGGCCAAAGGATCGGTTTTAAAGGCGCGGGCGAGTTGGCGCGGAATGGAGACGCCATAAATGTTTAATTGTATAATAAAATAGAGACCAAGAGCAAGAGTCTTTTTTAGACTCAAAGGAGTTAAAAGGACTCAGCGATGATCAATTTGGAGGCCAGAGATTTTATAACCTCTTGGTCATTTAAATGATTTGGAAGATTTTCGTTATTGAAAAGGCTGGCAATTTCAGATATAGGAAAAAATTTTCTAAGAGTAATATTATAAATTTTATTTTAACATTATTTTAAATGAAAAATATGTTTATACTTATTTAAAACATTATTTAATAAAAATTATAATGTTTATAAAGATGACTATCTATTTTTGAATAAAAGTTTAAAACTATTGAAATAAATTGCACGCTAAAAAGTTTGTTTTTCTGCAAAAAAATGCAAAGTAAAGAATAAGATTATAAATTATACAATCATAACAATAAATATATTTCATTATTTAAAAGTTAAAAGAAATTAAAAGAATAGATTATAATTTCTTAATATTATTATATGCCTGATTTGATAGGTGTTATTTATTTTATATTTAAAAGTATAAATCTTGATACTTCATATTATTTTTGATTTTATATAATGGCTTACAACTTTTAAAAAAAAGATTAACTGTTCTAATGGACAATATTGTCAACCCAATATAAAATTTGTTATGGATCGACATTCTTGGTAAAAATTGGTAACATCTACTTGCCTAATGACTCGTTTACCATGGGGGCTTTTATGATTCAACCAGCCATCAAAACGTTTAACACTACTGGCCCATGTGTTCCTTCGGAACACTATATGCTCCCAGTTTTGCCTCGTCAATCGGATGTCGATGAGATGATTGAGGGTAAGTATTATTTCATCCTCCACGCTCCTCGTCAATCAGGGAAAACTACGTATCTTTTCGATATAGTTGATAAAATCAATAATGAAGGCCAATATTACGCTTTATATTGTTCATTAGAAGATTTAAAT
>JAISWW010000217.1 GCA_031270705.1 Deltaproteobacteria bacterium
GGGAATCCCTGGCCCCGGAAACGCGGCTGGGCCTTGGCCATGTCATTCAATTCGCGGTCACGGCGAGCCTCCCTCTCTCCGGGGCTCTGGTCGATTGTCTCATGGCCCAGATAGATCAAGCTTTGGCCGCCCAAATTGAGGCCATCATCCACCAACCAACCTTTCGGGCTCTCGAGAGGATCTGGCGGTCTTTGGATTTCCTTTGCCAAAAAGTCGATTTCGCCGAAAACATTTTGATCCAGATTTTAAGCGTAAGCCAAAAAGATCTTTTGGAAGATTTTCTGGATAGCCCAGAAATTACCCAATCCGGGCTTTATAGATTGGCTTATGTGGCCGAGTATGGCCAGTTTGGCGGACAACCTCTAGGGGCCATCATCTGCGAATATGAGATCACTAACGCCCCGGACGATTATAAGCTCTTGGCTCGGGCCGCCGAAGTGGGCGCGGCTACCCACGCCCCGTTTTTGTTTCCCGTGGGCCCGAAATTTTTTGGCCTTAATAGCTTCGCGGATTTGGATAACGCTAGGGATCTGGCCGATATCTTTCGGCAAAAAAACTATCAGCGCTGGCGCTCTCTAAGAACCGACGAAAACTCCCGGTATCTGGCTTTGTGTTGGCCCGGATTCGCTCTCCGTAGGCCCTACGCCCCAGAATCGGTTTATTCGTTTAGTTACGCCGAAAAGGCCGTTCTCCCGGAAACCGATTATCTCTGGGGCTCGGGAACTTATTTGGTGGCTTTGGCCATGGCCCAAAGTTTCGCCCAATTCCGCTGGGGCGTCTCCATGATTGAGGAAAATGGCGGCGGCTTAATCAAGGGTTTATTGAGTTTGCCCACCCCGGCCATGGGCTACAATAGGCCGCGCATTTGCCTAAATTATTTGGTCTCGGAAAAAAACGAGACGATCCTCGCCGAAGAGGGCCTCATCTCTTTGAGCCTAACCCGCGAGCCTGGGGAAGCCCTCATTGTTTCGGCTAACTCCGTTCTGGCCCCCAAGACCTTTGGGCCGAGCGAAGGCGGGGAAGAGGCTAGCCTCAGCCATCGTCTTTCCACGAAATTGCCTTATATGACCATAATTAATCGCTTGGCCCATTATATCAAGGTCTTGCAACGGGAAAACATCGGGGGCTGGAAAGGCGCCTCGGCCTTGGAGACGGAACTCAACAAATGGCTGAACCAGTTCATTACCGACATGGATAACCCCGAGCCCTTAGCCAGAGGTCGCCACCCTTTAAGGCGAGGCCGAGTTATGGTGCGGCCCGAGCCCAGTCGGCCAGGCTGGTACCGGGTCAATCTGACGGTTCGGCCCCATTACAAGCTTTTGGGAGCGAATTTTGACCTAAGCTTAACGGGGCGCTTGGAAAAAATGGAGTGGGGACAAAGCCCCGCCTCTTAGGTAAAAAATGACGCGCTTACGCTTATTGGAACGAGTCGACACTCTGTCCAGATCCGCCAAAGCCCTGGACACGGGGAAACCGGAGATTTTAATTAAGTCCTTAATTGACCATTTGACGGCCATTTTAAGCGCCCGGATATCTCTCTGCGCGGCCACCAAGGGTTTTGGGGCCCCAGATTTAGCTAGAGCCGGCGCCGGGGCCGAGGGATTAAGAGATCTAGAAAAGTCTTTGGAGGAGACCATTAAAAAATTTGAGCCCCGCTTGCGCGATCCGGTGGTGACTTTTAAAGGCTCCCCTAACGCGGCTCAGCTAGCCTTTACCCTCACCGGCGCCCTAAAACCCGATGGCCCTAACCTGATTCTGACCGCCCATTTGAGTTCTGACGGTCAGATTCGCCTTATCCATTAAGGATCCTTTTTATGCTGGTCGATCTATACCGCCGCGAGCTCAATCTCCTTTTAGGGCAAGCCGCCGAATTTGGCCAAAACCACCCGGCCCTGGCCCCCTGGTTAGGAGCGAAAGGCTCGGATCCCGACGTGGAAAGGCTTTTGGAGGGGGTGGCCTATTTAGCGGCGGTCATTCGCCGTCAATTAGCCGAGGGCTTTCCGGCTTTGGCCGGGGCTTTGGTGGATCTGCTCTTTCCCCGTCTCGGCCAAGCTCTCCCGGCCTTAACTTTATGCCAGTTTCAGCCGGCCGTGGGCTTTAGCGAAACGAAAGTCGCCCCTCTAGGGGCGCAACTAGCGGCCATCCCCATAAATTCGGTGCGGGCCCGCTTCGCCTTGACTGAGCCGGTAGCCATCTGGCCGGCCCAAATTAACCGGGCCCAGCTGACTTTAGGCACAAACCAAACTGGGGTCTTGGAGATCCGAATCAGCGGCCACTCGCCTCTAAAAAACTGGGTGACCGAGAAGCTCGATTTGCGCTTGGCCGGGGAGTTAGGGGAAGCTTGCGAGCGACGCGAGCTCATCGCTCGCCATACTCGCTCCATTGAGGTGACGACTGGCTCCGAGACCATCTCCTTAAGTCCCAAGGCCATTGAGCCTGGGGGGTTTCTGCCGGCTTTAGGCTCGGGTCGTTACCAGGGTTATAGCCTCATCCGCGAATATTTCGCTTTTCCCGAGAAGTTTTTGTCCTTGCGCTTAAATGGCCTCAGTCCTTTGCGGGTTTCCGGGGAATCCGGCTTTACGGCTCGCTTTTTCTTAGAAAATTTGCCGAAAAATATCCCGGCCATAAAACCTGAGCATTTTCTCTTAAACGTGGCCCCAGCCATCAATCTTATGACTCGGCCAGCCCAGCCCATAAGCGTCGATCATCGCCATGACGAGTATCTCATTAGGCCGCAAAAGAGCCAAGCCGAAAACCTCACTCTCCATAGCGTCCAAAAAGTAGTGGGCGTCTCGACGGCGGGCGAGAGACCATATCTGCCCTTTACGGGTTACGGAGGTTTGGGCGGGGTCGGCTATTACTCCATTCGGCGCCAAGAGGATAGCGGCTCGGGCCAAACGGAGCATTATCTTACTGTTATCCACCCCAAAGGCCAAAGGCCGCGGGCCGCGGAAACCTTATCCCTGGATCTGGCCTGCTATAACCAAGATCTGACTGATTTTTTGCGGCCTGGCGATATTTGCCAACCCACGGAAAACTCGCCGGCCATGGCTTCTTTCGCCAATATCGTGGCCCCGTCCAAGGTTTGCCCGCCCCCGGCCGACGAAGGGGCTTTATGGCGAATTTTGTCGCATCTGCATTTAAGTTTATCGCCTTTAAGCTCAGCCGAAAACCTCCGGGATCTCTTGGCCCTCTACGCCCCGCCCATTGATTCGGATCCCACGCGCAAGGTGGCCACGCGCGCGAAGATCGCCTCCATTTTAGACATAGATACGCGAACCGGGGACGCTTTTGTCCGCGGCTGGCCCTTAAGAGGCTCGGAACTGGACGTGACCATTGATGGGGCCCAATTTTCCTCTCCGGGCGAGGTCGGCTTATTTGGCGACATTTTGGATCGCTTTTTAGCGGATTTCTTGCCTTTAAACGCGTATTTGCGTCTTTCAATTACGGATAAAAATTCCCAGGAGATCCGCCAATGGCCGATCCGACTTGGCTCCAAGAAGATAATTTAATTGACTCCCTCCAAAACGAGCCGGGGGAGTTTGACTATTTCCAAGCCATTAGGCTTTTGGCTCAGCTGAAACCAGAGTTAGATCTCAGCGATTTTCTGGAATCTGAGCTAGCCATCCGGGCCACCCCATCCCTCGGGTTCGCGGGTCGCGATCTCTTAGCCTTTGAGAAAGATCCCTGGCGCTTTACGGCGGGCTTTTTGGGCTTATATGGCGCCTCCTCGCCTCTGCCGAGCTTATATAGCCAGTCCGTCTTAAGCCAATCCCTGGACGACGAGACTTCGATTAGGGATTTTCTGGACATCTTGGCCGCCCCCTTTTATCGGCTCCAGGCCTTAGCCCATTTCCACAACCATTTGCCTCTTAGGCTTTTGGAGCTAGCCGATCCCGATGGTTTAAGGATCTTGCGGGATTTAATGGGGCCCGGCGGAACATTGGATCGGATTGGCCGGCTCGCCTTATGGGCTCGGCATAGTCGCCCGGCCCAGGGTTTGGGTTTTTTGCTGGATAGCTTATTGGGTATGGAAGGCCTCATTGAGGAGTTAGTTCCTCGCGTGGCCCCAATTCCCACCGAAGACCGGATCCAATTAGGCCAGATTGGCTTGGGCTTAGGGCAAGGGGCTTTAGTGGGCTCGGAAACCGTGGATATTCGCTCCAAATTTCGGATCCATTTAAGTCCTCCAGACAGAGACGCTTTTTTGGAACTCCTGCCGGGCGGCGAGACTAGTCAAAAAGCCGCCAGCTTATTGGCCGCCTATAACCAAGAGCCTTTAATCGGCGAATTAGCCTTAAGCTATCGGCCAGAGCCCGAGGAGACCTTGTGTCTAGGCGACGGCCAGGATTTAGCCCAAAAGCGAGGCGGCTTGGGTCGCGACGCTTTTTTAGCCCCGCCCCCGGATTATGTCTTTTTGGTTTACGCTCCTCTTGAGCTAGAGCCAGTTTTAGAGCCCAGCTATGCGATCGTCTAATTTTTGGCGGGCAATTTCTAAAGCCCTCCTCATAATTTTGCCGCTCTCCATAACCATGGCTTGCGGGAAACCTGGCCCGCCCGCCCCGCCCCCGCCGACGCCGGCGGATACGGTTGAGACTATCAATTGGACTTACGCGCCCGGGGCAATACGCGTAGGGCTTTTGGCCGAGACGGTTTTAAACGTCGTGGACGGGGTGAGCTCGGGTCTGACCATCTGCCTTTTTCAACTAGCCGAGCCCAATAAAATCTTGGCTTTAAGCCAAACCAAATCTGGGCTTTTGGGTTTACTCGGTTGCGCCCCGGAAACAGCCGGAGCTTTAAGCGCGGAAAGATATTTTATTCAGCCTGGGCAAACGCTGGATCTCATTTTGGATCGTTTGGAAAAAGCCCGGTATTTAGCGGTGGTGGCTGGCTACCAAGATTTGCGGCCAAACCTAGCCACAGCCATTTTGCCCATGCCCATTCAAACCGGCAGCAAATACCTTATTTTTAAAACATATGGGCCCGAAATTTTGGACGCCTGGCTCATTTTAAAAGCCCAGAACATGCAATTTTTCGCTAAAAACCCGAAAGACTATGGCCGTTTAGCCAAAGATCTGAAACCCGGCGAGCCGAAAAACGCGCCTAAAGAGCTAGAGACGCGTCTGGCTAGGGCCCCCATAAAAGTGGATCCTAGCCAAGAGCCCATAACCATTTCTGGGTTAACGCCCGAAAACCCGGACTGGGCTTTAATGGCTCCCGAGCCAATTAGCCCGCCTGAGGCTTTAGCGGTAAGTCCCTCAGAAGCGAGCGTCGCTCAAGGCTCCCAGCCTTTAAGCCTTAATCTCGCGGAACTAACCCCCGAAGCCGAAACCGTCAAAGCCGCGGCCAAAGCCGCGCCTTGGCCGGAAGACAGTTCGCCCAGGCGCTTTAAAATTAAATGAACAGACTCGCGGAGAGAACATGATTTTTCAAAGGGACATCAACTGGCGCCATGGCTCGTTTTTGGAGCCGCAACATTTCCAACTTTTGGAATTGCGTCGCCGTCTGGAAGCGGGCTTTTTGACCAACGCCCTTAGCCCTTACGCTTATGGCTTTACGGATCTCCAGATCAACGAAACCAGCCTATTGAGCCATTTTTTGGAGATCCTCAAGCTGGATCTTTTGCTACCTGATGGTCGCCATCTCATCTATCCCGATAACCTCGACATCAAGGCTGGTTCCTTTCGCGAGGCCTTTGATTTAACTCAAGATCAACTAATGGTTTATCTGGCCACGCCTTTTTTCCAATTATC
>JAISWW010000241.1 GCA_031270705.1 Deltaproteobacteria bacterium
TGGCCAGCTTGGCTTGGCTCAAAGGCTAGGGACTAGACTGGCCAAACTAGCAAAGAGGGCCTTAGATAGAAGATAATATCATGATAAATGGGTTAATAAGTTTAATTTAGCGTGAATACGGATATATAAGTCATTTTACCCTTAGGAATTTTTGAACAATTTTTCTACTTTTTATCGGAAAAAATTGAAAAATTTTCATGTTTGCGCGTGACATATTATTATAAATTTTAAGTTTAATCCAAATATTTTATGGCGAAAATTATAGTTAAAATTCAAAAATCTAATTTTATTTTTGCCTAATTCATCGACTTTTTAGGCGTTTGTATACGAGCCAAAACTATATGCCTTAGCGTTTAAAAAGCCTATTATTTCTGCGCTCAAAGCCAAGGCCATTAAAATTTTAGGACCAAATCCCTCAAGCCTTAAAACGCCTAAGGTTTTTTAGGCGCGGTCTAGTTTAGATTAGGGCTAAAATTAACTGGTCAAAAGGCCAGCCAGTTTTCAACAATCTTCTAAAAATTTAAAGCCCTAGGCCCATTTCCCCTTTTTTCTCAAGTTTCCCTTAAGCCAAGATAGAACCCCTTTGGCCTGGATATGGTAAATTAGAGTCCTAAGTTTTAGGGCTTAAAAAAGAGGAGATTATGGCCATAAAGGATCGCTCGCGTTTAAATGACCACTACAGCCAAAAAGCTCGAAGCCAAGGCTATCCGGCTCGCTCGGTTTATAAGCTGTCCGAGTTTGACGCCAAACGTCGTCTTTTTAAGCCTGGCCAGAAAGTTTTGGATTTAGGTTGCGCCCCAGGGAGCTGGACTTTATACGTGGCCGAAAAAGTTGGGCCTAAGGGGTTGGTCGTGGGCCTAGATCTCAATCTCCCGCCAGGCTCTTTTCCTAGTTGGGTTAGTCTTTTGGCGGGGGATATTTTCGAGGACGGCTTAAAGGAGAAAGTCGGGGAATTTTTCGCGAACGGGGCACACGCGGTTATCTCGGATCTGGCCCCCAAAACCACGGGAGCCCGGGCCGTGGATCAAGCCCGAAGCCTAGAGCTGGTTGAGGCGGCTAGTTCCTGGGCCGGGGATCTTTTAAAGCCAGACGGATTTTTTCTTTTTAAGGTCTTCCAAAGCCAGATGGCCGACGACTTTATAGCCAAGATAAAAGAGGGTTATAAAACCCTAAGCCGGCTCAAGCCTCAGGCCAGCCGGAGCCAAAGTCAGGAGATTTTTGTCCTTTTGTCTGGTTTTAAGGGGCGCGTTTAAAAGTTTTTGACCCTAGTCTCCACGGATTTAGCGTGACAAATGAGTCCCTCGGCCCGAGCTAAAGTGGCGATGGTCGGGGCCAGGTCTTTTAAGGCTTGGGGGCTTAATTGTTGAAAAGTCATTTTTCGGAGGAAATCATCCACCGAGAGACCGGAAAATGAGCGAGCCGCCCCGCCTGTGGGGAGAACGTGATTGGGCCCAGTCGCGTAATCGCCGCCGGCGATGGGCGCGTGGGGGCCCAAAAAGACCGAGCCCGCGTTTTGGATCTGGCTAAGAGCGAAAAAGGGTTCCTGGACAATCAACTGGAGATGCTCGGGAGCGTAAGAATTAGCTAACTCGAAAGCCGCCTCTAAACTATCAGCCACTAGAATAGCCGCGTTTTTGAGGCTCTCCTGAATAATTTCCGCTCTATCTAAATGATTTATCTCCGCTAAGACAGCTTCTTTGATTGACTCAGCCAAAGTTAAGGATGTTGTGACTAATATGGCCGAAGCCTGTGGGTCATGCTCGAGCTGGGCGAGAAAATCCCAAGCCAAAATTTCAGGGGAGAGGCCCATATTCGGCTCAACGATAATAAAGCCTTCCGAGGGTCCGGCGGGGGAATCTATATCGACCAAGCCGTAAACGGCTAATTTGGCGGCGGCCACCCAAATACTGCCAGGTCCCACGATTTTATCGACTTTAGGCAAACCTAAGAGTCCATGAGCCAAAGAGCCAATAGCCCAGGCCCCGCCAAGCTTATAAATCTTCGTGGCCCCGGCCAAAGAGGCCGCGGCCACTATTTCCGGGCGCGCCAAAAAGCCTGGGCCTGGCGGGGTGATGGCCACAATCTCTTTGACCCCGGCCACCCGGGCGGGAATGATGTTCATTAGGGCGCTGGAGGGATAAGGAGCCCGGCCCCCAGGAATATAAACGCCAACTTTGGCCAAAGGACGGGTCACGCGGCCGGCCAAAAGGCCGGGCCGCGTTTCCGAGAGCCAAAAAGATCTTTCCAGCTGAGCCTCGTGGAATTGGCGGATATTGGTTTGGGCGACCTTTAAAGCCTCTAAAAAGCCGGGATCCATGGCCGCCACGGCTTTAGCGGTTTCCTCTGGCCCCACCAGGAGATCTTCCGGGCTCAGATTGGCCTTTAAAGAGCCGTATTCCCGGTTCAGCTCAGCCAAAGGATCGGCCAAGAGACGCTTAAATATATCTTGGGTGGCCAGGAGGGTAGGGCCTAAGTCCAGTTGGGAGCGACTTAAAAGGGCCGCCAAACGCTCTGGGCGGAGGGTGGATAATTTTTCCACGACCAGCATAATTTTAAATCCAAACAGTTTTTGGGAAATTAGTGAGTGGAGCCCGCGGAGCGAACGACAGACCAGCGAGGAACCGGACGCCGAGATTTAAAAAAATCGCGCATCAACCGCGCGCAGGGCTCGGCCAAAATCCCGCCCGTAATGGTGGGCCGGTGGTTTAAGCCAGATAAGCTCAATAAATCCAACAGAGAGCCCGCCGCCCCCCATTTAGGCTCATCGGCCCCAAAATAGATATGGCCCAAGCGAGCGTGGATGGCCGCCATCAAACACATGGGACAGGGCTCCAAAGTCGTGGCTAATGATAAACCAGTTAAGCGATAGTTGCCAATGACCTTAGCCGCTTGGCGAATGGCCAAAATCTCGGCGTGGGCCGTGGGATCGGCGAGACCTATGACTTGGTTGGCTTCTTGGGCTAAAACTTGGCCAGCGGAATCGAAAATAACGGCCCCGGCGGGCACCTCGCCATTTCTCGCGGCTTCCTCGGCTTTTTGTAAGGCCAGGCTCATAAAAAACTGACTGACCTCAGGGGTCAAGGGCGAAGAGGGCGAGACGTTGGTAAAACTCATGAGAACCTCGAAAATAGTTTCGAGAATCAAGGTAATCTATAAGGCCGAGAAAAGCAAGTCCCAGAAGTTGGTAGCTATTTACCAAATAGACAAGTAAGATAAATGTATTAATATGTAAAAAGAATAAAAAATTTGTTTTATAATATAAAATAGTAAAATAATCTAAAAATAAAAATTAAAAATAAAGTTATAAAAACAAAGTCAAGACAGTATAGTCTAAAAACTCGGAAGGAAGAAGCTTTCTTTAAAGCGCGGGCTCAGGAAAAGTTGAACGCGCGCGAAAGGTAGGGATAATTTAGGCTTGATTAGCGGCTACGGTTTGACTGAAAAATTTTTTTCATTATAATGATAGTATTATGGCGCGAGAAACGCTGGGCTGAGTTTGCGCTTGGCTAGGGTAGGTTTTCGCGCCAATTCCAAACGAGCTTATCCCTTTTCAAGAGTCTTTTGGCTAATCTGGACAATGGCCCGCCGGCTAGGGTCTTAATTTCGCCAAAATTTTCCGTCGCGGCCCCCTAGGGAAAGGCCGGCTCCAGTCGCGAGGCCCTCTGGGGCGGGCTGGCTCCAATTGAGCGACCAAGAGGTCAAGGCTACTGAGCGCGCCGTAATTTTTTTCGGTCTTAACCCTACAACTTTCACAGCAATGGAGACGTCCGCCCATGTCCGATGAAGAACGCAAATACGAGTTTACCTGGGAACTGATTGGTGACCTGGACACGGCTAGGCCTAATCTGGGCCCAACTTTGCGCCTAGAGGCCTACCGCCTTTTACAGTTTTGCTGCCGGGACATCATTGAGCAAGAATACGGCACCGAGGCGGCGGATCGGATCTTTTTTAAGGCTGGGGCTCTGGCGGGTCGGCATTTTTACGAGAATGTCTTGGATCACCCGCCCTCGGACATCAATGACCTGGTCAAACAGCTCCAACAAGTCTTGCGGGACATTGGCATTGGCATTTTCAAGGTCGAGAAGTTCAACGAAAATCTCGAGTGCGTGGTCACCGTCTCCGAGGATCTGGATTGCTCGGGCCTACCGGAGCTGGGTTACGGGGTTTGCGTTTATGACGAGGGCTTCATCGCTGGAATTTTGGAGTCATTTACTGGCCGCTCCTTTGACGTGAAGGAAATCGATTGCTGGTGCACCAACGAGCGGACATGTCGCTTTGAGGCTAAACCCAAGGCTTAATCAAGGCTGGGGTTTTGAGGCTCGACAAAGGGTGGCGAGTTTTTTGAGGGCCTAGAGGCGTGAAACCCTTAGCGGGACGGGAAATTGACAGAAGAATCCCCCCACAAAAACCGTCTAAAAACTTTTACCCGGGCCCAAGCCGAGTCAATGTTCAAGTTTTTGGAAAAGGTCATCATGGAAAGCAAGACCCCGGTTTTGCCCCCGGAGTACGCTAGCTGGGATACCTTTAATTCTCTTTACCAGCATACCACCGAGATAAAAAACGCCCTAGGCAATTTTGCCAAGGGCGACTTGGATCTGCGCCTGGTCAAAAAGGGCGCGACATCCGGAAGCCTCAAAGCCATTTTAGCTAATCTATCCCATTTGGCCTGGCAATTTAAGGTGGCCGCCTCAGGCGATTACAGCCATTCCGTGGACTTTATGGGGGATTTTTCCGAGGCTTTTAACCTCATGACCTCCTCTTTAAGAAGCCACGAGCGCGAAATCCAGGAAAAACAAAAAGAATTAGCCTTAATGGCCGAAGAGTTACAAAAAGAGATCCATCGGCGCGACCAATTTGAGGCGGCCTTAAAGGAAAGCGAGAAAAATTATCGCAACCAAGCCCTCCATGATCCTTTGACCCATATATATAATCGCTCCTATTTTAATGAAGCTGGTCATAGGGAGGTGGAGTTTACCCGTCGACAAGGCGCGAGTTTGTGCCTTTTGATGATGGATTTAGATAATTTTAAAAAATTTAATGATACTTATGGCCATTTAAGTGGCGACGCGGCTCTGATTCATGTCACGAAAATAATTGGGGAACTCAAACGGAACACGGATATTTTCGCCCGCTATGGGGGCGAGGAGTTTGTGCTTCTCTTGCCGCACACCAATTTCGCCGGGGGCCGGGTTATAGCCGAGCGTATCAAAAACGAGGTGGCCGCTCGCCCGGATCCCGCTCCCAACTGCTCCACGCCTTTAACGCTGAGCATAGGTCTAGCCAGCTTAACCCAGGAAGAGACTTTGGCTGACAATAGCTCCAGCGAGGAGCTTTTGCGCAAATTGTTGGCCCGGGCTGACGAAGGCCTCTATATGGGCAAAAAACGCGGGCGCAACCAGGTTTGCTGGGTGGGCATGGATAAAGGGAAAGCCACGGATCAACCGCCAGGCTTAATTCCTCTCCCTCCGCCCCGGCCACCCCAAGATCCCAATGAGGCCCGCTTATTTCCCCTGCCCACGGCTTTTGGGCCCAGTTTTGTGACCGCTAGCCCCGCGAAAGAGCCCGCCGAAGTTCCCGCCGCGCCTTTAGATAACGCGGGGCCAGCCCAGATCTTGCCTGGCATTTCCTTGGACTCTTTGCTTTTGTCGCCTGACTCGGAAACGAATCAGGAAGAGGCCAAACCTTTTGGCCGGAGCTAGCTGGTTTAAGGTTTTAGCTTGATTTTTTAGCGGTTGGGGTATATTATTTTAGATGGTAAGTTTTTAATTTGGCCTAAATTTTAACTTTTACCAGATTTTAAAGACCGACAGTTTAAGTCAAAACTAGGCCCCTTAAGCTAGATAACTGAGCCGCTAGTTAACTGACCTCAAGTTAACTGACCTAACAAGCCAAAGCTCTCCCTAGGGCTAGGTCAAAAAGCTAGGAAAAAGGCGGATTTATGAGCCTGGGCCGAAACTTGACCTTAAACCTAAAGATTACCTTGAGTTTCGCCTTGGTTCTCTTGGCGACCTTGGCCATTATTATAACGGCCATTGGGGTGATATCCCAGGCCGCGACCCAGGCCGAGACCTCTCGCTCGGGGGCTTTTGAGGTTGGCTATCGGGTGGGCCAAGTTTTAGGGGAGTTCGCCGCTTCGCCTAAGGCCTCGTCTTTAGAATTTTCGCGCCTCTTAAGCCAAGATCCGCGCCCGGAAAATGAGGTTTTGCGGGCCTCGGCTAGTGGCGATTATGAGAGTCTTTTGGCTAAAAACCAAGAGAAGGCTCGGTTAAGCCAAAAAAGGGCGGCGGTGGGGGCGAGTTTAAGGTCTGGGGCTTTAAAATGGGCCTTGGCTTTGGGGACGGCTAAGGCGGAGTTTAATGGATCTAACCAAGATCTGAATTCCAAGGCGCCCTCGGTAGAAGTTGAAAGAGAGGCCGCGATCTTCCGGGACGCTGGGCGCTATTTGGCCATCATCGATCAAGGTTTGGCCTTTTGGAGCTCAAATACCGAGCTGGATTTGGCCTCTTATGAAAAATGGCTCGGATCTTTTAAAGATTTAATGGCGGCTAGCGTTAGCTTAAAGATCTCTTGGGATCCTAGTCTAGAGGCGGCCCTTAAGTCAGCCCAAGAGTTTGGCCAGTTGAGCCAAGACCTAAAGGCTTTGGCCGGCCAGACGGATCTTCTCCGGCGTTCTTTGTTAAAGACTTTGCTGGAGCATCCCCATGACTCGCGGCAAACGGCTCGCCAATTGGCTTGGGGCTTGACCGTGGGCTTTGTGGCTCTCAGCCTTTTGACCGCTCTTTTGATATTTTATATTTTCCGCACCGTTATTCGCCCTTTGCGGGGGGTTTTAGGGGGCTTGGAAAAAAGCGCGGGCGAAGTCACCCGCACGGCCACCCTCTTATCGCGCTCCAGCCGCTCTTTGGCTCGCGGGGCCTCGGATAACACCCAAGCCGTCTTAACGGCCATGTCCAGCTTAGAGGAATTATTGGCCGCGGCCAAGCGCAACGCTGGCAATTCCGAGCGGGCCAAGGGTTTGATGGATAAGGCCAAATCCTTTGTGGCGGAGGCCAATGAGGCCATGAGTTTAATTACCGTGGCCATGGAAGAGATCAAAGATAGTGGTCAGGCCAGTAGCCAAATCATTAAAACGGTGGAAGAGATCGCCTTTCAGACCAATATTTTGGCTTTAAACGCCGCGGTGGAGGCGGCTCGAGCCGGGGAGGCCGGCGTCGGTTTCGCGGTCGTGGCCGACGAAGTCAGAAACTTAGCCAATAGCTCCTCGGAAGCGGCTAAAAACACCACCAACATGCTAGCTGGGAGCATTAAGCGCATTAATGAGGGCTCGCAACTAGTCGTTAAGGCGGAGTTGAGCTTTAAAGCGTTGGTGGCCACCTCCGAGTCGGTGGCCGATCTGGTGCAAAGCGTGGCTGAGGCTAGCCAGAGCCAAGCTCGGGCCATCCAAGACACCCACCAATCCATCGCTTTAATGGATAAGGTGACCCAGGAAAACGCCGTGGAGGCCGCCGGGGCCGAAAAGATCTCTTTGGCTTTAAATGGCCAAGCCAATTTGTTAAGCCGAGCCGTGCGCGGGATTTCGGCCTTGCTCCATGGTTGGGCCAAGCCTAGTTTTCCGCTCGGCCAGCCGCGCGAGCCGAAGAGTCAAAAAGCTGATTTTGACCAACAGATTGACCAAAATTTAGATCAAGTCGAGCGTATTACCCGGCCCAAGCCTAGCTTAAACCGTCCTTCTCGGGCCTTTAAAGCCTCTCGGAAAGCTCTGGAAGAGGCCATACCTATGGATGACGATTTTTAAAGCCTTTAAGCAACGCCAAAAGAAATATTTGGGCTGAAGCCCAAATAATTCTTAGATATATAAATGGAGCCCTTCATTTGTTAAAATCCAAAAGCGCCCAAAAACGGTTGAGGTTTTTAAGGTGGGCCTTTTTTGGGGCCTGGTTAGGCGGCTTTTTGGCCATTTGGCCATTAGCCCAGGCGACCTTGGCTCAGGAACCGGCTGACTCCACTATAACTCTGACTAAAACAGTGGAAGTTTACACGTTTGAGGATCTAACTTTTTCTATTGATTCTCATACCGTGGCCCCAGGCGAAAATTTAGCTGGCATCCTGAAAAAACGGGGTTTATGGCCAACTAACCCTGACGCCAACCGCGAAGCCCAGATAATCCGCCTCATCAAGCGCTTAAATCCCGCCATCGCCAATCCGGATCTCATTTCTCCTGGCCAAGAGCTTTATTTGCCCACCCCGAAGGCCTTGTCCGAGACCTTGCCGGTCAAAGCCCCGGAGCCAGATCCCGCCGATGAGGCCGATCCCCCAGGGGTCGTCTCTTACGCCTTCTCTGATTCAAGGGAAGAAGCGCCGGAAAGCCCAATAGCCCCTAGCGCTCGGCCTTTGCCTGGGCCGGTGGATTTAGGGGATGGCCAGTATCAGATCGGCCAATCGGAAGAAGCTCCGCCGCCTGAGCGGGAGCCGGCTAGAACGGAAAGAAGACGCCCCTCTGGCCCTGAGCCAGAGGGCGAGCTGGAGATGGCTCCGGACGGCACGGTTTTCCGGACAGTCGTGGTCAGAAAGGGCGACACCCTAGAAAAGCTCTTAAAGCGCGAAGGGGTGGATCCGGATCTCATTTATAAAAGCTTAATCAAGGTGACTTTAAGCCTAAACCCCGAGCTCAAAAACCCCAATATTATAGTGGCCGGGGCTGAGTTGCGCGTGCCTTCCATGGGAGCCTATTTGGCCGATCTGGCCCCGCCGACCCGAGTGGCTAGAAATCGTCGCGGCCAGGCCCGCGAGAACCCCCAAATTTCCGAGACCACGGCCAGCCGGCGCGAAAATATCGCCGATAACCCGCAAAAGAATCCCCCCAAAGCCAAAAGCTCAAAGTTTATCCTAGCCACCAAGCGCCTGCCCCCGGCTCCCATGCCCACGGCGGACTCCCAAAACGCTCGGACAATCTTAGGGGTTATTTTTACGCGCTTGGGCGAGACTTTTATCAATAAGGGCCGTTTATTCTTGCCCTTGGACGAGCCGCCGCATTTTGACGTGGATATGGGCTCTGTCCCGGTCGTTGAGCTGAAAAATAATCGCCGGCTAGTTTTGGATCTCCAAAGGACTTTAAGCCCCGAGCTCATTAAAAGGTTCCGGGACAAATACGGGGATTATCAGATTTTTCAGCCCACCCGGGGCGAATCCATGGAAAAAGTCCTCGAGCGCCTCTGGCCTTTGTGCGGTTATTACCGGATTTATACCAAGTCCCAAGCCTTTGAGGGGGGCAATGAGATAAAGCTGAAAATCGCCGCTGACTGGCTCATTTGGCCCAGTCCCGAGGCTTGGAATAGAGGCCAGCCGGTGGCTATCAATTTGGCCCCCGCCCCCGATAACGCCACGCCCGCCGCTTGGGTCAAATTTTTGGGCAATCACGGCATAACGGTCATTGATCTTTATAAAGGTTTGGCTTTGGCCGATCCGACCCGCTCGCCGACGCCCATCAATAACTTCACCGTCATTGACGTGGATAGCCAAAACCCCTCCGTATTCGCTGAGGCTTTAATCAAAAGCTTTGGTTTTTCGCCGCGCTTAGGCGTCCGGGTGGACTTAAAGAGGGGCCGGATCGTCACGGGCGGGGCGGCCAGCGAGAAGTCGCCCCCGGTCTTTTGGGAAGCTGGCTCTTCGCGGATGGTCTTGGAGTATGGGGATCTGTCCAGCGAGGATCTGGAAACCTTAAAAAAGAATAATTTTAAAGTGATTTCCAGCGGCCGGGATAGCCTCTCGATTTTAAAATCAATTTTATCGTCTTTAAACATAAAACTTGGCGCTGATTTGGTCTTAAATGGGAGCTCCACGGGCGGGCCGACCTTATCCCTAACCATTAAGGGTCAAAGTTTCGCCTATAATGGTCGCTCTTATCTCTATACCAACGTTGACGTGCCTGACAATATGGTTAGTTTAGACCCCAATCAAAACACTGTGGTCTTAAAAGCCAAGGGGGCTCCCATGCCAGCCGAGCCGCCCGCCCCGACGAACTTAGTAATTAGCGGACAACAGGACGAGGGGACGACTTCGGCCTCGGGTTCGGCTTCGGGGGCCGCTCCAGAGGGGATAGTCGTCGATGACCTCAAGTAGGCTGGCCGACCTCGGCGCCCATGTCCGATTCCCCGCCCATTAAGGCCGAAATAAAGGTCAGCCCCATTGAGCGCGGCTTCTTGGCTCCGGTTTTAAGCGCGGGGGGCTGGCTGGGGTTTGGGGCCAAATTAACGAAAGACGACGCGGGCCAATTGGCCATTGAGGTTTTATTCAGCCCGGAGCTTTCGCTGGGTTTGGGCTTAAGCGAAGAACAATTGGCCCAGCCTTTGGAGCTGTGGAGCGAGCTCATCCACCCCCAGGATCTCCCGGCCATTGAGGCCAAATTGGCCGAATTGTGGGCCGGGGCTCCTGGGTTTCAGTTAGATCATCTGCTCTTTTGCCCGATCTCGGGGGATTGGCGAGCGGCTCAAACTTTTTGTGGTTTGACCCCAGATGTCCATCATATCTCGGCCAACGAGATCCAATTGACCGGCTTTGTCCGTTTGTCGGCTCCCCTCGACGCTGGCCAACGCATTGGCCACAATAACGCCGATAGCTATCAGATCATGATCGATAACATGACTGAGGTTTGCGCTCTGTGGAACGGCGATTTTGACCAAATCGACTCCAACGCGGCCGTGGTCTCTCTCTTTGGCCTCCCCAACAAGCAATCCTTCGCCGACTATTTCCCCTCCTTGTCGCCCCCCTATCAACCCGACGGCCAAGTTTCCGAAGAGGCTTTTCGCGAGCATTTGCGCAAAACTTTCTCGGAGGGGCGGCACGAGTTTGAGTGGCTTTTTCAAACCTTGGAAGGCGATCCCATCCAGGCCGACGTCAATCAAGTGAAGGTCAACGCTCCCCAAGGCGACATTCTGGTCAGTTTCATTAGGGACATTAGAAGCCTAAAAGCCACGGAAGCGGCGGTGGAGAGGGAGAGGAGCCTGTTGCAGAAAATCCTCGACAATAGCCCCATCGCCTTTTTGGTCAGCGTCGGCGGGGTGATCAGGTTTTTTTCGCCTTTCGCTCGGCAGTCCCTTGGTTTAGGCCTAGATAGCCCTTTGAGCGGCTTATTCGCCAATGAGGAGCAATATAAATTTATTTTAAAAAGCTTAGAGAGGAAAGGGCGCCTAGCTTGGCAGGAGACGCTCATCTACGATGGGGACGGCAATGAGCGCCATATGCTGCTTAACGCTTTTAAAACCGAGTATTACGGGGATATTGGTTACTTATTTTGGCTCATGGACATCACCGAGATGGTGGAAAAGGAAAAAGCCTTAAGCCAAGCCAGGGAAGCGGCTGAGGCCAGCACCAAAGCCAAAAGCGAATTTTTGGCCAACATGAGCCACGAGATCCGCACGCCCATGAACGCCATCATTGGTTTATCGCATTTGACTCTGCAAACTGAGCTAGATTCCCAGCAAACCGATTACGTGGAAAGGGTTTTAAGGGCGGCCAAAACCTTATTGCGCATCATCAACGACATCTTGGATTTCTCCAAAATCGAGGCCGGCAAACTCGAGATGGAGCGGGTGGAGTTTAATATAGGCGAAGTCATCGCCGAGACCATGGAGCTCCAAGCCTTAAGGGCCGCGGAAAAGAATCTGGAGTTTTACGTGGATTTGCCGGAGAACGCCCCAGCGGTGGTCATTGGCGATCCCACCCGTTTAAGCCAGATCTTAACCAACCTCGTCTCCAACGCCATAAAGTTTACGGCCCA
>JAISWW010000048.1 GCA_031270705.1 Deltaproteobacteria bacterium
AGCCGCCAAACCTGAATACGACACCCGAACCGCCAGCCTCCAGCTGGAGTCGATCTTAGTCAAAGCCCAGAATATGGCCGTTAATCAGCAAAAACACACGCGCGTGGTGGTTAATTGCGCGAGGGTCGCTGGAAACAAAAATTGTTTCGCGGACATAGAGTCAGCCGTTTACGACGAGTATTCGGTGGCTGGTTGGGAAAAGCGGCTGGAGGATCGGGAAGTTTTGAAACCGGAAATCCGCGTTGTCAAAGCCCGTCCGTCCGCGACTCATTCGGCAAAAGAAGAGGACATGAGCGAGACCGACGTTTTTTGGGCCATTTTTATGCCCTCCCGCCATGTTTTTTCGGAGCCTCAGGGTTTTCGACTTTTTATTTACCACAATTCTCAGCCAGAACCGCGAAAGGATGGCTGGCGCCTGACAGTCAATTCCCTATCTGGCCAAGTCCAATTATCCCGCGATTCTTTGACGCCAAAGGTTTAAAATGTTATTTATAAAGTTATATAATAACTCAAAAAATTAAATTATACTAAAATTTGCTCTTAAGAGAGCGTTATCAAGCTGACGCTGGCTCAATAGGCCGACGGGCTGGGCTTGGGGCGAGGTTTGGGGGCGCTGGTTAAGGCCTCTAAAGCTCGCGAAGTCTCTAAAAATTATCGATAGTTTTGGAAAAATTTTCTAGCTTCCTTTAAGATTTTTGGCCTTTATATTTCTTAATAAAAATCTATTAAATCTGTAAAAACATAAAATCAACCTATATTTTAATATGAAAAGTTATTTTAGCGTCTATTAAAAAAACGTTGACAAAACGGGCTTTTAGGATTATTGTGCCTATTTGATCTAAAACTACCCTCGGCTTGGCCTTGTTCTTTGCGCGGTCAACCGTATAATACTCGCGGCGGTTTTAGGGTTATTTTTTGTCTACGCGTTTGTTCGTTTTTTTGGCCACTCAAGTTTAAGCGTTTATAGATAATTTGGATAAATATAGTTCTTTTTATTAGTCTCCCGCTTTTTATGGAGGTTTTATGCCTATTTTTGCCTGGTCCGGTCGCAACTTCAAGGGAAGGAAGCGCAAAGGAACCATGGAGGCCAACGACACCCGGCAGGTTGAAGCGTTTTTAAAACGGTTGAGGATTACTGACTACACCATCAAGGACGCCCCGAAAGACCTTTTGGCTGGGCTGGCCATGTTCGCCCCCAAAGTGACGGTCAAGGACGTCATGCTCTTCACCCGACAGTTTTCCACCATGATCGACGCTGGTTTGCCTTTGGTGCAGTGTCTGAAGATCATGGCTGACCAAACTGACAACGCCACTTTAAAAAACATGCTCCGCGACATCAACAATTCCGTCCAGTCCGGGGCGACTTTATCTGACGCTCTCCGCAAGTATCCCGCGCATTTCGATTCCTTGTACTGCAACCTGGTGGCGGCGGGCGAGACGGCTGGTATTTTGGACACCATCCTTAAGCGTTTGGCCGAATATATTGAAAAGGCCGAGAAGCTCAAAAGGAAGGTCAAAGGGGCTTTGGCTTACCCTTTGATTGTTATGGGCGTTGGCGTTATGGTCATGTTGGTTATCATGATCTTCGTTATCCCCACCTTTGAGGAGATGTTTTCCAGCTTTGGCAAAGAACTACCGGCCTTGACGCAATTGGTCATCGACGCCTCGAATATCTTGATCGGCCAGTGGTATATCATCCTCCCGGCCATCATCGCCGCTTTCATTGGTATAAAGAAGTTTTTAAAGACCGAACTCGGAAAGCTTCTTTTTGACACCTATTCCTTGAAGTTGCCTGTTTTTGGCGATTTGTTAAGGAAAGTGGCTGTCTCCAAGTTCACCAGAACTTTAGCCACCATGCTCCAAGCGGGCGTCCCCATTATCACGAGTTTGGATATTGTCGCCGGCACGGCGGGCAATAAAGTGGTGGAAGAGGCCCTTTTGGATTCGCGGTCAGCGATCGCGGAAGGCCGGCCTTTGGTGGATCCTCTCATTGAGTCTCAGGTTTTTCCCAACATGGTTACCTCCATGATCGCGGTCGGCGAAGAAGCTGGCGCCTTGGACGTCATGCTTTTGAAAATCGCGGACTTTTTTGACGATGAGGTGGACGCGGCGGTGGAAACGGTTATGACCATGATCGAGCCCATGATGATTGTTTTCTTGGGCGGCACGGTCGGTACCCTCATTATCGCTATGTACCTACCAATCTTTGGCATGGGCTCGGCGGTCAGCGGCTGATCCTCAAAAAACCCTAAGCTTAAAAGACCCCGTCTTGTGGCGGGGTTTTTTATTGGCTTTTTGGGAATTCTTTGGGCCATTAAAGCCTTGTAATTTTTTCGAGGACGATTGAGCCTGATTAGGTCGAGATTTAAGAGGGCGATACGCTTAAGCCATTTTGGGCTTATTGGCCGGCCCAAATGGCTATAGACAAGGGTAAGTTGATTCGCCATTTTCTTTGGCCAGCGGTGAGGGCGAAGAGTTTTTCTTGGCGCCAATAAAGGCGATAGGGAAGAAATGGCGGCGCGGCCAATTAAAAGCCCGTCGGCCAAGGGGTCTGGCCGACGGGCGGAAAAGCCTTAAGTTACCTTAGGACGTTATTTAGAATTCCCAACCCAGCCGCACGCCACCGGAAATGCCCCGGCGGACGCCAAAATGGCCTTGGAGACCAGCCTCAATACTAAAGTGGCTGTCAGGATCTTTTTCTTTGTCGGGGCTCCGAATTATGCCAATTTCCACTACCCCAGAAGAGCCTTTGATATCGGGAGTGTCAAAAGGTTGGCCTCTATAAGAGCCACGGCCTTGGTTATTGAATTCATACTCGTAAGCTCCACCAATATAATATGATAGATGGGGCTTGGAGAATCGATTGTAACGAGTGCCTAGACGGACGCGCTGAGAGATGGTTTTATCAAAATCCACCACGTCGCCGCTTTCGAATCTATAGGAAGTGCCGTCTTGCTGAGTCCAGAAATACCTGAGCAAGACATCGAGGATCGCTTTCTCTTGGATCTGAAACTCTTTGGCTACGCCAACGTGAAGGGCGTAATAAGGAGTTTCCAGCTCGTATCGAACAAAATTTCCGTAAGTTTGTATAAATGAGCTTGAGGAGAATTTATTGCGAATTGTCCCAGCCCTAGCTGAGCCTTCCAAACGGAAACCATTTTCCCAGCGATGTCTAGCCATTAAGCCACCACCTATGTAGCGTATAGAGCCATCCCCGGAAATACGGCCATCAAGCGTCTGGGAGAAACTGTCATTAATGTCATAGGTAGCGAAGCCGCCATCAATAAATAGTGACAATAAAAACGAGGATTGTTTTGAGGGACTGTAAGAGACCCTGTTCACTCCCGTTATAAAGGTAAAAGTTTTGTACTTAGTTTTGGAGCCTTTGTGAGTCCAGAACACGCCAGCGTCAACTCCCGCGTAGGGAACCCATTTCGCTCGCGAGTCATCGCCACTGCTCGGAGGATAGATAGGATTGGTTTCGCTTATAGCCATGTCGGCTGAACGATAGCTGTGATCCGCTAGCCAGTTGCCAACGCCAGCCACAAAACCCAAACTGGCCACTCGACCTTCCAAGAAAATCTTAGC
>JAISWW010000098.1 GCA_031270705.1 Deltaproteobacteria bacterium
TATAAGGCTCCAAGCTTGCTTCAGGCTCCTGGCGCCAAAAGCATTGGGGTGGAGGCTTTTTCTCTCTCCAAAAGTTATAGCATGGCCGGTTGGCGAATTGGTTTTATGTGCGGCAATCCTCAGATGGTGGCCGCTTTGACTAGAATCAAGAGTTACCTCGATTACGGGGCTTTCCAACCTATCCAGATCGCCGCTATCATCGCCTTAAATGGCTCCCAAGATTGCGTGCGGGATATCTGTCAGACTTACAAAGAGCGCCGAGACGCTTTAATTGAAGGGCTAGCTCGAGCGGGTTGGAAAGTGGATCCCCCCAAAGGCGGCATGTTTGTTTGGGGCCGGATACCCGAAAAGTTTCAAGCCATGGGTTCGGTGGAGTTCGCTAAGACTCTTATTTCCAAAGGCAAAGTGGCCGTCTCCCCAGGCTTAGGTTTTGGCGTCGGCGGGGAAGGGTTTGTGCGTTTCGCTTTGGTGGAAAACATCCAAAGGATCAACCAAGCCACAAGGGGCATAAAAAAAGCCCTCCAGTCTTAAAACTAGAGGGCTTAAGGGGTATGTCTAATTCCGCGCGACGAAATTAATCAACCCATAGCCACTTGAGCGGTCTGACCCTCTCGATACTCGTTTAGCTTATTGCGGAGGGTTCGGACGCTAATGCCCAAAAGATAAGCCGCTTTGGTTCGATTGCCTTGGGTTTCGCTCAAGGCTTTGCCAATGAGTTGGCGCTCCATCTCGTTAATAGTCATAATGGGGAGCGACGCGGTCTCTTCTTTAAGCGCGATGTTAATATCCTCTGCGTTATCAGCCTCAAAATCAATGACCTTAGGCGTCTGAGGCTCTGGGCTTGGTTGGGGCTTTTCCGTGGTCAAAAGCGTGGCGTTTCTTTCCAGGGCGGCCATGAAACCAACCTCGTCCATAAAAATGTCCGGGGCCTCAATAACTTGGCCTTGGGCCATCAAAACGGCCCGAGCCACGGTGTTTTCCAATTCCCTAATATTGCCAGGCCAGTTGTGGTTAGCCAGGATTTCCAAGGCTTCTGGGGCGAAACTTTGGACTTCTTTATGATTTTGAGCTGAATATTTTTCCCGAAAATGCTCGGCTAAAACCGGAATGTCCTCTGGCCTTTCCTTTAAAGCTGGGATGTAAAAGGGCATGACGTTTAGGCGATAGTAAAGGTCTGGCCGAAAACGGCCTTCGTCGACCCAATCCTTTAAACGTCGGTTGGTGGTCGCGATAACCCGAACGTCAATTTTATGGGGCCCTTTCCCGCCCACGGGATCGATTTCCCCTTCCTGCAGAGCTCTTAGAAGCTTAGCCTGGAGCGAAATATCCATTTCGCTAATTTCATCTAACAATAAGGTTCCATTGTGAGCCAGATCAAATTTGCCGGGTTTTTTGGCTAAGGCTCCGGTAAAGGCGCCTTTTTCGTGACCAAATAGCTCGCTTTCCAAAAGGCTTTCCGGCAAACCCGCGCAGTTGACGGCCACAAATGGCCCATTGGCTCGGGTGGAGTTTTTGTGGATAAAACGGGCTAAAAGTTCTTTGCCTGTGCCGCTTTCGCCTTGTAACAAGACGGTCGCCGAAGAGAGAGCTAAGCTTTTGGCTAAAGCCAATAATCGACCCATTAGAGGGCTTTGGGCGACAATGGGTCTTTCCGGCTCAAGGCTCAGTTGATCCTGGGGCGCGATTTCGGTTGGCTCGTCTTTGGCGAAGACCCTAGTTAAGGATTCCTCAATGACTTCGTTCGGGAAAGGCTTAATTAGGTAATCTTCGGCTCCCTCGCGCATGGCCACCACCGCGTCTTCTACCGAACCGCCGGAAGACATAACAATAACCGGAGTCTGGGGCCTTAGTTTTTTGACTTCCCTTAATAAACCTAAGCCATCGAGGTTAGGTAACCTTAAAGAGGTTAAAACCAGGTCAAATTTACTTTCTTGAAAAAGGCTTTGGGCTTTTAACCCGTCCTCAGCCAATTCCACGGCGTGCCCTTGGCGGGTTAAAGCCGTAAAGAGGGCCGAGCGCATGGGCCGATCGCCTTCCGCCACTAAGATATATTTTGCCCTCATCCGGTCACCTCTATTCTTTGGTCTTAATAATTATGGCTAAAAAATTAGTTCAATGAACGCTCGCCCCGGTTGGAGGCGGGTTCTGGGATAAAGGGCATAACCACTACGGCTCGACCGCCAAAAGTCCCGTTAGAGCCTAAGATCAATTGGCCTTGATGGGCCTCGATTATCCGGAGGCTAACTGGTAGGCCTAAGCCTAAAGGTTGTTTTTTGGTGGTGTAGAAAGGGTTAAAGACTCTTTTCATGTCGCGTAAGGCGACGCCAGGGCCAGTATCAGTGACAATGACCTCAATTTGTTCATTGCGGTTATGGCGAAATTCCACGTGAAGCCGACCGCCTTGACCCATGGCCTCAGCCGCGTTCAGAAATAGGTTTAGGAAGAGCTGAACCATTAGGCCCCGATCGGCCTCGACCAGAGCGTCTTTTTGATCCACCAAAACCCCCACCCCGTTATTCTTAAAAACTTCCTTTAAAGCCGATAGAGCCTCATCAACCACCTCAGCCAGATTGATGGGTTTAAGCTCCAAATTCAAAGGCTTGGTCATGGACTCAAAACTGGTTAGATACTCGTTAACTTCTCGGACGCTATAACGGATTTCCTCAATCAGATCGGCTAAGGTCGCTTGGCCGGACTCGTTTAACTCTTCGCCTAAGATGGAGGCGCAAAGCTCTATCCCAGCTAAAGGGCCTTTGACTTTTTGGCTGACCGCGTCGGCGATAACGGCGCTATCTTCCAGAGCGTCGCTAGGTTCTTGAGCGGGCGAGGGGAGGGAATTTTTTTCCAACCCAAAGGCCGCGTGGACGCCTTCCGAAAGATAGCCAGGCAAATTTTTAACCAGAAAGGGGATAGACGCTCCATTAGCCCCAGTAACCACGGTCGTCTTGCCATAAGCGTAGTCGTTAAGCCCATGGGCGGCTTTAATTAAAGGGTATAAAAAGTCCGGCAAACTTTGGCCTTCCCGACCTTCTAAGCAAAGTTGAGAAGTGGCTTCCTTATTGGCTAAGATCAAAAGACCATCGCTTTGAAAGACTAAAAATGGATTGGGCATATTATCAAAAAGCGTCATCCAAAATTCGTAGGGTAGATCCATGGCTGGCCATAAACGAAAGTTGACGCGAGAAGTTAGGCTTGGGTCGGCGGCGATGTAGGGCATGTTAGGCTCCTTTCCAGAAAAAGCTTCGTCGATAGTGCTCAAGCAAGTTGGGCGCCAAGAAAAAAATCAAATAAAATCAAGGAGTTATATTTTAATTGTCAATAATTTGACGGATGAGCCCATTTTCCTTGAGAAAAATTTGCCGGGTTATATGAGCTTGGGCCGAAGGGAGTTAAGACGAGGATCTGGAGCGAGAGCTAAATTTTTTCCAATGACTAAAAGCCCTATATTAATGATAGGGGGAATTTTTTGGGAAAGACGGCGTTTAATCAAACGGCTTATGGCATTTTTGAATAAATACTTGTATTTCGCTTTAGGTTTAAATGATAAAAGCCTTTATATTACAAGGGGAATATTTATTTGGCCTCTGAATTGCTAAACCAAAATCGCGGAGGTGAATCATGTTCGTCGGACCTTATCCCTATCACTCAAGCAACACCTATCTGGGCATGATGGCCCAAGAGGAAAGAATGAATCTGGCCTCCAACAACATGGCCAACGTCAATACCGCGGGTTACAAAAAAGACGTGCCCATATTTGAGGGTTATGTGGTCAAACAATCCAAGACCTATTTTGGCCAAGGCCCCTTTAAGTTGACGGAAAACGATCTGGATATGGCTTTGGATGGCCCAGGTTTTTTCCAGATTGAGACGCCCAATGGTTTGCGTTTTAGCCGCAACGGAACCTTTAGCGTCAATAGCGCGGGCCAAATTGTCACCGCCGATGGTTACGCCTTGGTTGGAGCCGGAGTAGTCCCAGAAGGAACGCTAAAGGTCATCATTGAGCCTGAAGGGCGAGTTCAGGCCGTAAACGTCGATCTGGAATCCGAGGTTATTGGCCAGATTGAGCTAGTGGAGTTCGAGGATCCCAACATGCTCATTAAAGAAGGGTACGACTTTTTTGTGCCCAAGTCGCCAGAGTTTTTGCCTGAAGCGGCCACTCAAACCAGGATCGAGCAGGGGTTTTTGGAGATGTCCAACGTCAACCCGGTCAATGAGTCGGTGGAATTGATCGATCTATACCGTGTTTACGAGGCTCTCCAGAAAATCGTTCACACTAAGCAGGAAATGGATCAAAAAGCCACTGGCGAGCTAGGTAAACTGACTTAATGGCTCGGTTTAAAGATAATTTGGATCCTAAGCTTAATTTTGAAAGACTTTTGAGGCCCTTACTATGATGCGCTCTCTTTACACGGCGGCTACTGGCATGATCGCCCAGCAAACTCACTTGGACGTCATCGCTCACAACCTGGCCAACGTCAATACCACAGGTTTTAAGAAAAACCGGGCCGAGTTTCAAGATTTGATTTACCAGACCCATAAATTCGCGGGCACTGAGACCATTGGCGGACAACAGATCCCTGTCGGCGTCCAGGTCGGTCTAGGCACCAAGGTCAACACCACGGCCAAGATTCATACCCAAGGCGATTATGTGAAAACCGATAGCCCTTTGGACACCGCCATTGAGGGCGAGGGTTATTACCGGGTTCTGCGCAATGGCGAGCTTTATTATACTCGGGATGGGGCTTTTAAACTTAATAGCGATGGGGTTTTGGTCACTCAAGACGGGAACCCTGTAGATCCGGAATTTACTGTTCCCGCCGAGGCTGTTCACATAGAAATCGACTCAGCCGGGTTTATCGCCGCCTTGAATCAGAGAGGCGAAATCTTGGCTCAGGGTCGGTTTGTAATTTCCAGATTTATTAATCCTCCAGGTTTATTTAGTTTAGGTTATAATATTTATCAACCAACCGCGGCTTCAGGACCGGCCATTGACGGCAACCCTGGCGAGGAAGGTTTTGGAACTATAGCTCACGGTTTTTTGGAATTGTCCAACGTTGAGGTGGTTATGGAAATGGTGGAGATGATCACTGCTCAAAGGGCTTATGAGATGAACTCCAAGGCCATTACTACTTCCGATGAAATGTTGGCCATCGCCAATAACCTTAAGCGGTAATTTTTTCTGGTAATAATCTTGAGCGGCCCTAGAGC
>JAISWW010000116.1 GCA_031270705.1 Deltaproteobacteria bacterium
ATCCAACGAAGGAACTATGACGCGAAATACGGCTCCGAGTACGCGGTCGTTAAGAAAGTGGCCGTGGCTTTCGTGGGGAAGGCTCATGTCGCGGTGGAGATTTACTGAGACGTTCTCGATTGGCCAAAATTAGCGTTGAGGTGAAATTGCGCGACCAAGAGAACGCTCTCAATCCAGAGGATGACGTTAATTTTAGCTATCTTCGATTTTTTGACGCGCGAATAAAGATTTGAAGCTTAAAAAACTCAAAAGATTTAAAGTCTAAAAAAATTCCTCAGTTATAAGCCGTAAAAAATTTAAAAGCCACAAATTAACGACTATGGCCAGGCCATAACCGCCGCCCATATCGACTCGCTTTTGGCGCGCCTTTACGAGCCGCGAGTTTGGTGGTTTATTGAGCCCACGCTGGCGGCTAAGGTTGAAATGAAAGCTTCAATTACGATTTTAAAAAAAATGGATAGACCTAAGGCGAGGCTTAAAAAAAGCCTCAAGCTTTTCTCGGGAATAAAATTTAGCCGCCCATAGGAATGGTTAAAAGCGCTAGATATTTACGCTTAATTTTGACCCTGGCCTAAATATTAGGAAGCTAACTTTCAAGCGTCACTCTACCGTGACCGATTTAGCCAGATTTCGAGGTTGATCCACGTCCGTCCCCTTAAAAACAGCCGTGTGGTAAGCCAAAAGTTGCGCGGCCACAGCGTAAATCAAGGGATTTATCAGGGGATCCGCCGGGGGCAAAAGGAGCTGGCCAGCCAAGGGGCCTTTGATCTTTTCGGCTCCCACAGCGTCGCCAATAAAAATTACCTGCCCGCCTCGAGCCCGAATTTCTTCCAGATTGGAGGCTGTTTTCGGAAAGTAGCTATCCGAAGGAGCCAAAAAGATGACCGGGGTGTTTTCATCCACCAAGGCGATGGGGCCATGCTTTAATTCCCCCGCCGCGTAACCCTCGGCGTGGATATAGGACAATTCCTTCAGTTTTAAGGCCCCCTCCAAAGCCAAGGCGTAACTGGTTCCGCGCCCCAAATACAAGACATCGCGAGCTGGGGCGATGAGGTTTTTGGCTAAAATTTGGATCTCGGCGTCCCGACTTAAAGCCTCAGCCATTAAAGCTGGGGCCTCTAATAATAATCTTGTTAAGCGGATTTCTTCTTGGGCGTTAATGAGGCCTTTTTGGGCGCCTAAAATGACGGCCAAAGCGGCTAAAATAATTAACTGGGCCGTAAAGGTTTTGGTGGAGGCCACCCCAAATTCCGGGCCCGCTTTGGTTAAGAGCTTTATTTCGGCCTCGCGCTCAATGGAGCTTCCAGGCACATTCACTAAGCTGATGGTTTTTTGGCCTTCGGCGCGACAAAAACGCAAAGCCGCCAAAGTGTCGGCGGTTTCCCCAGATTGGGAGACAAATAAAGAAGTTCCCCCGGGCGTTAAAACCGGTTGGCGATACCGAAACTCTGAGGCCACTTCCAGATCGCAAGGAATGCGGGCCAAAGTCTCGAGCCAATGACGACCGACCTGGGCCGCGTAATAAGAAGTGCCACAAGCCACTAGGTTTAAGCGGGGGGTCTCATGGAGAGGGTAGGGCAAGTCCAAAGTTAAGCGGCCTTTTTGAGGATCCAAAAGAGCCCCTAAGGTGTCGCCAATAACCTGGGGTTGCTCGCGGATCTCTTTTTGCATGAAATGCCGAAATCCGCTTTTGCCGAGCGAGACATTGACCAAAGGATCTAGGGCCGTGGTTTTGCGAATGACCTCTTGACCCGAGCGATCCCGAATAGTGGCCCCTTCCGCCGTTAAAACCACCCAGTCGTCGTCGTCCAAATAAGCGATGCGATCGCTTAAGGGGCCGACCGCCAAGGCGTCAGAGCCTAAACACATGCGCCCTTGGCCGTAGCCAATGGCTAAAGGCGAGCCCCGTCTAGCCCCAATGAGGATGTCCGGCCGGCCTGCCAAAAGAAAAACCAAAGCGAAAGCCCCCTCTAAGCGCTCTAGAACTTCTTGGGTAGCCGCGAGGGGTTCTAGGCCTTCCGAGAGCTTTTGGCTCATGAGCCGAACTATGACCTCGGTATCCGTCTGGCTCTCAAATTGATGGCCGCGGTTGGTGAGCTCGGTTTTTAGCTCTTGAAAGTTTTCGATAATCCCGTTGTGGATGACCGCGACGGTGGGGGTGGCCAGAGGGTGGGCGTTTATTTCCGTGGCCGCGCCGTGGGTGGCCCAACGCGTGTGGCCTAAGCCCGTGGAGCCAGACAAAGGCTCAGCCTCGAGCCGCTCGGCCAAGGCCGAGATTTTGCCCGCTGACCTTAAACGCTTAATGGATCCATTAGAATCTAAAGTGGCTAAACCGGCGGAGTCATAGCCGCGATATTCTAAAAGTCGCAACCCAGCCAAGAGTTGGGGAACCACATTGTCTTTCTGGCTAATGACGCCAATAATTCCACACATAAAGAACTTCTTTCGGCGGGCGAGTTTCAGGATATTATGGCCAGGGGCCAACAAATTTGATATTATAGCCCTAAGCTGATTTATTGGCAAAGTCGGTTCTAGCCAGGAAGGCGAAAAAATGGTTAAAGGCTTAACATTAGTTAATACTGGTCCGGGCAAAGGCAAAACTACCGCCGCCTTGGGGTTGGTGGCCAGAGCTTTGGGTCATGGCCAAAAAGTGGCGTTTATTCAATTTATAAAATGCCAAGAAACGGGAGAAAGCCAATTTCTGGCTGATTTGGCTAAAGATCGGGCGGAAAATTTCTTCTTTTGTCGCCATGGTCAAGGTTTTGTGGGCCGTAACCCCAGCCAAGCCGACCGGGAATTGGCCGAGGAAGGTTTAAGGCAAGCCGAGGCTTTGGCCGCTGATTACGATCTCTTGGTTTTAGACGAAATCAATGTGGCTTTAAGCTTAGGTCTATTGGATCCAGCCGCGGTGGCCAGTTTCATCCAAAATAGGCCCCTCGCTTTAAATTTGGTCTTAACGGGCCGCGGTTGTCCGGCCAATATTATTGATTTAGCCGACACCGTTACGGAAATGACCGACGTCAAGCACGCCTTTCGGGCCGGGATTCCGGCTCGCCCCGGCGTTGACTACTAGTTATTTCTTAATAGATCAATCTTAACCAACCTTAACTATTAATATAGGATCCGTTCTATATGGCTCAATCCCAAAACAGAGAGCAATCTAGAGAAATAGGCCCGGATTGGCGTCTAGTCCAAACTTATTTTGGCTTAACCTTGGCTCATCCTCTTTTTGAGCGTTTTTATGGGCTAGATAGGGTTTGGGAGATTCTGGATCGCTTGCCTGATTGGCTGGAGGAAACTCTAAAACCCAATGTCGCGGATTTAGTTAAAAATGGGCCTTTGATTGAGGTACCCACGGCCATTTTTGAGGGCCAGACCTTGACGAGGATCCGGTATCGCTTAAATGGCCCAGAAGGCTTTGAGGTTTGGGATAATGAACGTTCATACCCAGGAGCGGCTCTCATTCTGCCCGGGGCCTTTATCTCCGACGAAAATATTGAGATTGGGCCGGGGGTTTTAGTGGAATCTGGGGCCACCATCAAAGGGCCAACTATTTTGGGCCCCAAGACCGAGGTGCGCCAAGGGGCTTATATTCGGGGTGGGGTTTGGGCCACGCGCGAAGCGGTCATTGGCCACGCCACGGAAGCCAAAAACGTCTTGATGCTTGACGGGGCCAAAGCCGGCCATTTCGCCTATTTAGGCGATAGCGTTTTGGGGCGCGAGGTCAATTTAGGGGCCGGAACCAAGCTCGCTAACTTAAGGATGGATGGGGCGCCCATCACTTTACGGGGCCCTGGGGAGACCATTAAGCTTAGTCGCCGAAAAATGGGGGCCATCCTAGGCGATCGGGCCCAGACGGGTTGCAATAGCGTGACTAACCCCGGCGTTCTTTTCGGGGCTGACGCTCTTCTTTGGCCCAATCAAACGGCTCCTAGCGGTTATTATCCGCCCATGTCTCGGATAAAGGGTCTAAGATAAAGGGGCTATGATAAAAGATCATAGGATAAAAGTTCTTAGGATAAAAGGGCTTTAGGATCCTTCAATTTTGGCCTAATTTTTTTTCAGTTAGCGTTTTTTAGTTAGCGTCTTTTTAGACTAGCCTCCTTTTAAAACCTAGCTTTATAGACGAACGCCTTTTGGTTTTTTTGTCTTTACCTTTAATCAAATTTTTCTTTAGATTTTTATTCTATCACGGCTTTTGGCTATAATTATGGTCATTTTTTAGGCGTTTTCTTGGCTATTGCTCAGTTTTCGCCAAAATGAAGGTATTTTATGAATCCCTCGTCTATTTGGCCAGGCGACGAAATTCCCGAAGATGTTTTCGCCAGCGTTTTATACCAAGGACAGGTGGGCCTTTGGGAGCTCAAAACGGGCCCCAAAGGAGATCTACAGGGCGCGGTCATCATTTTTGACCAGAGCGCGAGGGATTTGTTTGTTGAGCCTTCTTCGCCCCAGGAATTAGTTTTTCTCTCTTTTATTGAGACCTGGATCCATCCCGCCGACCAAGTCATGGCCAGAAACTTTATGGAGAGTTTATTAAAAGGCGCGGATTCCTTTAATTTTGAGGCTCGTTTTTGGCTTAAGGGCCTCGGCGATTGGACTTGGGGTCAGATTTTAGGCCGGCCTTTCGCGGTTATGGCCGGGGCGCCGACGAGGGTTTTTGGCCTGGTTAAGATTGTCCATGAGCGACGCCTCAGCCAAGAAGCCTTAAAACAAGCTATTTTGGAAAAAGACGAGACGGCTAAGGATTTGATTTTAGAGAGAGAAAGGCTGGCCGCGGTCATTGAGGCCGGGGAACTGGGCACCTGGGATTGGGAAATTCAGACCGGCCAGGTCATCTATAATCGCCATTGGGCCAGAATCATTGGCCGCGAGCTCAGCGAGATAAGTTCTGACGTCAACGCCTGGGAAAACTCCATGTTCCCCGAGGATTACGCTAGGGCCTACCAAGCCGTGGAAGATCATTGCCTGGGTTTGACGCCCTCCTATGAGTGCGAGTTTCGGTTGAGACATAAAAATGGCTCCACCGTCTGGGCCCAAGACAAAGGCCGGGTGGTTGAGCGCGACGAGCGAGGCCAAGCCAAGCGTTTAATTGGGGTGATGATTGACGTTTCCAAACAGAAATTGATTGAGAGATCCTTAGCCGAAAACAATGACCAACTAGAATTGATCTTCAAAGCCGCCCGGATTGGAGCCTGGGATTGGGACGTGGCCAAGGGCACTCTGAAATTTAATGATGTTTATCTGGACATGTTAGGTTACGCCCCGGACGAGATTACCGGAACCATTGAGGAATGGGAGAGCTTTGTCCATCCCGATGAGCTGGAGGCCACCAACGCCGCTTTAGAAAGGGCCTTGTCTGGCCAAGAAGATATGTACGCGGCCGAAATCCGCATGCGTCACAAAGATGGCCATTATGTCTGGACTTACGATTTTGGGCGGGTGGTGACGAGAGACGAGCGGGGGGCGGCTTTAAGGATGATTGGCGGCCACTTTGATTTCGACGAGCGCAAGAAGATGGAGATGGAATACTCAACCATCAAGGAGCAGGAGAGAGAGCTCAAACTGTCTAGAGATCTGGCTGAGGAAAGCGCCAGAGCCAAGAGCGAGTTTTTGGCCAACATGAGCCACGAGATTAGGACGCCCATGAACGCCATCATCGGCTTAACGCATTTAGTTTTAGAGACCGAATTGGACGAGCAACAGGCCGATTATATCAAAAGAGCCGAGATGGCGGCTCAAGCTTTACTCCGGATCATTAACGATATCTTGGATTTTTCTAAGATTGAGGCCGGTAAGCTCGAAATGGAGGAGACCGCTTTTCAGCTGGTGGATTGCTTAAACGCGGTTTTGAGTATCTTAGAGGTTAAGGCGGTGGAAAAAGGCTTAACCTTTAAAATAATTGTCGACCAAGAGGTTCCGAGCTATTATTTGGGCGATCCGGTTCGTTTAAGTCAGATTTTAAATAATCTGGTCAGTAACGCCATTAAATTTACCTCAGAAGGCTCAATTACTGTGAATGTCGCCTTAAAGAGCCTAACCGAAGAGGAAGCTTTTCTCTTGTTTAAGGTCATTGACACGGGCATTGGCCTATCCGAAGAGCAACTGAAGACCCTCTTTACGGCTTTTACCCAGGCCGACACCTCCATTACTCGCCGCTATGGCGGGACGGGTTTGGGGCTCACCATCTCCAAAAGGCTAGTGGAGATGATGGGTGGCCAGATCTGGTGCGAGTCGATCTTGGGGGTGGGGAGTCAGTTTAGTTTTACGACCCGGTTAAAGCTCTTTAAAGGAATCGAGCCGCAAGAGGAAAAAGTTAAGACCCTGGGGCTCGTCTCCGAAGGTTTGGAGAGCGTTAAAGGGGCCAAAATCTTATTAACCGAGGATAATGAGGTCAATCAGTTGGTGGCTAGCCGCATCTTAGCCAAGGCGGGGTTTGAGGTCAAAATCGCCAATAATGGCTTAGAGGCGGTGAGCATGGTGCGGGCCGAGCCCTTTGATCTGGTGCTCATGGATATCCAAATGCCCGAGATGGACGGCCTAACGGCGACCAAAACCATTAGAGCCATCCCGGGTTTTGAGCGGATCCCGATAGTGGCCATGACCGCTCACGCCATGAGTGGGGATCGGGAATTGAGCTTGGCCGCGGGCATGAATGACCACATTTCCAAACCCATTAACATCCAAGAGCTGTATCAAGCCTTAATCAAGTGGACTAGGACCAAAAAGCGGGCCTAAAGCTTGACTGGTTGGTCGGGGCTTAATAACCCGCCTAGCTCTGAGGTTAAGACGCCTAATATTATAGTGATGGCCCCCATGACCCCCACTACGCCCACGGTTTCCCCTAAAAAAAGCGAAGCTCCCGCCGCCGCGGTTACTGGCTCAAACTGAAAGCAGAGCATGGCCTGGACAGGGGTAGTGTATTTTTGGCAGGAGGTTTGAATAAAAACAATGCCAATGGAGGCTAAGATGGCGCAATAGACTAGGCCTATCCAAAATTCCCGCGTAAAAGTCAGCCCTTTAGCCAAATCTGGGTGTAAAGGCGGCCAAATCCCGGTCTCAAAGAAAACGGCCACCAAAATAGTCAAAGGGAGAGCCCCCATGAACTGGAGAACCAAAAGTTGCCCGGTTTGGCCCTTCAGATCCCGCGTAAAGATGTTCATGTAAATTAGATAAAGGGCCCATAAGGGAACTGACAATAAGGCGATAATATCCCCGGTGTTGATGCCCTCAAAACTGGGATCCAAGAGGAAATAGAGCCCCACCAAGGTGATGATGACGCCTAAGAGGTTATGATTTTTGATTTTTTCGCGGAAAAGAACAAAAGAGACCAAGGGGATAGCGGGGAGAGTCAAAGCGGCGATAAAGGCCGCGCGGGGAACTTCGGTGAAATTGACGCTGTAGTTTTGAAGAAGGAAGCCGCCTCCCATCAAGAGGCCCAATAACAAGCCGCGTTTGGCCGTGGTTTTGGATAAACCCTGTAATTTGTGCCCAAACATAAAGATAGACACGATCATGGCCAGGCCAAAGCGACAAGTTAAAAAAAGAGCGGGCGAGGTGTCTTCCAAACCCCAACGCGTGAAGATGAAAGACATGCCCCAAATGGCGGCCGCCCCGATTATCGCCAAATCGGCTTGCCAGGCTTTCATGGGCGTTGACCTAAAAAGCGATTTATATTTAAAATCATCTGGCCCTCAATTATATTGTGGTGGCTGGCGATGGCCGCCTGGCCCAGAATGAGGAGTGGGTTTGGCAAAAAAGAGTGAAAAAAAATGGAGCCCGGAATCGCTCCCCGAAAATTGATAAAAATGTTTAAGCGTTTGGCCAAATACTAGGCGGTTTTTCGCTAGATAACCCTTGACCGCCTTAGCCATATTACCACGGTCAAGCCTTTTAGGCAATAAGAAATTGAAGCGAGTTTTTAGCAAAGATTTTTAAAAACCTAGTAATAACTAAATTTTGGGAGAAAAACAGTTTTTAACGATAAATTATATAATCTAAAAATAAATAAATATTAAAACACAATAGTTACTGTTTTAATGGATTTAGAATAATAGAAATTTTGTCAATAAAAAATTAGAAAGAATCCGCAAAAATCTGGATTATCGGCGTTTATTTTTTTCTAGCCAGGGACTCGGGCTTTAGGGTTAAGGTTTATCCGGCTTTAAGAGCGCTCGAGGCTCAGACCGGAACAAGACAGATCTGGCCCTTCGACCAACTGGGCCTTAACCGCGTTTTTCTGGCCGCAAAAATATAATCTGGTTTTTGGCCTTTAAGGTCAAAACCAGAGATAGAAGCGCCGAGGCCGGAAAAGGTGGTTCTGGGCCGCCTCTCGCCAACAGGTCGCTCTTTTTGGCTCGTTGTATTTCCTCAAGGCCTCTCAAAGGGCTTTTGATAGGCCAGGCTTTTCGTTTAGATCCGGAGCGCTGAACTCCAAAACGTCATCTTTATGACGTTTGCGGATGTTTTAAGGGATTTTGTCCAACCTTTTTTCCCCAAAAAAAGCCCCCTAAACCTAAAAAGGCTGAGGGGGCGAAAGAAGCGATTAAAAAGGCTCTCTCAATATTCCGGGGGCAACTCATTAAGTTGGGCCAGGGTAAAGACTGGGCCATCCTTACAAACATACTCTGGGCCCACATTACAGCGACCGCAGATGCCTAGCCCGCATTTCATGCGGTTTTCTAAGCTCATGATAATGTTTTCAGGTTTGAACCCCGCCTCAAACAAGACTGGCTGGGTCGTTTTAATGGCGATGGGCGGCCCACAGACGATGGCCGAAGTGTTGGTGGCCGGGGGGCAGATCTCTTGCAAGACCGCGGGCACAAAACCCACTTTCCCTGTCCAGCCCGGAACCATTTTATAGATGGCGACGAAGACGTCAATGTCATCGCGTTGTTGCCAGGCTTCCCAATCTTCCCGGAACAATAAGTGTCCTGGGCTTCTGGCTCCGTAAACAAAAGTGATCCGGCCATAATTGGGCCGATTGTCCGGGTGGAGGAGCCAAGCCACGGTTCCGCGCAAGGTGGTGACCGCGAAACCGCTGGCGATAACCACGATGTTTTGGCCGGTGAGGGAGTGAACCGGATAAGGATGGCCTAGTGGCCCCCTCACGCCCATGATGTCGCCGACCTTCATATTGTGTAGGAAGGAGGAGACATGGCCGACCCGGTTCACCGTAAACATGACATAGCCTTTTTCCAAAGGCGAAGAGGCGATGCCGATGGGGATTTCGCCTTCGCCAGGGATCGAGAGCTCAGCGAATTGGCCAGGCAAATACTCAAACCGGTTCTCGTCTTCGGGATCCAAAAACTCGAACTTAAAAGTCCTTAAAGATTTATCCGGGGAGTCCACCGATATGTTGGAGATCCGAACCGGATAAGGCAGATATGGATTGTTCACGCTCATAAACCTTCCCCTCAAGCGCTGGCCTGGGCCATCAGGGCGGCCACTGACCTTATGTCAATGTTAGCGGGGCACATAACCACGCACCGACCGCAACCCGTGCAGCCACGAACCCCATCTTGCTTGATGGGAATATATTTCAGTTTGTGCATGAACCTTTGGCGGACGCGCTCGGTTTTGGAAGGCCGAGGGTTATGGCCAGTGCCGTGAACGGTAAATAATGGACTCATGCAGGTGTCCCAATTGCGCATGCGCGCGCCGCCTTTTTCGTTCGACTCGTCTTGGATGTCAAAACAATGGCAAGTGGGACAGAAAAAAGTACAGACCCCGCAACCCAAACAAGGCTCAGCCGTATTGGGCCAATGGTCAGCCTTGTAAAGCTCCATGATCTGGCGCTCATTGATGGTTTTATAATCATCCAAAGAGCCTTGGGCCTCAATGGCTTTTTGTTCCAGCTCTTTGATTTCGCTAGCCAGATCGGCGGGCTCGGCTTTCGTGGCTTTCAGAAGCTCTTCCCCAACCGGGGTTAAGGCTTTTAAGCCCAAACCCTTGTCTTTGGGATAAGCCAAAACGTCTAAGCCATTTTCCCCAAATGGGCCGCCCCCCATGGCCGAGCAAAAGCACTGGGGAAAGGGCTCTAGACACGCGAGGCCAATCTTGACGGTTTGCTCATATTTGCCTTTCCAATAAGGATCCGTAAAGCGATCATTTTGAAAGACGCGGTTGGAGACGGCCAAGCCTCGAGCGTCACAAGGCCGAATCCCAAAGATGACCGTGGGTTGGCTGTGATCGCCAAGATCTTGGTAGACATTGTAATGGGGTTTGTCAACCAATTTATGGAAAGCCAAGATCTTTTCCGTTTGGGGAAAAAATAGGCCCTTGGGCGACATATGGGTATTGGCGTAATCCAGGCTGAGGGGCCCGTTTAAAGGAGCCAATTGACAGTTTTCGCCCTGGCCTTGGGGAGCCAAAAGGCGACGACCATTGGCCAAGGCCTGGAAAAAGTCCGGAAGGGCGTTTTCTTTAACTATATATTCGGTCATGGACAGTTACAGGCCTTTCGCTATTTGATAAAATCGGCCGGATCGTTGGGCTGATAAACCGTTAGAGGCGGTTTTTGCTCCCAGGCTAGGCCGGGCTCGTAAGACCAGTTTTCCTGAACCGAGCGATCCAAAACGCGATTAAATTCCCGCACCTTAATATTGACCGGACAGGCCGTCTCGCAAGCCCCGCAAGCCGTGCAACGACCAGCGCAGTGGAGGCCTCTTAAAATGTGGAAAGTCATCGTGTCCATGGGATCGGTGGATTTGCCCAGCCATTGGGGCCTGGTCTCGTCAACAAAACAAATTGGGCAGTAGCAAAGGGGGCAAGCGTTGCGACAAGCGTAACAGCGCAAGCAATCCTTAATCAGATCCTTAAAATAAGCTAGTCGCTCATCAGGGGTCTTAGCCAAAAGAGCTTGGATATCGGCGAAATCGTCGGGTTTGGCTCCCGGAACCTCAGGGCCCGTCAACTCGTCGGATAGGGTGGGGGTGCGATGGGAGCAGGTTCGGCAGTTGCGCCGTAAAACCTCTTCTTTCTTGATGTCCACGGTAAAGCCAGAGCCAGAGATGGTAATGGCCTCATCAGTCTCTTTGGCCTCGCGGATGGGCCTAGGCTCTTTAGCCGCCACTTGGGCGGGATCCACTAGACCGGTACAGGGGACGCCTAAGAGATAAAGGTTTTCCCGCTGGAATTGGTTTTCCGTGATTTGCCCCACCGCGCTCCGAGCGTCACAACCTTTAGCCACCAAAGCCACTTTTTCCTTGCGGTTGGGCAAGTAGTTGGCTAAATTTAAGCGAGCGAAAGAACTCCAGATCAGCTTATCGCAATCTTCGGGCTTGCGGGCGAAAAACGGGGCGGCCACCAAAGGCGTCGTGCCTTGGCGATAGCCGATAACCACTTCGGCTTGGCCACTAGACAATAAGCTTTTGGCTTTATCGCGGATTTTTTGGGTGATGGTCTCTAAATTGCCCATTAGGCCACCTCCGCCAAATCCAGGCGCAACTCGTCTTTGCGGAAAGTTACGTTCGGGCCACAAGCTCTAACATGCTCAACCACGTCCTTAGCCATGGCTTGGAATTTATTGGCCTCAGCCGAAGAGATCCAAGAGAAGCGGAGCCTATTGGGATCCACGCCAATTGTTTCCAAAAGAGTGTGGAGCAAAATAAACTTGCGACGGGCGTGATAATTGCCGGCGATGTAGTGGCAATCGCCCGGATGGCAACCACTAACCCAAACGCCGTCAGCCCCTCGTTTAAAAGCTTCCAAAATGAACTTGGGGTTTAGGCGCCCGGTGCAGGGCAGACGCACCACCCTAAAGTTGGGTGGGTAGTCCAGACGGCTAACTCCGGCTAGATCAGCGGCCCCATAAGTGCACCAATTGCAGAAAAAGGCCACGACTTTTGGCTCAAACTCGCTCATGACAATACTCCGATATAAACCCAAGGACAACCAACTCGCCGCCAAGGGACCTTAACCCCCCGGTCAAAAACCGGGGGGGACGACGATCTAATTTATAAGGCCGTAGCGATCTGGGCGAATAACCCAGCGTTGGTAAAGCCTCGCAAAGCTGGGGCGTCCGAACGGCAAGAAGAGGCGCAGTTGCCACAACCCTTGCACATGGCCTCATTGACCACGGCTTTGCCTTTCTCGTCCAGATCAATGGCCGAATAAGGACAGACGGCTTTGCAGACCCCGCAACCTGAGCAGCGATTTTGGTCGATTTCGGCCACAATGCCGCCCACGGTCATCTTGGGCTGAGTCAGAACGGTGACCGCTCGAGCCGCCGCCGCTTGAGCCTGGGCCACCACCTCATCCATGGGTTTCGGATAGTGAGCCAGACCAGCCATAAACATGCCGTCGGTGGCGAAATCCACGGGCCTTAGTTTTTGGTGGGCCTCAAAGAACCAGCCATCCTCATCCAAAGGCACCTTGTATTTCATGGCCAGGTCGTTTTCGCGGCCAGAGACAATGGCCGCGGCCAAGACCACGTAGTCAGGCTGAATCAGAAGATAACGGCCCGAGACCGGATCTTTGACCTTAACGGCGAGCTTTTTGTTGGCCTCAGTAACCTGGGGCTTTTGATCCAGATCATAGCGGATAAAGATGACGCCCAGATCGCGAGCTTCCTTATAGATGTCCTCTTTTTGCCCGTAAGTGCGCATATCGCGGTAAAGGACAAAAACCTGGGTATCGGGCTTTTTCTTCTTGAGCTCCACCGCCGCGTGCACCGTGTGGGAGCAACAGACCTTGGAGCAATAGAGCCTTTCTGGCTCGCGACTGCCCACGCATTGGATAAAGACAAAGGAGTCGGCCGCGGCCACTTTTTGGTCGTCGGCTTTTAAAAGCTCGTCCAGTTCCAGCTGGGTGACCACCTTGGTGTTTTCGCCATAGAGATATTCCGTGGGCTTATATTCCTTGGCCCCAGTGGCGATGATGGTGACCCCATGCTTGACCAATTGGCCAGTGGTTAAGGTGGTCTCAAAGTTCCCCACATAGCCATCGACTTTATTGACTTCCGCGCCTAGAGCCAAGGTGATGTTGGGATCGTTTTTGATCTGTTCTTTGAGGCTATCCAGATAAGCCGCGACGTTTTCGCCCTTGACCGTTGTGTGGATCCGGTTGGCGTTGCCACCAACTTTATTGTCTTTTTCCACAATAACGGATTTAAAGCCTTGGCTCGATAACGTTATGGCCGCGTTTATCCCCGCGATGCCGCCGCCAATGACGAGAGCCGTGGGATCCACGTCAATGACGTTTTCCTTTAAGGGGAAGAGGAGAGCGGCTTTGGCCACGGCCATTTCGGTCATGTCCATGGCTTTTTTGGTGGCTTCCTCAGGATGACCAGCGTGAACCCAGGAGTCATGGTTGCGGATGTTGGCCATCTCATAAAGGTATTTGTTTAAACCCGCCGCCGCCAAAGTCTCTTGGAAAAGCGGCTCGTGGGTTCTGGGCGAGCAAGCCGAGACCACGATGCGGTTTAAGCGATACTCTTTAATGAGAGAGACCAGTTTTTCTTGGCTGTCCTGGGAACAGGCGAACATGGTGTTGGAGGCGTATTCCACGAAGGGCAGAGTTTTGGCGAACTCCACCACTTTAGGGACGTCGACCACCGAAGCGATGTTTATGCCGCAATGGCAGATAAAAACGCCCACTCGCGGCGGCTCGCCAGTAACGTCCACCGGCGGGGGAGTTTTAATAACTTTAGTTAAGGTTCCGCGGGCGGGCGTCAATTTCGAAGTGGCCGCCGCCGCCGCCGCTGAGGCCTCCATAACCGAAGAGGGGATGTCTTTGGGGCCAGTAAAAACGCCGCAAGCGTAAAAACCAGGTCGCGACAAAGAGACCGGCGCGAAGGTGGAGGTTTTGGCGAAATTATAGCAATCAGTTTCCAGGTTCAGTTTTTTAGCCAGATCCTTGGTTTCCCCGGTGATTACCAAACCATGGGAGAGGACGGCCACGTCAAAATACTCAACCGTCGTGATTCCGCCGTCCGTCACGTAATTGAGCTTGACTCCGCCGCCATGCTCAGGTTGGATGGAGTGGATCCGGCTCCGCGTGAACTTAATGCCCGCGGCTTTGGCTTTTTCGTAATATTTTTCGAAATCCTTGCCAAAAGTCCGGATATCCATGTAAAAAATCGTGACATCCAGATCCCCGCCCGAGTGCTCTTTGGCGATTAAGGCTTCTTTGATGGCGTACATGCAACAGACCGAGCTACAATAACCATTGGAAGCTCGGTTGACCTCGCGGGAGCCCACGCATTGCAAGAAAGCTAGTTTTTTGGGATCTTTATGGTCGCTGGGACGAATAACGTGACCCATGGTCGGGCCAGTGGCTCCCAGGTAGCGCTCAAATTCCAGGGCCGTGATTACGTCTTTAACGTCATTGTAGCGGAGAGTATCGAAAACTGAGGGTTTAAAAGGCGTAAAACCTGGGGCCAAAACGACTGAGCCAACATGGAAGGTCTTTTCTTCGGCCTTATCCTCGTAATTAATGGCCTCGGCCGGACAGAGCTTTTTGCAGGTTCCGCATTTGCCCTTGGTCAGATAGAGACATTCCTTGGCGTCAATGCCATATTTAAGAGGCACGGCTTGAGCGTATTGAACATAGATAGCCTTACGGGTGTCTAAGTTCTCGTTGTACTCGTTATTGAGCTTGCGAGGACACTTTTTGGTACATTCGCCGCAGGCTATACATTTGCTCATGTCGATATAACGAGGGTTTTGGCGAACCGTGACCGTAAAGTCGCCTTCCTCGCCATCGATAGAGAGAATATCAGTCAAAGTCAAAAGCTCTACGTTAATATGTCGCCCAACTTCAACTAATTTTGGCGAAATAATACACATTGAGCAGTCATTGGTCGGGAAAGTCTTGTCCAACTGGGCCATACGACCGCCAATGGCCAGGGATTTTTCCACCATATAGACATAGTAACCAGCGTTGGCCAAATCCAGGGCCGCTTGCATGCCGGCCACTCCGCCTCCGGCTACTAAAACCGCGCCAACTATATTTTTTGACGCCATAAGACCTCCCCTTAAACTCGCGTTATCAGCTTAAAAGCCCTTCTTGGCTCTTCTAATGGCTGTGGCGATTGGCAATAAAAAAATTGGGTAAATTTTTTTCTGTATGTCCTAATAATAATGAACGCCTCTGGAATTGTCAAGATTTTTGTTAGACTTTTTTTCGGTCAGCGCTATCAGGCAAAAAATATAAATTAAGATCTTATTTAGAGCTAAAAAGCCTAATTAACTTATTTTATCATAAAAATATGCTTAAAAAAAGAGTTTTACTCCGCTTTCTTCAGCGCTGGCGGGGTAAAAATTTTTGACAATTTATCAAACTGATACGGAAAATTTTGACAAATTAATGGCCTTAACCCTTAGCCATAGGGCCAAATATCAAAGCGCGCGATTTCAGGCTGTCTTAGCTAAATAAGGCTAATTAGTAAGTTATATATTTAAAAAAAAGTAAATAAATAATATTTTACATTATTCGCCTCGAATGTTTGGAACTTAGGTTTGTCAATTTTTCGACTTACCTAAATGGCCAAATTGTTAGTTTTTGGAAACGCCCTAGGGTAGCCTTCTGGAGGCTGGCCAGAACTTTTATCTATTTGAAATTCTAATACATTAGTCCGCTAAATTCAACTGGTTCATTTAAAATACCTGAAAATTCCCCATCTTTTGGGGGCCTAGATTAGTCAAAATAACTCGTGACTAAGAGAACTCCTTATTGGCCTTAAATCCGCCAGCCCTACGCGTTTTTGGAGGGTATTTTTTGATCCGCCTGTTTCAATGTTTTGATGTCTATTGTTTTATATAACTAATATAATTTCGCTAAATATAATTTTTTTACGTTTATTAAATTTAATACGCCAATATATAGAATTTATTATTCATAATTATTTTTTTGTACGCGAGCAAGGCTACCCGCGAGCGAGTCAAGCCTTCATGAACTGGCGGCCCGCCCTATATTTCTACCTTCGGTTTCTTCCGCCTAGGCCCGCGTTTTGAGCCAAGCTATCGGAAAAAATGATTTTTTCCTATGATCCCTAATCTAATTGTGGTAATCTCCAAAAATCGATAATTTCCTAGCGCGGTCTTATTTTCTTTGGCCCATTATCCCTCTCGGCGCTAAAGTTTTTTTTCGCGCTTCAATTCTCTTAAAGTCACGTTTAAAGTTCATTTTTAACATTA
>JAISWW010000128.1 GCA_031270705.1 Deltaproteobacteria bacterium
CTCCGCCCGAAGAGCGTCATCTTACGCGCGCTCTAAATTTACGCGGTCTCTAAAATTTTTTTGACTACCCTCGAACGTCATTAGAATCTAAATTTTAGCTCTTGTCAAGAGGGTAGAAAAATTTTTTTAAGCAAATTAGCCAAGGCAAAGTTAGGAGCACTAAAATTTTTCGCTTTATCCAAGTTTTCCGGGGTTTAGGCAATTTGTGGCTGATTTTAGGCTGGTCAAAAATATTGCTCGAGGGCCGCCTTTGATTTTAGTCTAAAAAATATTTTCAATAGACCATAGACCTGGCGAAATCGGGTGGGTTCTTGTTGGCTATTAGGCGCTTATCGGTGGGCGCGGTTCTGGTTAAGGCGGGGTTGGGCCAGGAGTTGGAAAGTCGTTGGCCTCGAGAAAGAGGGGCGCCTAAATGGATAGACCTAGGCCTAGCCCCTCACAGTCTCGTGGCGAGCTTCAATATCGCGTTTTTCGGGCGCTCAAAGCCTCTAGGTTGACTCCGGTAATTCAGGCAAAATAGCCAGTTCCTTAGCCAACAAGGCAATCCTTTCTTCCAAGTCAGGCCATTGGGCTATCTTGGACCATAGATTATCGGCTAATTCCAAAGCTTTAGGCAAATAAGCTAGATCCAAAGGCAATTTAACAAACTTAAAACTGGGCCAGCCTGATTGTTTTAGCCCTAATTCCTCGCCCGGCCCTCTTATTTTCATATCCATTTCGGCTAGCTTAAAGCCATCCGAGTAGCGTTTTAAAGCCTCAAGCCTGGTCTCGGCTGTGGGGGTGGCTTTGGCCGAGCTGATGGCTAAAAAATGCCCCTGACCGCCGCCGCGACCCACCCGGCCTCTTAACTGGTGGAGTTGCGACAAACCAAACATGTCCGCTCCCTCCACCAGCATTAGGTTGGCCCCAGGGACATCGACGCCCACCTCAATTATTGTGGTCGCGGCGAGGATATCCAATTTCCCCTCGCGAAAGGCGGTCATGGTTTTTTGCCTTAGGGCTGAATCTAGGCGACCATGAATGACCCCTAGGCGCAAATCTGGGGCTTTTTCGCGAATTAGCTTTTCAATGGTTAAAATGTCGCGACGCGAGCGGGGCCGATTTTCCGCGAGATAGGCTAAATTGGCGAAAAGATCCTCGCCCTGGCCGCTGGGCGCGGGGGGAGGCGAATCTAGATCTTCCTCGGTCTCGTCATCTGAGCCAATGCGTGGGCAGACGACAAACCCTTGCTGGCCTTGGCGCGCTTTGGCGAAAAAAGCCTGGTAAGCTAGGTCAGTCTCATATTCTTGGAAGATGGTGGTTTGGGGCGTTTTGCGGCCTGGGATGGAACCATGAATGGCCGAAATATCCAGATCCCCATAAAGAATTTGGGCTAGCGAGCGGGGTATGGGGGTGGCGCTCATGGACATTAGATCTAGGCCTGGGGATTTGCGAGCTAAAGCCAGCCTTTGGCGCACGCCAAAGCGTTGTTGCTCGTCGATTATGGCTAAACCCAAGTTTTTAAAAACCACTCTATCGAAGACCAGAGCTTGCGTGCCGATAGCTATATTTATATCGCCATCATTTAAGCCGTTTAGAACACGGCGTTTTTCTTTTAAGGACAGGGAGCCAGTCAATAAGGCCGGGGTATGGCCAAGCTTTTCCATCAAAGGGCTTAAAAAATCCCAGTGTTGCCTGGCCAAAAGCTCGGTGGGAGCCAAAAAAGCCACCTGACGCCCCTGGGCCAGAATTAGGGAGGCGACAAGGCCCGCGACCACGGTTTTGCCGGAGCCCACCTCGCCTTGGAGGAGTCGGTTTAAGGGTTTGTTCGAGCGCAAATCGGCCACAAATTCCGCGGCCACGCGCAGTTGCTCCGGGGTCGGCTCAAAGGGCAAAAGGCGCAAGAATTTTTCGCCTTCTTTAGGATTGGCTTTTAAAGCCCTAGGTTTGGCTTTAGACTCGCGGCGGTTTTTCTCCGATAAAATTAAGAGCCGCCAAAACATCAGCTCAAAAGTGGCTAACTGATGATAGGCCCGGCTCCCGGTGGGGGCGGGCAACTGACCAGGGTTGGGCGGGGGATCGTGGATGATGGCCAATAACGCCAAAGGATCGGGCAAGGTTACGCTCTTAAGCCACTCCTCGGGCAAGACTTTGGGGGCCTTGGGGATTTGTTGGAGAGCGTAGCCGACAGCCCTTTTTATAACCAGAGGCGAGACTCCTGGGTAAGGCCGATAGACGGCTTTAACGCCCAGAAACGCGTCCATGCCCACTTCGGCGGGCGTCATTTCTGGGTGAGTCATGGAAAGTTGGCCCTGATCATTAAGAGTGATTTTCCCAGAGATCAGAAGAGGTTGGTTCTTGACGGCTAGCTGGCTAAAAAAACGTAGTTGATGAAAAAACCATAAGGTGGCCCGACCATCGCCGTCCACCACATCAATTTTCAGCCAAGAGCGCCCCGAGGCCGCGACGCCTTGGCGGCTACTTTTGACCAGACCCCGAAAGACGATGTCCTGTTGATCTTCCGCGTCCGCCAAGGATAAGATGGCCCGGCGATCGCGGTAAGCGGCTGGGGTAATCAAGAGAAGATCCAAAAGAGTGTTTAAGCCTCTTTTGGCCAGAATCTCCAGTCTTTGGCGACCTATGCCCGGACAGGTGGCCAACGACGAATCAAGCGGGGAGTTGGGCGGCCAGGGAATCATAGGGCTAAATGGTTGTCGGAGACAAAATCATTGATTGATTGATGGGGAAAAAGATGGTTTTGACGCCGATCCACAGGTAAGAAAGCCATATCAAAAGTCTCGCGTGACAAGAAGGAAATAGAAAATTTGTTTGCTAGCAGAATGTAGATCATATTAAGCGTAATATCAAGGAAATTTTTTTGGAGGCGATTTTTAGGCCAAGAGTAGTTAATTTTTGAAAAAATACCCTCAAAAGTCTGGGACAAGTTTTTAGCCAAAAATTCTTAAAAAATTAGCGGAGAGGCCCAGCGGAGGCTATATAATCATCTCTAAATATAATTATTATAGATAAATATTCATATTTATGGCAATAGATTTAAAATAGTTAATAATATCTGAATATGTAATTGATAACTCTGATATAGGGTGTGATTTGAGGCAAATTATAATTTTATGGAGGCGGGCTTGAGCGTTTTTTCTAGTTTTTGCGTCAGCCAAAAAATTCAGTCCATATAATCGTCCGACAGGATTATGGCCTTTAAAACCGTCTTGGTTCGGCCAGAAAAGGCCACCTGATTGGGATTGACGAGATCGAGGTTGACCCGGCCTCCGCGCCGAGACAATTGTCGGCAGACCAGGCTCTTTTTCTGTAACAAGCGTCCCCATTGCGGGGCCAGGCTCCGGTGAATGTTGCCGCTAACTTGTTCCTCAGGGATGCCCAAGATAGGCAAAAAGGCTCTTATAAAATAGTCGCAATCGCTCTGGGGCGAGGCGGAGGTAATGGCCAAACCCTGGACGGGAGCGTTTATTAACTCGTCAAGCTTGACCCGGGCGTTTTTTAGGAGTTCCAGGCTTTCCAAACACAAGACAATCACTTTTTGCGGGGTTAAGGCGGCCCAAGCCACGTCATTGGGCTTTAAACCCAAGATATCCCGAAATTGCTCTAGGCGCGCTTGATCTAGTTTAGCCAGAAGCTGGGAGGCGGCGATGAGGTTTATCCCCTTTTGGTCATCGGCCAAAGAAGCGCTAATTTCCCCTTCTTGGGTATGAAACTTTATGGGATTGTCCGGCGGGCGCGTGGCTAGCTCATAAATGAGATGAGCCGCCGCTAAGCACGAGTGAATGGAGAGAGGCACTTCCTGAACCAGCGAAAAAAACCTCAGCAAAAAGCCCCCATGGGTGTCCAAGAGAAAGACGGTTTCTTGGCAACCCAGCTCCGAGGCTAGGGAGGACATTTTGAGTTTTTCCACCGGCTCATTTAAAAAGACCACCGCCGTGGGAGCCCCAGAATAAGGCCCATCCATAAAGGCGTCGACCAAAAAAACTTTTTGGGTCATAAAGGGGTCTCAATAATCCTTATGGCTCGCTTAACCCGAAAAAACTTTGGGGTTAAGCGAGAGGTAGGTAGGCGCTTGGCGCTCATTATTGAGCTTTTAGCGGTTATCCTGGGGGGTGGGACGGCGCGCTGGCCTATCCGGGAGACCTTGAGCGGGAACCCGGCGACCTAATGAGCGCTCAATGGCCGCCCAAGCCAGGTTATAGTTATACAAAGCTTGGTAATGCTCATACTGGGCGCTGGAATACCGCGTCTGGGCGTCTAAAACGTCAGTGTTGGTGGCCACTTGCTCTTGGTAGCGCTCAGTAACCATCCTTAAATCCTCAGCCGCCGACTCCACGGCTTTGGCCGAAACGTCAATATTGCGGCCAGCCGAGATAAGGCTTTGATAATTGGAGGTAATTTCTAGCTTGGTGTTGTCCTCTAAACTAGTTAGGTTATTAATGGCCTGGTTGAGAGCGACTTTGCTTTGCTCCACGGCGGCTTTGGTTTTGCCCCATTCCCAGACATTAATACTGGCTACCGCCGCCACTGTCCAGGAAGATGGGTTGGGGCCCCAACCACCGCTAGCCCGGCCCGTGTTCCCTGTGCTAGAGTTATTGTAGACCAGCTCCACCTGGGGATAGAGCTGAGAGCGAGCGACATCCACGTTTTTCGCCCCCGACTCCACTTGGGTTTTGGCTAAGCGAATCTCTGGGTTATCGTTTAAGCCAATATTCATGCAAAAATCTAAGGTTAAGGGGAACTTATAGTATTTAAGCTCATCGGTCACCCGAATATTGGCGTCCACGGCTTGCCTTAAAAGGATGTTTAAGCGGGCCTTATTGACCACCAGGTTTCGGCCTTGGGTGGTCTCTTCTTGCTGAGCTTTGGCTAGCTCCACCTCCGCCTCTAAAACTTGGTTGCGCGGCACCATGCCCACCTCAAAAAAGTTTTGGGCCACGCTCAAATGGCTAGTCAAATTGACTACCGTCGTTCTAGCGACATTTAAGGCTTTTTCAGTAGCTAAAATACTAAAATAAGCCTGTTTCACGGCTAAAAGAAGGTCTTCTCTGGCCTGTATTTTAGTGATATCAGCTTGACTAACGCCTAATTGAGCCAGAAGATAATTGGCCACATTGCGACCGCCCATAAAGACCGGCTGGCTGACGGTCGTGCCCCAGGCGTACTGTTCGCGTCCAGAGCCGTGTCCTGGCGTATTGGCTAAATCCCCTTGGTGAGTCACTCGGTAGGACATGCTCACGGCGGGCAGAAAATCAGTGATGGCCGACCAACGACCCCAGAGAGCCCCGACGTAACCTTGCTGGGCGGTGTCAATGGAAGGGCTAACTCTCTGAGCGATCTCTAAGCATTCGTCCAAAGTCAAAGGCCCTTTATGCGGCAAAGGCGGGGCCTTAATGTTTTGGATAGCTTCTTTCGAGGCGTTGGGGCCAATGGTCGCTTCCCCGAAAATCGTCTCCGGGGTGGGCGAATCAACCAAATAAGGTTTCCCAATGACTTGACGGGTCGGATCGGCGCAACCGGTCAAAATTAAGCTCAAGAGAGCCAAAACAAGGCCAAATACCGGGACTGGTTTTAGTCTAACAATGTTCATTATGGAGCAATTCCTTGCGTTTAGCCAAATACAAACAAACTTAATACCATTGAATCAACAAAATACTCTATAAAACCAAACATAGCCCAAAGACTAGAATCTAATTCCTAAAATTAGGAGTTAGATGGGCCTATGGCCAACCTAGACGGGGGCTGGTTTGACTTTATTTATGTTAGCCAACATAGACCAAAACCTCGCGCGACGACAAACAATACGCTTTTTAAAGACAAAGAGACGAAAAATGAGCGCGCAACAATAGATGAATCATAAAATATATCAAAAACTTTTTTCGCTTATAAAATGAGCTGAGCTATTTTTTAATCATAATTCTTTTTACTCATAATTTTCTAGCTGTTGTCTATACATTTCTTCTCTCTCGCGAGCCCGATCTATTGCCCGGGCTTTTTCTCTGGCCCGCTCTCTTTCTTTGGCCCTAGAGCTTTCTCTGGCCCTATCTCTTTGATTGGCCCTAGGCTTGGGTTTGGCCCTGGCTCTGGGCTGGGCTTGGTCTTGGGATCGAGGTCGGGGCCTTATTCTTTGTCTCGGTTCTTCTGAACCCGCGGATCGCGCGTATCTATTGGGCCGATAATAGGATCTGGCCTCGGCCATAAAATATTGGAGATTGGCGAGCCGCGTGTTGTCAGCGGGATGAGTGGACATAAACTGAAAAGCCGGCTTATTCCGTTGATTCTGGCTGAGAGCCATGCGTCGCCAAAAACCAATGGCCTCTTCGGGCTCATAACCCGCCATGGCCATTAAGCTTAAGCCAATCCGATCCGCCTCCGACTCGTGAGTGCGCGAAAATGGCAAGAGGACGCCGATTTGGGCTCCTAAGCCATAAGCGGTCATGATGGCTTGACCCGAGATTTGCGAAACCCCTCGCGTGGCCAGACCATAATCCAAGATCTGGGCCCCCAAGCTAGCCATCATATGCTGGCTAGCTCGCTCGGCGCCGTGATGGGCGATGGCGTGGGCCACCTCATGGCCCACTACCGTGGCCAGACCCGCCTCAGTTTGGGCGATGGGCAATAAACCAGCGTAAACGGCCACTTTGCCGCCCGGCAAGCAAAAGGCGTTGGCCTCCTGGGAGTCGATGAGATTAAACTCCCAGTTATAATTTCGCAATTCGCCTTGGCGATTGTGCATGGATAAGTACTGTTCCGCGGCTCGCCTAATGCGGGAGCCGACCCGGCGCACCATGTTTGTCCCCGCGTAATCGTTCGACAGCTTTTGGCGCGACAAAATTTGCCTATACTGCTGGGCGGCCGCGGGAATCAATTGGGAGTCAGAAACCAGGCTTAACTGGGAGCGCCCAGTGCCAACCACCTTGGCGCAGGCTGAAGCCAGAAATAGCGCGACCAAAGCCAGACAAACGGTGAGGATTTGGCGTTTCATCAGTGGCTCCTATGATAGCGCTCTGACCAGCGCTAGGTTAATGGCCGCGGGCGATTTTAGCCAAGCTACTTGGTTTTGAGCTTGGCGTACTCCTCAAAATCCATGGTCGCGAAAGAGCCGGAGCTAACATAATCCAAAACCAGAACAAAAATGTCGGCTTCCACGGCCCCCGGGAGCATGGTTAAGGGCTCGCCTTGGGCGTCTAAGAAAATAAAAGCCGGAATGGCGTTAACCTGAAATTTTTTGGCTAACCCGTCAGGATCTTTGGCGGTATTGATAGAGACAACGCAATAGGATTTATTTAGAGTTTTTAAAACGTTTTTATCGGGTAGAATGTTATTGTTAAAATGGCGACAACTTGGACACCAATCAGCCCAAAAATATAAAAGAATGGTTTTTTTGTTGGTAGTCGCGTCTTTTAAGGCCGCCTCATAGGTAAAAGCGTTTAAGCCCTTGGGCATAACAAATTCTTGAGCCCCAAGGTTGGGGGTGGCCCAAAAGATGGTTAATATAAAAATGGCCAGGCATATTTTTGGCCAAGAAGTCATGTTATCACCTAACATTAAGAAGAAAAAAAGACCAATATCATAAAAAGATCTCTATTTCGGATTATAATGAGACTAAGTTTTTATGGTATTGTCGGCGTCTAATAAGGATAATTAAAAGATAAAATATATAATTTATCAAATAATAACAATAGACCCAGGGCCACCATTAAAAGGCCCAAAATTCGGCTTAGCCAGGCGGAAAAACGACCCCACCCCTTAAGTTTAGGGAGGATTCGACCCCATAAAAGGGCAATCACGACAAAAGGTAGGGCTAAGCCTAGACAATAGACGGCCAATAATTGGGCGCCTAAAGTCAAGCTACGCTGGAGGGTGGCCATGGCTAGAATCGAGCCAAGAACTGGGCCCACACAGGGCGTCCAGCCAGCCGCGAAAGTGAGGCCCACCAAAAAAGAGCCCAAAAAGCCCGCCCGTTCGGGCAAAGCCAAACGTCGGCCTTCCAGCCAAGAAAAAGGTGGCAATTTGAGACCCAAGAGCGTAAGTCCAAACAATATAATAGCTGTTCCGCCAATTAATCGCAAGATATCTTGATTGTCGGCTAAAATAGAGCCCAAAGCGCTCGCCGCGGCCCCTAAGCCGATAAAAACCAGGCTAAAGCCGAGAATAAAAAATAGGGTCGGCCAAAGAGCCTGGAAAGGGGAAGTGGCCGCGTTGGCCGAATTTGTCGCGCCCGGAGCCTTGGAAAATTGGCGGCCCGTGGCTAGAGCCATCCACACGGGGATCAGGGGCAAGACGCAAGGGGTGAGGAAAGTGATGAGCCCAGCCAGGAAAGCCCCCAAAAAACTGACTTTTTGGGTGACAATGGCGACTAAGGCCCCAAACTCAAGTAGCATGACCTAACCAAGAAGGATAAAATCCGGTGAATAAATTATGAAAGAAGACTGGGAAGATTATTATATCGAGTTTATAACGAGTCTTAGTTACCATTGGGACTCGCCTAAATCCGTTAGACGTTGTAAACGAGGCTTTAAGATGGAGTTGTTGTATAAAACCATGAAAACTCCAAAAATGAAGAGGGCGAGCGAGGCCACGTCCAGATAAAGCCAAATAGAGGCGGTCTTTTGGGCTGGCTCCAAATGGAGAATAAAAAGTCGGGGCACGATCAAACCCCAGGAGCCTAAAAGAGCCAGGCTAAAGTAAAATAGCAAGCGCCGAACTAGTTGCTTTAAAGAAGGTTGTTTCGCCAAAATAGAGGCCATAAAATCCTAAAAACGCTCTAAACCAAAGAATTGTTTACAAGAAGCCACTAAGCCAGGCGGCGCCAGAGCGGTTCCGCCGTCTGTCCTAGGGCTGACCAGGATTTTAACACATCATTATTATTATGGAAAATATGGAACCCCATAGGATCTCATAGGGGATCTCAGAGGGCGCCTAGGCCTCTAGCCTAATAGGGCGGCTAATTTGGCGAAAAAATGGCCGCGGTTTTTATTAAAACTCGCTGGGCGCGAAAAAACTTTTTCTGAGCCCTTTTGAGCTAGAAGAATTCAAAATTATAGTTATAGAAGAGATTCGCTTACTTTTTATTGGCTAGGAAAAATAGCTCCCTAAATATAATCTAGCAGAGCCTTTTTAGAGTCGCGAGAGGCTTTATAAAATGGAGAAAAGCGAGCGTATTATATAACATAATTTAGCCCGCTTAAAAAATCGCCCAATCACCGCTAGCGCGATTATTTTAGGTAAATAAAGCGGAATTAGCTGTCATTGGCCGCTTTTAAAGGGCTCTCCGGCGGGGCCTCAGGGACGCGGCTTTTTTTGACGTTTTCGCCCACGTGGGTTTTGCGCAAATCCAAGACCGTGATCCCCGTCCAGGAGTCGGTGGGCGGTTTAGCGATAAATTGCCGGCACCGCTGAACAAAGATATGGCTGGGATCATCATCGGGCTTGACTTTCAAAGCCGCCTCAAACCTCGTTAAAGCCCCGGTGAAATCTTGTTTCCAGTAGTGTTTTAAGGCTCTTTCAAAAAAGTTCACGCACAGGGCCATATTAGGATCGAGGCGACTTTTTTCGGCCACGACCTCATAGATTTTGAGGCTCTGCTGGCGACCGGGCACCCTAACTTGATCCAGCGTCCGAAAGACGATCTCTTCGGCGGCTAAGATTTTGGTGGCTTCGCTGACCAATATCTCGGTGTGAAAAATCTTATTGACCGAGACCAAGCGCGAGGCCAGATTCACCGTGTCGCCGAGAACCGTGTAATTTTTATGGCGTTTGGCCCCAATATTGCCAGCGATGACTTGGCCAGTATTTAAACCCATTTGCGAGCTGAGGGTGGGCATGGCGTTGGCGGCTAGTTCCAGGTTTAGATGGCCCAAAAGCTCTTTTTGCCTTAAAGCCGATTGACAGGCCAAAATAGCTTGTCGAGGCTCATTTTTTGGGGCTCCCCAAAAAGCCATGATGGCGTCGCCCACGAATTTATCGACAAACCCGCCATATTCCTCGATAGCCTCGGTCATGGTCTCGTAGAAGCGGTTCAGGATCTCCACGACTTTGGTCGTGTCCATTGTCTCGGCCATGGCCGTAAAACCGGCTAGATCGGTAAAAAAGACCGTGACCTCGCGAGATTCGCCTAGGCTATTTAAAAACGCGGGGTTTTCGATGATTTGGTCAGAGAGGGCCTGATCTAGATACAAAGACAGAGCCTGACGACTAGCCGCTTGAACTTGATGGGTTTCCCAAAGCCGAAAGCCCCAATACAAAGCTTGAGCCAAAATGAGAGCGATGAGGCCGGGGATGACGGGCAAATAAACCAAACCCTTAAAAGCCTGATAGGCGGCGAAGGGGTAGGCCAGAGTCAAGACGGTGGGAAACCAAACCATGGGGTAAGAGGTTTTCGGGCGACTAAAGGTCAAAGGCGCCAAAGCCACGAGCGACAAGCCAAAAAAGAAAAACCAAATGGTGGCTAGACCCGGGCTTAGTAATTGCCGGCGCGACAAAAGGGTGCGGATGGCGTTGGCGTGAATCTCGACGGCTGGGGTCAGTCGCCAGCCATGAAAGCCTTGGTCGTAATTGGATAGAGGGGTGGGGTAGCTATCCATGTTTAAGGAGTTGGTGGGGCCAATCAAAACCAAAGCGTCCTGAAAATGGCGCTTAAAAAAATCCACCTCGCCATCCATGGCTTTTGTGAAGATGTCCGCGAAGCTAAATTTTTTAAAAGCCCCGCCAAAATCCAAATAAGCCTTCTCTTCGGACGGCTCAAGGTTGGGATTTATGGCTTTGGCCGCCAAAAAGGCGAAGGAAAAGTCGACGTTTTTTTGGCCCCCCTCCACCCGCTCGTTAATTAAGCGCTGGCTCCGCAGTTTCCCGTCGCGGTCAAGATAAAGGTTCACAAAGCCCAGTTTGTCGTAACCCATGATCTCCATAAATTTGGGAGCCGGGCGAAAAGGGCGATCGGCCAGCCAGCGAAAGCCGTAAATAACGTCAATCCCAGCTTTTTGGGCTGTTTGGACGGACTGAAACCACATGGATTCTTCGCTGACCGTATAATAACGGCTATCGTTAGACGGGAGATTCTGCAGAATGGCCACCGCCTTGGCCCCGCCTAAGACCATGGCTTCCAATATATAGCCGTAAACCCCTGGGGAAAAGAGCTCCGGGCGAGACTGACGCGGATTATTGAGGCTAAAGTCGTCAATGGCGATAATAACAATGGGCGTGGGATCAACCTGGTTATCGGACTTGACCCGGAGAGTCAGCATGAGGTCGTAGACAGATCCCTCCAACGGCAGATTGGTGCCCGGCAAGGCCAAAGTTAAGCCTATGAGGCTCAAAAGCAAACCCGCTGGTATGGAGATCCGTAATCTGGCCCAAGACGCTTTTTCCAAGAACAGAAATAGTTTTGTTAACATGGAACAAATATCCGCGGTTGAAACTTGGGGAGGACTTTTTCTGGATCTATTAAGCGTCTAAATAGAGCGTAGCTAATTACTAATACTAGTTAGTTTAAGACTAGTTAGATATGGCTAGGTACTCATGTCTAGTTAACGCTTAAAGTTCCAATCAAGCCAAAATATATAATAATTTTGACTCACGCCCTCCGCTTTAGGCTATAGCCTTTTTGGACAAACTGAGGGCTTTTTTAACCGTGGCCGGGTCATCGCGAGATTGTCGAAAAACTTAAGACTAAAGACAAGATAATATAACTCAAAAGAGGCTACCCCCATAATACCAAATTATGGCTCAAAGTCAAACTTTTTTTTAAAAATATCGCCTCGTAAAAATCAAAGCGCATGTTTGGCCTAAAGCTAAATTTAATGAGTCGCTTGAAGTAACCCTAATTGAATAGAACAGATTCCTATAATATAAGGCTAGACTTGAGCGAACTATTTAGCTCTTTAAAAAGGCCAGGTTTTATTGGCCACATTATTTAAGCGAATTTCCGCCTCTTAAGCCTTTAGGGGCAATGGTTATTTTAGTTCTAAGAATTAGCCTCAGAAATAATTGGCCCGAGCGGAAAATATTCCTTAAATTACCTCGCCATTGAGATCGTCGAGGTTATCCACTTCCATTTTCACCAAATCCTCAAACCGGATGTCCAAGCCCAAGACCCCCACAATTTGGCCCGTCTCGTCCAAGATGGGCCCGCTCACCGTAATGCACAGAGCCCCGGTGAAGCGGGAGGTGTAGAAATCGGTCACGTGAATGGCCCCATCTTCCATGGGCCGAGCGAACCAGATCCGATCGGAGAGGTTTTCCCCCACGTCCTGTTGCCCCGCGTAGAGCTTTTTTTCGTGTTTGGCGGCCACGTTTTTGGTGGTTTTTAGGCCCGATTTGTCAGTTATATACATAAACTGAACAAAGGGGATCTCAGTAACCCATTTTTCCATCAAAGCTTCTTGCTGGGCGGACTTCATGGATCTAATAATAGGGTCTTCCAGCTTATCGACAATAATATCGTGGGCCAGCTCCCTCGCTTTGAGCTTTAAGCGATCAAATTGAGATTGTAAGAGCCCAGGCAAGAAGTAGCGAGCCAGTTTTTCTAGCTCCCGGTTGGACATGTTGGTGAGCCGGCCCTTTTCGTACTCTTTTTGGATATGCTTATGCATTTTTATGACCGCGGGGTGGCGTTTGTCCATGACTTGGCCTTGAGTCAAGTGGAGCCGATGGTTCAGCCAGTTAACTAAGCCCGCCAGGCCCGATTTGTCGTTAATGGTAATGGAAGGGGGCCGACCCAAGATCTTTTTGGTGTCGAAAATGTTATAGATTTCTTCGTTTTTCTGGAGCCCATCGGCGTGGATGCCAGCGGAGGTGGAGTTAAAGTCCCGACCGACCAAAGGATAATTAAAGGGCACCCGCACCGATAACTCGCGCTCAAAATACTCGCCCATTTCCGTGATGGCCCGATAATCTACGCTTGGGCTCATGCCGCAAATGGCCGCCCTTTCCACTAGCAAAGCCTCAATGGGCGTATTGCCAGTCCGCTCGCCAAACCCCAATAAAGTGCCATTTATGGAGCCTAAGCCATAAAACCAAGCGGTCACGGCGTTGGCGAAGCCTTTGTGGAAATCGTTATGGCCGTGCCATTCCATCTGGGAGCCTAAGAGCCCGGCTTCATCTATGAAAGCCCGAATGAGCCGCGGAATGGATCTAGGCAATGCCGCCCCAGGATAAGTCACGCCCACGCCCAAAGTGTCGCACAAGCGGACAATGATGGGGGCCCCCGATTCCTCGGACAAAAGCTTCAATTGCTGAGCCATGGGGATAGCCAAGCCATAGATGTCAGCCCTCGTCACGTCCTCAAAATGACAGCGCGGAGCGATGCCATAAGAGAGAGCCTCTTTGACTAGCCCTAGGTACTTATCCAGGGCTTTTTTGCGATTAAGGCCCAGTTTTAAATAGATGTGATAATCGGAGATGGAGGTCAGAATCCCGGTCTCCGGAATGCCCATCTCCTTGACCAGCTTCAAATCCTCCGCGACGGCCCGGATCCAGCCAGTGATGATGGGAAATTTTAAGCCCAAAGCCCGGCAAGCGTCCACGGCCTGACGATCGCGCTGACTGAAGAGGAAAAACTCCGACTTTCTGATGATCCCTTCCGTTCCAGAAAGGCGGGACAAAAATTTATAGACCTCAACTATTTGCTTGACCGAGTAAGGGGGCCTAGCTTGTTGGCCATCGCGGAAGGTCGTGTCCGTGATGAGCGGCTCTTCGGCCATATGCGGGGTGGCTTGGAGAAAGTCGAAATTGACCCGCGGGATCTCGGTGTAAGGGAAAATTTCCCGGAAAAGGCGAGGATGACCCGGCTCAATGACTTGAAACTTACGTTTTTCAGGCCGAGTATGTAACAAAATTTCCTTAGCCACGGCGAAGGGCCTCCTTTATTTGGATAGATAACCAAAAAGGCTACCTTTAAAAATTAATCAGATGGCAGATCTAATTTTAAGCCTAATTCCATTAGTTGTTTGGTGGCCACAGCGCCTGGGGCCTCGGTGAGCAAACAGGCGGCTTTTTGGGTTTTGGGGAAAGCGATAACTTCCCGAATGGAATTGACGCCGGCCAAAAGAGCGGCCAGGCGATCCAAGCCAAAAGCGCAGCCGCCATGGGGCGGGGTTCCATAAGCCAAAGCCTCCAGGAAAAAGCCAAATTTTTCTTTGATTTCCTCCAAAGGCAAACCCAAAGCCTCAAAAACTTGATTTTGGAGCTCAGCCTGATGGATCCGGATTGAGCCGCCGCCAATTTCCGTGCCATTTAGAACCAGATCATAAGCTTTGGCTCTAACTGATTTGGGATCGGTGGCCAAAAGAGGCGCGTCTTCCTCCAAAGGCGCGGTAAAGGGATGGTGCTTGGCCACCCAGCGGCGCGACTCCAGATCATACTCAAACATGGGAAAATCCGTGACCCAGGTCAAGGAAAAGGCCGAGCCATCCACTAAACCTAAATCTTGGCCCAAACGCTGGCGGATTTGGCCTAAAACCTTAGCCACGACCTCATCTTGATCAGCCCCAAAGAACAAAACGTCGCCCGTTTCGGCTCCCAGAGCCGAAACTAGAGCCGTTTTTTCCTCTTCGCTTAAGAATTTGACCAAAGGCCCCTGCCAACCATCTGGGCTTAAGCGAATCCAAGCCAAACCCTTAGCGCCTAGAGAGATAGCCAAAGCCACCAAATCATCCAATTGTTTCCGGGAAAAGGTAGCCGCCCCTGGGGCGCGAATGACCCGCACGACTCCGCCAGTTCGGCCAGCCTCAGCCAAAACCTGGGCTTTGGAGTCTTTAAAGATCTGGGTGACGTCCTGGATTTCCAAGCCATAGCGCAGATCTGGGCGATCGTTGCCATAGCGGAGCATGGATTCGGCGTAGGTCAGGCGCGGGAGGGGCAAACTTATCTCTACCCCTAAGATCTCCTTAAAGACCCGGGCCATGTAGCCTTCCAATATCTCCATGATCTCGGCTTGGGAGGCGAAGGACAGCTCCAGATCCACCTGAGTGAACTCTGGCTGGCGATCGGCTCTGAGATCCTCATCGCGAAAACATTTAACGATTTGGCAATAGCGATCAATCCCAGCCATCATGAGAGTCTGTTTAAAAAGCTGAGGCGACTGGGGCAAAGCGTAAAAAGAGCCGGGAGATAGCCTTGAGGGCACCAAATAATCTCTCGCCCCCTCGGGCGTGGATTTGGTGAGAACCGGCGTCTCCACCTCCAAAAATCCCTTTTCCGCGAAATAGTCCCTGGTCAAACGTGACAAATTATGGCGCAGAACAAAGTTTTTCAAAACCGAGGGGCGTCTCAGATCAAGGTATCGATAACGCAAACGCACGTTTTCCGTGACTTCCGCGTGATCCTCAATGACAAAAGGCGGGGTTTGGGCCACGTTTAAAACGCGGAGCTCGCGGATAAAGACCTCGACCGCCCCAGTTTTTAGCTTGGGGTTGACCATGTCGTCCGGGCGCCTTCTCACCCGACCCACCAGAGCCAGAACATACTCAGCCCGAACGTCGTGGCTTTTTTCATGGGTCGTGGGATCTTCCTGCGGGTTAAAGACCGTTTGCACTAAACCCGAGCGATCTCTTAAATCGATAAAAACCAGACCGCCGTGGTCGCGACGGTGTTGAACCCAGCCCATGAGGGTGACCTCTTGGCCTAATAAAGTTTCGTCGATTTCGGCGCAATAATGGCTGCGTTTCAGGCCAGCCATGGATTCCAGCATGACATTTATCTCCGGAGCTAAATTTTTTGGCTATTTGGCCCGTCAAGAGAAACCCAATAGAGCCTAAAATAAGGCCCTAAATCGGTCAAGCCAGTAGGCTAGCCAAAAGCCGATCAAGCATTATCCAAATTTATCTTCCAGATGTCAACTGGAAAAAAATCCAAAATTGTATAAATATTGTTAATAGTTAAAAATTTAAAGAAAAATTATTTATTATATAGTTATTAATGGTATAGATAGCTCAAATCAAAGGGTATTTTTTAGGCTTGGCGGAGGGCGGGGGAGCCAAGAAGCCTTTTGGCGAGGGATTTTGAGCCGCTTTTTAATATTTGGCCAAACAAAAAACAAACCAGAAAATAGCCAAAAAATTGTGGGCAAACCCCCGCCAAATGGTAAACTAAGCTCAATTTCTAAAAAGACCAAAGGCGAGCGGGAGTTTAGGGCGGTTCTGCGGGAAGTAAGAGCTTAAAATTTAAAATAGTTGTTGTTTAAATAATAATTAGAATGATTATGAATGTTTTTCGTTTGAAATTGGCTTAAGTCATTTTTTGGTTAGGGTTCTCTAGAGAGTAGGGCCTATAAAGACCCCATAAAGTCCCTATAAAGACCATAGGATAGAAAAGGAGACGCGTCGTGAAAAATGGGATTTTAGTTATATTTATAATGGCGATTTTTTGGGCCTTTGGGGCGGGGAAAATGGCTTGGGCCCAGGCGGAGTCAGAAGTCCCAGCCGCTCCCTCTAGCCAGGTTTTTACCGCCCAGAATAGCCCAGAGAGTCCGGTGGCCCCCGAAAACGCTCAACAAGCTCAGGCGGAAGGCCAAAACGCGGAAGACTATAATCCCGAAGACGATCCCTATTCTAGGGATGGCTTTTATACGCCCAATAACGAGGAAAAAAAGGAGAGCCGGAGAGATGGCCCTGGCAATACCATTGCCCCGAATTTGCCCAAATTAATCATTAAAGAAGTCTCCCGAGTTGACGCCGCGCCTTTGTGCCCCAAGTATACCGCTAAAACCACGGTCTATTATCCAGCCGGAACTGGAGCCGAATGGCTAGACAATTTATTGGCCAAAGAGGCTAAATCTACTTTGTCCAAGACTAAGCCCATATTTCTGGAGGCTTTTGAAGGGTTTGGAGGCGAAGGACAAGAGATATGCTTAAATTCCAAGAAAGTGTTACAATTTGAGGCTAGACGCGTATTTGACGCTTATTCCCCCAAGCCAGGGATAATCTCCTTTTTATTTACCGCCAACATAGATACTGGCGGCAATCATCCCTCAACCGAGTTTACGGTCGCGACTTTTAATCTTAAAACTGGCCGAGAGCTAACCGTTAAGGATCTTTTTCCGAATCCAGAAAAAAGCCTCCCTCAATTTTGGGAATATATTGTTGATGGTACCTGCGCCTTCGCGGAAGGGATATTCGGAGGCGGAGCGACTTTGCCCGCTAAATATGGTGACGCGCCTTGCGAGCGGGAGACGGTTCCCGATCCGCCTCGCTCTTTTCTTAAAGCCAAACAATTGGCTGAGTTGGGTAATGTCACCTTAACAAAAGATGGCCTCTTTATTTATTTGGATCCTTATGAATGCTGGGGTTACGTGGCTGGCTCGGTCACGGTCTCTTATGAGATTAGCGATCTTTTGGAAATAGGAGCTTCGCCTAATTTATGGGCCAAGAAGAAGTAATATTCTTGTCTAATAGCCAGTAAGCGACGCGTAAAAAAATTTACGCGTCGCTTGAGCGGGAATTATTTTTTTGACGCGTTAGCTGAAAATCTTTCGAGCGTCGTCAAATTTCCTAACCCATCTCTGTCAAACTTAAAAAATTATAATTGTTATCCTAAAATCCCGAAGGTCTGTACGGCTACAAAATTGAGCCCCAAAGTTAAGTTGTAGAAAGTTTATGAATTGGGCAATTAAAAAATTTAAATATTTCAATTTGCTTAGAAGTAAATGGATAAATATAAGTTTTACCTTTTATTACAATTTATTTGCATCACTAAGATGATTTATTAATTCTTCCATAGTATATAGAGAATACAATTTATTTTCTACCATAACATTATGTATATAAGATACAAATATTAAAGATAAAAAATCAACAAATAGTTTTGATTTGATAATTTGATTGCTGTGAACTAATAATCTATCTAAATTAAGATAATTTTTAAGCCTATTAAAAGCTTCTTCAACAATATTTTTATTTCAATATATCGTAAGAGCTATTTTTGGGTCAGAAATTACATCTGAAAGTAAAAAAAGATAACTTTCATGTCCCATATTAGTTAATAAGTTAGATTTAATTTTAACATAATATCCAGTCAGAGATTTAAATGATTTTTTAAATGATAAAACATTCTTATAGGCTGAATCATTGATATATTTATTTTGATTCATTGTTGCTTCTTCAAGCATTTGATTTGCTTTACGTATTATTATAGACTTATTTGAATTTTTAGTGTTTAAATTAAGAAATAAATGGCCGTAAAGTTTTTTATTATCCAATTTAATATAATTTGTTGTACAAAACATTATGTCATCACCAATAATAAAGGATGAATTAAAATCATCTTCTAAATTATAATTTTCTTCAATAATTGATTTTACATAATTAGATTTAACTGGAACAGCAATCAAAAATGATATTACTTTAGAGATCATATAATCAATATTATTAGTGCTATAAAATCCTTTATCTAGCACTAATTTATATTTTGAGTTTTTTAATATATCTAATTGAGCAATTATTGTATGGAATGTTTTTACATCATTTAAAGAACCATTATATTCAACTGAGAAAACAGGAAGTCCTGATTCCTCTCCAAATAATAAACAAAGATTAATTTGTTTTAAATTTTCTTTATCA
>JAISWW010000130.1 GCA_031270705.1 Deltaproteobacteria bacterium
CGCGCCTTTTCTCTGAGCGCGTCAAAGAATTTAGGACAATAAATTGGTAGGTCTAGGCCTAAAGCGCGCGACCGTCTTAAAAGTCTAGGCTAGACAGCGGACGATTGGTTGGTGGGAGGAGCGCCTGGGGGTGAGTTCATTTGAATCTCCCCAGGCGCTTAATTTTTTTATAAACAAAGCCAAAGAAAAGGCTCGCTTAAATAAAAAGTTCGCCAATTTTAGCCTACCGCGCTCCACGAAAAGTGGCCCATTTTTTGAGAATTCGGGTTATATTCTCAAAAATTTCTAGGCCATTTTGGCCAACATTTCTCGGCAAAATTGGGCCACTCTCAAGGGGGAAAATGTTAAATTCTCAAAAAAATAGGCCACTCGTAAGCCTTGTCAGCGGCTAGTTTTCTAAGCGCGCGACTTTGGGGGGTGGCCCGCTTTTTCTGAGAATTTTAGAAGAAAATATTCGCGCGGTGGCCCAGTTTTTTGAGAATTCGGGTGGGTATTCTCAAAAATTTCTAGGCCATTTTGGCCAACATTTCGCGGCAAAATTGGGGCACCCTCAAGGGGGAAAATGTTAAATTCTCAAAAAAATAGGCCGCTCTTAAGCCTTGTCCGCGGCTAGTTTTCTAAGCGCGTGACTTTGGGGGTGGCCCACTTTTTCTGAGAAATTTAGAAAATCAATATTCACTCGGTGGCCCAGTTTTTTGAGAATATCCAGAAGCGCCTCTGTGAGAAGGCGCGAAATTGGTCAAGAAAAATAGACCGCTTTGGCCAAACTGATTGGCTCTGACCGGCCTGACCCAAATATTTTTGGTCACGGAATAATATCAACGGTTTTTATCTTAAAAAATAGAAAGAATCATAGTGTTTTAGACTTAGTTTAATGATAAGATGTTTTTAGATCAAAATTTAATTATAAATAAAGATTTTTAAGCTTAATAGACAAGACTTACTACGAGATGGCTGGCTTAAGCCAAGGGATTTGGTTTCGCTCTTGACTTAACCATAAAAATAGCGCATATTTTACGGACTTAACAGCTCCGCGCCTTTTCTATTCGTTTTTTTAGTCGTTTTTTTCGCCGATCTTTGGCTTGAGAGCCTTTCGCCGATTCCCTTTTCTTAAGCTATTGTCTAAGATCGCTTTTTTTTTAACAAGCCTTTTTCATAAGATAGATGAGCCATGAATTCTTCCGCAACCGCTAAATCTTCTCCCCAGACCAAGGCTAGGCTAAGATTGGCTATCGATCTGGCTTTGATTATGAGTTTTTTATCCGCCATGCCTTATATGGTTTTAGGGGAAAGGCATCATGAGTGGATTGGCGTGACGATCTTCTTCTTGCTCGCGATCCATCTAATTTTTAATCGCCAAAGCCTTTTGGCGATATTTAAAGGTCATTTTTTCTCGAAACGAGCGATTAACATTGTAATTTACGTCTTAGCCGCGGTGGCTATCTTAGGCTTAATCGCTAGCGGCGTCCTTATTTCCAGATATGTTTTTAGCGCTTTGTCTATTCCCAAGCTTACCTATTGGGCCAGGCTAACTCACTTATTGTTTTCTTATTGGGGTTTTTTCCTGGTCTCTTTGCACCTGGGCTATAATTGGGGCCATCTCGCCAGCGAAATAAGAATGGCCTTTAGCCTTAAACCCTGGCCAAAACCCTTGATTATAGCCTTTAGATCATTAATTGTTTTATTGGGCCTTTATGGGGTTTACGCCATAAAAGCGAATGAACTTTTGAGCTACATGTTCTTAAAATCAAGATTTGTCTTTTTCGATCTGGAAAGATCATTAGGGCTATATATTCTGGATTACGCGGCCATGATGGCTTTTGGGGCTTTTTTAGGTTATGGCTTAAATAAGCTTCTCTCAAGGCGGAAGGCTTTGGTTTATCTTTCGCCTTCAGCCAGTTAAAAAGTTTGGCCAAATAACTAACGTCGCGCTCTAATAAATTTCTACCCAGAAAAGCCACTAGCCTCTCAGCTCTATTTTTTTTGGCAAGAGTCGTCTGTTTGAGCTCAAGATTTTAACGCGATCCTTGCCGCCTATTGGTCAAAAACCCGCGTTTAAGAGAACTAGGCCGAAATAAAACTTAATTTTCGCGTTTTTTTTCTTTCAGGTTGGCGAAGACGCTGGACACGCCTCGGAACCTAGCGCGGGACAGGCCTTGCGATAATGAAGGCGACTTTATTTTTTTGATTTTATCTAACAATTGATTAAGTCAGCGGGAAGCGGGAAGAGCTTTCGGATCTTGTTTGGAAATAATGATTTCGAAAAGAAGGAAAAGGCTACAGCGTCAGAGCGACTTGAGCGATAACTTGAGCGACAAATTGATTAGGCGAATTTTCCTAAAAATCGCGATTAAGGAGGCCTCTAATAATTTTTGGAACTCTAATTTTTAAGCGTATTGTGAGGAGCAAAATAAGTATTAATAATTATGAAATTATGAGAGATCAAAAAATTATCCGACAAAGCTTTATTCCGTTTTTAACGCCTTTTTGATAAATAATCCTTAATCGTCTATGATAAGGTTAGTCGTTCTGACTTGGGCTTAATTGACCGGCCTAATCTTTTCGCGCTAAAAGGGTTTTTTATGTCTTTTTTCCGTTTAAGGACATTGGGCTTTTCCAAGAGGCCCGTTTTTCCACTTAAAGGTCATCGCCATGTTTTCTAAGGTGGCTATCAATAATCGCGGGGCTGTGGCTCAAAGGCTCATTAGGGCTTTAAGGTCATTAGGCGTCAAAAGCGTCGTCTTTTGTTCCGAAGCGGATCAAGATCTGCCTTATGTCCGCGAGGCTGACGAGTTTCTGGTCTTGGGAGCGCCGCCGCCTCTCGAAAGCTACCTGAACCATGAGCGGGTTTTGGCGGCTGTAAAGGCGTCTGGGGCTGAGGCTCTCCATCCGGGCTATGGGTTTTTAGCCGAGGACGCGGAGTTCGCTTATAAGCTCCAAGAGATTGGCGTCGTTTTTATTGGGCCCAAACCTCAAGCCCTCACGGTTTTTGGGGATAAGGTTAGCTCTCAAAAAGAGATGGCCAAAAGAGGCTTGCCCGTTAATCCCGCGACTGACATCTTAACCGGAACTTTGGACGAAAAACTCGCGGCGGCTCAAAAGCTCGGATTTCCCCTTTTGGTGAAACCCGCTGGCGGAGGGGGCGGGATTGGCATGATTCCAGTCCTCGAGCCGGAGAAGTTAGCGGCGGCTTTAGAAACCGCCGCTTCTCAAGCTAAAAGAGGTTTTGGTCGGGATCAACTTTACGCGGAAAGGCTCGTCATAAATCCTCGGCACGTGGAGTTTCAGATAGTGGCCGATGGCCAGAAGAGTTTCCATCTTTTTGAAAGGGACTGTTCCATCCAAAGGCGTCGCCAAAAGATCGTGGAAGAAGCCGGCGCCCCCAATTTAGAGGTCTCTGAGCTCCGAAATCTAGCTAAACTCGCGGCCAAAGTGATGGCTGATATGGGTTATGACCATGTGGGCACAGTTGAGACTTTATATGGCGCTTCTAGTGGGTTCGCCTTTTTGGAAGTCAATCCGCGTCTTCAAGTGGAACACGCCGTAACTGAGGAGATTACTGGCTATGATTTGGTTATCGCCCAACTTAAGTTAGCTAGTGGCTCCAAAGTTACTGATTTGCCCCAACCCCCAGATGAGCCCCTAGGCCACGCCATAGAGGCTAGAGTTTACGCTGAGGACTCCCAGAGATTTTTGCCTTCCCCCGGTTTATTAAAGGTCTTCCGGCCACCAAGCGGCGCGGGGATTCGGGTGGAGACTGGTTTTGTCGAGGGAGCCAAGGTCACGCCCTTTTATGATCCCATGGTGGCTCAGGTCATCGCCAAAGGCCAAGATCGAGCCGAGGCCATAAAGCGCTTGTCCGAGGCTTTGAGTCAGTTTGAGATCGAGGGCATTAAAACCAATATAACCTTTTTAAGGGCCATGCTATCTTATGAGCCTTTTGTTAAGGGAGAAGTTTCAACTGGTTTAGCCGAAGAGCTACTTAAGGAGCCTAGTTATAAGGCCTTATGGGTGAAATGACTTGAAAAGGTTAGATCTGCACGCCCATTCCACCGCCTCGGATGGCACCTTCTCGCCGCGGGAATTGGTTAGGTTAGCCCAATTAGCGGGTTTGGCCGGTCTGGCCCTGTGCGACCATGACACGATGGAAGGGGTCGCGGAGTTTAAAAAGGCGGGCCAGGAGCTTGGCTTTAGAGTCCTAGGCGGCGTGGAGCTAAGTTTAAAGTTTTCCGGCGTCACCCACCTTTTGGGCTTGGAATTGCCAGGCTCTCCAGAAAGACCTTTATTATTGTCCGGGCTTCAAGATTTAAGGGCTCAAAGGAATGAGCGCTTATTTAGCCGTTTAATCGAATTGGGGTTGGATCTCCAGATGTCTAGGATCGCCGAGATTTCTGGCGGGGGGCAAATTGGGCGGCCTCATTTCGCTAAAGCCATGATTGAGAAGGGCTATTGTCACTCCATTCAAGAGGCCTTTGATATGTTTCTCGGGAAAGGCCAACCCGCCTATGTCCCGAAAGTTCGGCTTTCTCCCCAAGAGGGTTTGCGAACGCTCAGAGACGTGGGCTACGCTCCGGTTTTGGCTCACCCTCGTAGTTTAAAACTGCCGCCGAAGGAATGGCCAGAGATTTTGCCCCAATGGAAAAAAGATGGCTTAGTGGGCTTAGAGGCCTATCATCCAGATCATAGCTTAGAAGATATCAGGTTTTTCGTTCAATTGGCCAGGCGTTTTGATCTGGCGATCACGGCTGGCTCGGATTTTCATGGAGCCAATAAACGCGTCCCCATCACTTGGGTCAAACGTCATAGCCCAGTAGGGGTGGAAGTTTTGGCGCGCTTAAAAGCTAAGTTAAATGAGGAGCTTTAAAGAACTTAGAATTATAGCTCTTTAAAATATAAGCCAGATTGGCGTGGGAGGCGATTTATGGCTATAGATAATCAGCTCATTTTGGGCTTGCATTTAAGTCCCAGGCCTCTAGGAAGCTCGTCGGTCATGTTGAAGCGTTTCCAAAAAGGGGTGACCGAGGCGGGGGGAACCTTAGAAATCTTTTCCGTGGCTGGCCGAAATATCCAAGGGTGTGTCTGCTGTGGCGATTGTTACCGAACAGGCCAGTGCCGGTTCAGCGACGACATGGATCTAGTTCTGCCAGCTTTGGAAAAAGCCTCTCGGTTAGTAATCGCCACCCCCGTCTATTTTTATGGGGTACCCGCTCTCGGGAAAGCCTTTATTGACCGAGTTCAAGTTTTTTGGTCGAGAATCTATAAACTAGGCCAGAAAAGACAATTTCCGGTTGAGCCCAAAGGGCTAGTCTTATCCGTGGGCGCCACTAAGGGGAAAGATCTATTTACGCCCATTAAGCTGTCCATGAAATACTTTTTTGATTCTATTGGTTTTCCCCGGACTTTTTCTTTTGTGGGTTATCGGCTGGTTGAGGAACCTTCTGATTGGCCGGAGGAAAAACTGGCCCAAGTTGAGGCTTATGGCCGGGATTTCGTTTTAGGGACTTTGGGTTTGGTTGAGGCATATTAGGAGTAAAGGCTAGTGTTTTTAGGGTGCCATCTATCCGTCTCTAGCGGCTATTTAAAAATGGGTCAAGAGGCTTTGGGCTTAGGGGCCAACGTTTTTCAGTTCTTTACCCGCAATCCCCGAGGCTCTAAAGCCAAAGCCCTAAAGCCCGAGGATGTGGCGGCTCTCCTAAAACTAACCGAGGAAAAGGGGTTTGGGCCTTTGGTGGCCCACGCCCCTTACACCTTAAATACCGCCTCAGTAGATCCCCGAACCCAAGGTTTGGCCCAGGACATTTTAAAAGATGATTTTGAGAGATTGGCCTTTATGCCCAAGGTTCTCTATAACCTTCATCCTGGTTGTCATCTAGGTCGAGGAGCCCAAGCGGGGATGGACTCCACCATGGAACTATTAAATAACGCCTACCCCGATAACCTAGAGAACCCGATCCTTTTGGAAACCATGGCTGGCAAAGGCACGGAGCTTGGCCGAACTTTTGAGGAGCTGGCCTATATGCTGGCTAAGTTTAAGTTTCCAGAGCGGGTGGGCGTGTGTTTTGATACCTGTCATGTCCACGACGCGGGTTACGATCTGATAAATGATCTCGAAGGGGTTTTGGAGGAATTTGATCGGGTGGTGGGTTTAAAGAAAATTAAGGCCATCCATTTGAATGACAGCTTAAACCCTAAATCCAGCCATAAAGACCGGCACGCCAAACTAGGCGAAGGCCAGATGGGTCTAGATACTCTCATTAAGGTCATTAGTCATCCCCAACTGGCTGGCCGGCCCATAATCTTAGAAACCCCTAACGATTTGCCTGGCTACGCCAAGGAAATCCGGCTCTTGAAAGAGACTTTGGGGCTGATTGCCGAATAGATTCCGAATAACAATCCCTAATATCCTAAGATCGCTTTCTAGTTCGCCCTAATTTTAAGACTTTCATTTGATCTTTTAAGAGGAAAAAGAAGATAATCTGGAAATATTATCTTTGGCCGTTATTTTAAGCCTCGTAAATATCGTCTCCCCCAGCGCGATTTTCTTAATATTAAAAAATCAAGATAAAATTTAATTTTTTTGAGAGAGCGGAAAATCCGAAGGCCAAAAGAGTGGCTAGTTCGCGAATATTTTTTGGCGAATATTTTTTTCGCTAAGGAATATTTTTTTGACTTAAAATAATTGACGATAATTTATAGTCAAAATTGAAATAAATTGAGCGTTTATAAACATTATCAAAAATTTATAATATTTTCCTCTAAGAGAGTCCTCTGAGTCAAGGCCAAAATCGCCTTTATTTGGTTAGTCAATTAATAAAATTTACAGTAAGCCGTAAAAAAAATTTAGTTTTTTGGCCAGGGAGCTAAAAGATTGAATTGGGCTTTTTAATGGAATTTCAGAAAATATTATACCATTTAAAACATTGAAAAAGTTCATAATTTATAATAATAGAAAGCCAGAAAATTTTTGTTGACTGGCCCTTGACGGGCCTTGACAAGAAAAATTGGGAGCCGTAAAATGAAAATGATTCTGAAATTCAATTAAATTAGCGTGGTCTTTTCCGCGAGAATTTTATAATGGCTAATGAAGTTTTTTGGAGGCTTTAGTTTTTATGTCGCGTAACAAATCGCTAGTCCTAGCGGGTCTAGCTATGGCTATCTTCAGCGGCTTGGCTCTCTCAACCCGGGCTTGGTCGCACACTTTATGGCTAGAGACGAGTTCCCCCAAACTAGCCGCCAATAAACCCCTAAATATAATAGTAGGCTTTAATGATGGCTTTGAGGTCGTGGATATCATGGAGCAAGCTGTCTCCAATATCGCGGCGCCTATAGTTTTGGGGCCAGAAGGCGAGATCAAGGCCAAGCCCGCTGGGGGCAAAAACTATGATTTTGTGACCGAAAAGCCGTTAAAAGCTGGGAGTTATATAGGTTTTACCGAGCTAGAGCCAAGAGTCATGGGTCATGGGGATAACCCTAAAAAGAAATATTTCATGAGCGATAAGCACGTCATTAACGTTGATGGCTCGGTTAGCGACGATTTTGTGACCAAACCCATAGCTAAATCGGCTCTGGAAATAATTCCCTTAAAAAATCCCGCGAGCTTAAAGGCGGGTGGCTCGCTGAAAGTCCAAGTCCTTTTTGAGGGCCAACCTTTGGCTAGGGCCACCGTCTTAGGGGATTTTCGGGGTTATAACCCGTCTGGAACCTATGGAGCGGCCAAGGCTTTTTATTGTAACACGGACAAAAAGGGCGAAATCGATTTCCTGCCAGCCAAAGATGGCCTATGGATTCTTAATGTCACACATTCCGTGCCTAGCGAGGATAAAACTGAATTTGTTGAGTCGGTTTACATCAATAGCCTAACGTTTTTTGTTGGCAAGTAATTTAGATAGATTCTGATGTGAGTCTTTAAAAAACAAAAACTTTAAGCAAAGCTATTTATAAACGCGAAAAATTAAAAAAACTTAATATTAGAGCGATAGGGATTTTAAGGCTTTAGAGCCTAGAAACCCTCTGGAATCTTACGTGCGCTATTATTGAAAATTTTAATTATTCAAATATTTCATCTGTCAATCGACTGTAGACTTTTTTTTGCTGGCCTAATTTTATTGACCAGTAAATTATGGGGAGGATTTTAATGTTTCAAAAGAAGTCGCTAGTCCCAGCGGGGCTATTTTTAGCGTTATTAAGTGGCTTGATTCTAACCACAGGAGCTTTAGGGCATACTGTTTGGTTGGAAACTAGCTCGTCCAAACTGGCCGCCGATAAACCACTTAATATTATAGTAGGGTTTAATGAGGGTTTTGAGGTCGTGGACATTATTGAGCAGGGGCTCCCAAATATTGGGGCGCCTACCATTTTAGGGGCGGATGGCGAAATTACGACCAAGTTAGCCACTGGCGGCAAAAACTATGATTATGTAACTGATAAGCCGCTTAAGGCTGGGAGCTATTTGGGTTTTGCCGAGTATAAGCCATTTATCATGGGTCATGGCGATAGTCCTAAAAACAAGTATTTCATGACCAATAAATATGTCTTTAACGTGGGCGCTACGGTCAGCGACGATTTAGTGACCAAACCTCAAGCTAAGTCGGCCTTGGAAATTGTGCCTTTAGCCAATCCCGCGTCTTTGAAAGCGGGCGGATCTTTAAAAGTTCAGGTTCTTTTTGAGGGAAAGCCTTTGGCTAGGGCTACTGTTCTTGGGGATTTTCGGGGCTTTAATCCAGCTGGTAGTTGGGGCTTGGCCAAGGCTTTTTATTGCAACACTGACAAAAAAGGCGAAATCGATTTCTTGCCAGTTAAGGATGGCTTGTGGATCCTTAAAGTCAGGCACGCTGTTCCGAACACGGACAAAACCGAGGCCGCCGAGACGGTTTATATCAGCAGTTTGACTTTTTTTGTTGGTAGTTGAGTTCGCAAGATTCTCTAACTGCCTTCTCTGAAAACAATCCATTCTCTTGTGAAGGGTAATTGACTCATGCCAACATCGGAAGCTGTATTATTGTCCACAAAGGACGCGCTCTGGGCCTATAATAAGGCTTGGGGTGTTTCTATTGTTGGCATGATTCTTGCTCTTGCTCTCTCTCTCTCTCTAAAATTTTTTTATAGATTTTATTCAAAAATTAGAAAAATTTTACGCAAAAATATTTTGTGTAAAATTATTCTGTCATCATTATTAATTAGGTTAGAATACTATATAAAAGAATAAAATAAGTTCGGTAAATATATTAATATAAATCAAATAATACCCGGTGTTTCTTTTTTTGTCAAGCCAGGACAACTTGCGTGTTTCGCAAGCAAGGAGAAACAATGTTTTTCGAATTTATTGCCAGAGTCTGGGCAACTCTGGTTAAGCGTCCTAATGACATCGAAGTTGGCTTCATTAGTTTTTTTAATCGTAGGAAATTGGCTGTTCTAGTCCTGGCGTCCTTTGTGTTTTCATTGGCTATGGTGATGGGCGGCGTTGTGGCCAAGGCGCAAGATGACGAAGAGATTAAAGTCAGATCTATCATGGTCACGGCTAACAGGGTGTTACAGGAGTTGTTCACTCTGCCAATGACTGTTAA
>JAISWW010000131.1 GCA_031270705.1 Deltaproteobacteria bacterium
GCCTTTTGGTTTTTCGCTGGCCAGTTGAGAGGCGGAAGTTTTTTATTTTCTTGACCAAAAGGCCTTGATTTTTTGGAAAAGGCGCTTACAGTTAATTATGGCCCCTAGTGGCCCCTTAAGTCGGTTCTATGACTTCTAGGCTCTGGTCTTTTCTTTTGTTTATTTTCGCTAAGACGGTTTTTGGTTTTTCAGGGGCGTCAGGCACCCTAGTTCCCTGGTTACTGGCCTTTTATGAGGCTTTTGGCGGTTTCTCGGCGCCAAGGCATTAGGCGGATCATTGTATTATTCCTCCGAAAAAATCGATGAAGTTATCCAGGCTGTGGATTTGGTGAGTTTGATCCGCCAATATGTGGATCTAAAACGCGTCGGCTCCTCATATAAGGGGTTATGTCCTTTTCACGTGGAAAAAACGCCTTCCTTTCACGTGAACTCGGAAAAAGGCGTATACCATTGTTTTGGTTGTGGGGTTGGGGGTAACGCCATTAATTTTATAATGGAAATGAACCAAATGTCCTTTACCGAGGCTATGATGGATTTAGCCTCAAAACATGGGGTCAAACTGCCTGAAACCTCTAACCAAAAACCCGCCGGAGTCAGCAAAACCGCCCTCTATGAGGCGATGAATCTGGCTTGTGATTTTTTTCAAAACAATCTCTGGGACAAAAACGACTTATCGATCCAACAATACTTAAAGGATCGGGGCTTAAAACTAGATCTGGCTCGAAGTTATCGTTTAGGCCGTAGTTTGGATCAGTGGGATAGCCTTTATAAGTATCTGAAAAGCCAAGGCGTGAGCGACAAGGCCCAGGTTGAGGCGGGTCTAGTCCGCGCCAGAAGCGGCGACGGATCTTCTGGCTATTATGATCTTTTCCGAAATCGGCTCATGATTCCCGTTAGTGACGCCGAGGGGCGCGTGGTGGCTTTCGCGGGCCGGATTTTGCCTGGGGACGCGAATCCCGAGAGCGCTAAGTACATTAACTCTCCCGCCACCACTATCTATAAGAAAGGGCATCTTCTTTTTGGCTATCACCAGGCTCGCGCTCATATGCGGGCCGCGGGCCTGGCTTTTTTAGTGGAAGGCTATTTTGATCTTTTGGCCTTGGTTCAAGCCAAAATCCCCAATGTGGTGGCGGCCATGGGCACAGCGGTGACCCAGCAGCAAATTAATCTTTTGCGCGGTCAGGTCAAAGAAGTTTATCTATTATTTGATGGGGACTCGGCTGGCCAACAAGCGGCTAGTCGGTCTTTGCCCTCTTTATTGAACGTGGAATTGGATGGGAAGGTCATGACCTTGCCGGAAGGGGAAGACCCGGACACCTTTGTCAAAAAACATGGGGCCGAGGGGTTGTTTCAGGCGGCGGAAAAGGCCGAGGACATTTTGGGTTATTACGCCACTAGGCTTCTGGCGACCCATGGCGAGACCTTGGCTGGTCAAGCCAAAGCCATTCGGGAAGCCAAGGAGATGCTCGCGTTGGTTCCCGACGCGGCTAAGGGTCAGCTTTTGCGGAAGCTTTTGGCCGATAAACTGGGTTTAGAGCCCAGCGTCTTTGGCTTAGGCTTTCAGCGACAAAAGCCTCATTACGAGCCGCCCCCGCCGAAGCCCGAGCCGACTCCTGTCCAGACCGCCCACGCTCGTTGTCTGGAAATATTAGCGCATATAATTATCCATCAAGAGTTAGCTAAAAATTTAAAGGATCTGACCCCCTACTGGCCTCAAGATCCAAGTTTGGCCATTTTTAAAGCCTTAAGCCAACAGTATGAGGCAAATGGCCGGATTGAGCCAGAAAAGATCCATATTGAGGCTGATCAGAATTTGGCGGCCTGGCTCAGCGAAGCCTTATTGACGCCCAGGAAATATAAAGCGGAAAAGGCGGCCTCTATTTTTAAGGAAATGGCCGAGAGTTTAGTTTTATTGGCCGCCGCCAAAAAGCGCCAAGCCCTCAGTCAAGAGTGGGAACAGGCTAAACAGTCGGGAAAACAGGAAGATATTGAAAAAGTCTTAACAGAGCTACAGAATTTACCGTCTCGCTGGCAAAAGGCGCGTTGAAAAGCGTCGTTTCAGAGGAATTTTTAGGTTTATGGTTTAATAATATAGCTTATCCACTTGATAAAAACTTATAAATTAGGCGTTAAAGCCTTATTTATCTAATAGTAGATTAAGAGGCTCCAATGGCTCAATCTTTCGATGATTTTACTCCGCTGATTGGCTCTAACGAAGATCTTTTATTTCCCGCTCATAACTTAGCCCAACCTGAGCCGCCAAAGACCTCCCGCCGGGATGGGGATCCGGTCGCGGCTTATTTAAAGCAGATCAATCGCTTTAAGCGTTTGGAGCCAGCTGACGAGGCTCGGCTAACCAAAAGGATCGACAATGGGGAAAAAGTTTTATTGACGACTATGCTAGCGGCTCCGGGCTTTTTGGATCTTTTGGCCTTTTATCGGGCCAACCTAGACTCTCGACTGCCTCTGGCCCGCCGTTTAGGTTTGACGACTAATCTTGAAGCCATTGAAAACCAAATTATTAAGCTAAATTCTTTAAATGAAGATACTAAAGCGACTAAATTAAGTAAAATTAAATTAAAAGAATCTCTATTAGAACAGTTTGTGAATTTGCGGTTAGGCCAGAATTTTTACGTGACTATCATTGAGCGCTTCGCTAGCTGGGAACGCTCTTATCGGGAACTCCACGCCAAAGGTTTGGCTTTAGCCGGGGAGGCGAGCCAAATTAGCCAGTTTTGGCGGCAAGTGACCAATAGCCTAAGCCCCTGTCAGCCACCAGATCGCCCAGAGTTTTGGGCGTCTAAAGGTTTTAAGGTCGCGGCGATTCCCAAGGCCCAAGAAATTATTAATGCTTTGGGGACAATCCAAAAGGCTAGCCAAATGAGTTGGCCTGACTTACAAGAGCTTCTGAAAAAGATCCAAAACGCTTATAAAGAGCTACGGCAAGTTAAATCGCGCCTAGTGGAGGCTAATCTGCGCTTGGTGGTCGTGGTGGCCAAAAGCTATCAAAACCCCAAGAATCAACAAAACCAAAGTCTAGACTTTTTGGATCTCATTCAAGAAGGCAATATTGGCTTAATTAAAGCCGTGGATAGGTTTGATCGCTCTTTAAACTTAAAGTTCTCCACCTACGCCATCTATTGGATCCGTCAATCCATCGCCCACGCCATCGCCGAAAAGGCTCGTCTCATTCGTTTGCCGCAGCGCTTATTGGAGACTATCCATCAATTGAGCCAAGCCCAAAAAATCTTGGCCCAGGAGTTAGGTCGCGAGCCCACGGTCAAAGAGGTGGCCCAAAAAGCCAATATCTCCTTGGCCAAAGCCGCCCACGCTCTAAATGACGCTCGGGAGCCTTTGTCTTTGGAAACGCCCTTAAACGCCCAAGGGGGAGACGCCACATTTGGCGATATTATTGAGGATCCCGACAATATCGAGGTTGACGAGGAGATCATCCAAAAGGATTTGTTGGATCGCGCCTATAAGCTTTTGGAAGTCTTGTCCGAGCGGGAAGCCCAGATCGTCCGTTGGCGTTATGGCTTGGATGGCCCAGTCCATACCTTGGAGGAAGTGGGGCAAAAACTCAATATCACTCGCGAGCGGGTTCGGCAACTGGCCTCCAGAGCCCAGAAAAAATTGGAAACCCAAGGCTGGTCAACCTTAGTGGGCCCGTTTGAGAAAAGGCCCAAAAAGCCGCTTGGAGCCTAAGGTTTAGAAGGTTTGACCCTATAATTTCGTCCTGGCCCTTGTGGTCTTATGGCTTAAGGGTAAAGGGGGGTTTTCTTTTTTCGCGGGTTGGCGCTAGAATGCCTTCCTTATGGTCAAAGATGTTAGCTAAAGTTGGCTATAATTTTGGCGGGCTCAGTTCGCGGACTGGAAAGAAAGAAGCTTTAAGTTTAACAAAAAATTTACCCCACTAGGCTCGCGAAGATAATTTTTTCCGGGTAGCCAAGAGGTCAGGAAAGTTTTTTATTAAACATATTTGACCATGAAGTTAAACGTCAATAGTATATATTTTTGATGTTTTAACAAGAAAATTAATAATAGATTTATTAATTAACATGAAATTATTTATGAGACAAACTATTTTTGGCTTATTCAGCCTATAGATCCTCGGTCATAGATGTGACGTTGTTACATAAATTAGAGCTCTTTAGGGGATTTATAGGGTTTTTTCAGACAGGCGAGGAGGCTGGCCTTTCGCTTCCCCCGTCTAAAAAACGCTGGAAAAATAGTTGTTTTATATGGTAAACTATTTAAATGTCCGATTCTGGCTACTAGGGGAGCTTTCGTCTCCTTTTGGGCGCGGGTTCGGGGCTAGGCGGATAGGCGGGGAGCTTGGCCGCTGTAATTTTATTGTTCGGGGACATCATGCCAGACAGTTTCACAACTAACGAAAACAACATCAACACCAACTCTTCTTGTTCCAATCAGGAGCTCAAGGAGACCGCCGCGTCAACCAGCGACGCCGATGGCGATTATGACATCGACGACATCGACGGGGAAGGCGATGGCTCTTTGGGCGACAAGGATTCAAGCCAAGATTTTCATATGGGCCAACTCTACGAGGAGAGCTTTCGTAGCCTCACCGAGGGCGAGGTGGTCAAGGGCGTCGTGGTTCAGTTCACCAAGGAATACGTCATGCTCGACATCGGAGCCAAATCCGAGGGTCGCATCCTTTTGCATGAGTTCAATGACGAAAATGGCGTGTTAACCGCGAACATTGGGGATGAGGTCGAGGCCCTAATTACGCGCATGGATGAGGATGAGTCGGAGATTTTCCTGTCCAAGGAAAAAGCCGCCAAGATTAAAATCTGGGAAGATATCGCCCGCGTCTATAATGAGGATGGCGTTATCTCAGGCTTAATCACCAGCCGCGTTAAAGGCGGCTTAAATGTCGACATCGGGGTCATCGCTTTCTTGCCTGGCTCTCAGGTTGACACTAGGCCCATCAAGAACTTAGACGGCTTAGTGGGCAAAACCCATGATTTCAAGGTTCTTAAATACAATAAGCGCCGGGGCAACGTCGTTTTAAGTCGCCGGGTTATTTTGGAATCCGAGCGCGATAAGATTCGCACGCAGACCATGGCCAACTTGGAAGTGGGCTCCATTGTCGAGGGCGCGGTCAAAAACCTCACCGATTACGGGGCTTTTGTGGAACTAGGCGGCTTAGACGGCCTTCTGCATGTCACGGACATGTCCTGGGGTCGCTTGGGTCATCCTTCGGAGCTCTTAACGGTTGGCGAAAAAGTCCGGGTCAAAGTTTTGTCTTTCAATAAGGACAATGGCCGGGTTTCTTTGGGCCTTAAGCAGTTGCAAGAGGATCCTTGGGTTACGGCTACTGTTCGTTACAACGTGGGCGACAAAGTGACGGGCCGAGTCGTTTCTTTGACCGACTACGGAGCCTTCGTGGAGCTGGAAAGAGGCTTAGAGGGCTTGATTCACGTCTCCGAGATGTCTTGGACGCGCAAAGTCCGCAATCCTTCGACCGTCCTAAAGGTCGGCGATCTGGTGGAAAGCGTCATCCTCAACATGGATATGCAAACCAAGCGCATTTCCTTGGGCATGAAGCAAGTGGAGCCTAACCCTTGGAGCACCGTGGCCGAGCGTTATCCCATTGGCACTATCATTGAGGGCAAGATCAAAAACATCACTGACTTCGGGGCCTTTATTGGCATTGACGAGGGCATTGATGGCTTGGTTCATATTTCGGATATCTCTTGGACCCGCCGTTACAAGCACCCCTCGGAGATCTTCAAAAAGGGCGACCAGGTTAGGGCTTTGATTTTGGCCATTGATCGCGAGCAAGAGCGTTTTTCCTTAGGCATTAAGCAACTCGAGGAAGATCCCTGGTCCGCGGCCATGGCTCATTTTCCGGTGGGGGCCAAAGTCGCGGGCAAAGTCACCAATATTACTGATTTTGGGGTCTTTATTGAGTTGGCCGACGGCGTTGAGGGTCTCATTCATGTTTCTGAGTCAGGCTTGCCGAAGGGCAAACTTTTGTCGGAGACTTTTAACTTAGGCGACGTGATTTCGGCTAAGGTGGTCACGGTCTCGGCCGGCGATCATAAGATTGGCCTTTCCATTAAGCGTCTCCATAAAGATGAGGAAGACACCACTTACAAAGAGTATGGCGCCGATCGCACCGTGGGCGGCACGGCTTCGCCTGGCCAAAGCTCTTCCTTTGGGGCGGCTTTTGGGAATTTGGATCTGCTTTTGGCTCAAAAACAACGCTCAGACGAGCCAACGGGCGAGTCTGAGGAGGCGACCCTAGCCGCCGAGCCCGTAGCGGAAGTCGTGGCCGCTTCGGAGGCCGCTGAGCCCGAGGCGGAAGCCGCTCCCGCGGCGACCCCTGAGCCCGAGCCAGCCTCCGATCCAGCTCCCGAGCCCGCGCTGAGCGAAAACCCATAACAAGGCCGCCATGGACAACCATCGATCCCCTAATGGCGATTCTGGGCCTTCAGGTTCCGCCCCAAGCTCAGATATCGCTAAGGGCCTAGACGCGGATCCTAGTCCCATCCCTGGCTCAATCCCTGGTTCTATCCCTGGCTCTAACGTCAATCCGAGCCCCTCCTCTGAGTCCGAGACTCAGGAGGCGGGCTCGGACGCGCTTTTCTCGTCTGATTCGTCAGAGCCCAGAACCCAGCCCTCTAACGACCCCGATCGCCCTTTGCGGGCCCCTTTAAGTTCCCCGCCAGTTCGGCCCAACGCGAAACGTCTTTGGCCACAGCCCAGCTCTGAGCCGCGATCCGCTTCTCGCTTGTCTGGCTGGCCCTTGGCTTTTTTGCTCTTGGGTTTGGCTATCGTGGGCAGTTGCCATTACAGCGCCTTAAACCTGGCTGACGTCATGGATTCAGGCTTTCAATCTTTATATGATACGGTCTCGCAACCCTCCGTGGGGGTTTTGGCCGTGGAAGGCGAGATAGTTTCCTCGCTTTGGGCGGTTCGAACCTTAAAGCGTTTCCAAGACAATGAAAAGATTATGGCCGTGATCATTAGGTTGGACACGCCAGGCGGGGCGGTGGCTCCTTGTCAGGAAATTGTCGAGACGATTAGGGGCATGACCAAACCCGTGGTGGTTTCCATGGGCACGGTAGCCGCTTCTGGGGGCGTCTATTTGGCTATGGCTGGCGATCATATCATGGCTAACCCTGGAACCTTGACCGGCTCCATTGGGGTCATCATGGAGACTTTCGCGGTTCATGAGGTCATCGATAAATTTGGCGTCAAAACCGATGTCTTTACGAGTGGTCAATTTAAAGACATAGGCTCGCCCTTAAGGGAAATGCGCCCTGAGGAAAAGGTTTTGATTCAGAGCCTAGTCATGGAAGTTTACGAGCAATTTGTGGCTGAGGTGGTCAAAGGCCGGCCTAATCTCAAAGAAGAGCAAATTCGTCTCTTAGCCGATGGTCGGATTTTTACGGGGCAGGAAGCCAAAAAGGTCGGCCTCGTTGATGAGATTGGCGGTTTTGACAAAGCCGTGGAAAAAGCCGTGACTTTGGCTAAAGGCTCCTATGACCCGAAAGAAGAGATCCAAATCATTTATGAAGACGGAAAAGGCGGGCTTTTAGATAAATTATTGTCCTTAAGCCAGAATTTTTTAAAGCCGAGCTCGCTCTTGCCTGCGAGCGGCCTAAAATATCTCTACCGTCCGGGCCTTTAAATAGGGCGGATCCGTGACTTTTATTGGCCAAAAAGAGTTATTGGAGCGGGTGGCGCGGCTCAGCTCGGAATTGTCGCCAATTTTGGCCATGACGGCGGCTGAGAATATCCTTTTAACCGTGGCCGAGGGGCTAGGCCAAGGCCGAGAAGTTTGTATCAGAGGGTTTGGCCGGTTTATGCCTCGGCATTACGCCCAAGCCAAAAACAAAAAATTGGGCGTCGTCTTTCACGCGAGCCCCCGTTTGCTTGGCCAAGCCGAGACAAGCGCGAGCGATGACCCTCAGTCTCAAGATTGATCCACTCCTAAAGTCTGGAACTCCTATCTTTGTTTTAGAGGTTTAGAGACGATGGAAATCCCTTGCCCAAAGTGTGGCTCCCGAAACACGGAAATTTTGCCTGATATTTTTGAGGCTAGCGATCAAGGCTGGCCCGCTAAAGTCGCCAGCGCGCTGGGCAAAACCGTTGACCTTCAGCCTAAAGAAAGGATCGTGGGACAGCGAGACGTGGTTTGTCGCGATTGTGGGCTTAAGATGGTTGTACATTTTGATTGAAGCCTATTGATGTGAAGTCGATTTAGGATCTAATTTTCAGGCCACTTTTCGGCCCGCGCGCCTAAAAAAAAGCGTCCGCCAGATTAACTCTTCTAATGGATCCGCTTTCATGACGGCGGCTGAGAATATCCTTTTAGCTGTGGCCGAGGGGCTGGGCAACTCCTATCTTTGTTTTTTAAGGTTTAGAGACGATGAAAGTCCCTTGCTCAAATTGTGGCTCCCAAAACACGGAAATTTTGCCAGAGTCTTTGGCCATTAGCGGTCAAAGCTGGCCCGCTAAAGTCGCCCGCGAGCTGGCCAAAGTTTTTGTGGCCCTTCAGCCTAAACAAAGGATCATGGGGCGGCGAGCCGTGGTTTGTCGCGATTGTGGGCATAAGATGGTGATGTTTTTTGATTGAAACCATCTATTGGCCTTATTTTTACGTGGCCTAATTTTTTTGCGGCCTAATTTTTAGGCCACATTTCTACTCCACTTTTCGGCCCGTGAGCCTTAAAAAAGCGTCCTCCAGATTAACTCTTCTAATGGCCCCGCCATGACTTTGATTTTTTAAAAAATCGGCCGCTTGGTCGCGATTTTGGAAATATTGGGAGTCTAGTTCTTCCCCTTTCTGGATATCCACCGCCCATTGCCCCAAAGAGTCCATAATGTCCTGAGGCCGACCAGTCTCAACGAGGCGCCCTTCGTTAACAAAACCCACTCGGCTAGCCAGAAATTCCGCTTCCTCAATGTAATGGGTGGTCAAAAAAATGGTGACCCGATCTTGGTTTATTTTTTTGATTAAACTCCAAACCCGGCGCCGAATGGCTGGATCTAGGCCCACGGTCGGCTCATCCAAAAACAAGACTTTGGGCTGATGGATTAAGGCCCTAGCCAGCATGAGCCGTCTTTTTAAGCCCCCAGAAAGGGTTTTAACCAGGCTTTTTTCGCGATCCGCTAATTCCACGTAATTTAAAAACTCTTTTTTCCGAGCCTTTCTTTCCGCGGAAGATAAACCAAAGAGGCGTCCATGGATATCCATGTTTTCGCCCACGGTTAGCTCCGCGTCAAGATTTGGGTACTGGGTGACTAGGCCGCAGAGTTTTTTAGTTTTGAGGGGCTCTTTTAGGATATCAAAGCCGCCAATGAGAGCTTGGCCTGAATCCAGGCGTCCTAAGCCAGTCAGCAAGTTAATGGTGGTGCTTTTGCCAGCTCCATTGGGCCCTAAAAAGGCGAATAGCTCGCCTTCGGCTACGCGAAAGGAGAGACCATTTAAGGCTTTTTTGGAACCAAAGCTTTTATGGACATCAATGAGTTGGATCAAGGCGTACTCCCACCAAAAAGTGACATATAATATATAGACTATTTCGAGGCTTTTGGGAAGAGTTTAAGGCCAAAAAACTTAACTATATTTTTGAGAAAGAGCCAACAAAATGAAAGCCTAGGAAAGGGAAAAGCCTAGGCTAGGAAAGAGCTAGCCCTCGATTCGTTAAATTTAGTTAAGCGAGAAGGTTTCGCTTTAGTCATTTTGTTTTGATATGTTAAGAACTATAATTTTTGGTTTTTTAGCGCTCGCCTTTTCTCTTGATATGAAAAACATATAGCGACGTTATTAGCCATAACCGCGCGTAAAGAAGACCATAGGCGCTCGTTGGCCGCGCAAGCGAGCGCCTATGGCCATAACTAAGGAAATCGCGCCTCGCCTCTTGGCCCTGGCCGCTGGCGCTTTACAGTTGTTTTCGCGAGAGCCGGTTAAAGGCCTATCCAGCTCATAAAGCCTTTACCCTCGTTTTAACCTGATCGAGGTTGTCGGCGATAGCCTGAAGGGGTTGCCGCCTAATTCGATGCGGCAAAGCCAATTCAGCGGCCGCGGCGATATCGCCTTTAGTGACTGCCAAGCGGCCCTCATAGGCGGCTAGGGTTTTAGCGGCTTTGTGGATGATGATGTCGCCTCGGTGGCCATCGACGCCCACTTCCAAACAGATTGTGGCTATGTGATAAAGAAGCTCTTGGCTGACCTTAACTTGGGGGAGGATTTTTTGGGCTTGTTGGATGGCTTGGGAAAGTTTCGCCGACTCATTGGCCCACTCTTTTTCAAAACTTTCGGGATTGTCCTCAAAAGAAGAGCGCCTAGCCAAAACAGCCACCCGGCTTTCCAGATCCAAAACGCCCGCGATATTTACGCATAAGCCAAATCTATCCAAAAGTTGCGGCCTTAACTCCCCTTCCTCGGGGTTCATTGTGCCCACTAGAGTAAAACGGGCCGGGTGAGAGAAAGAGACGCCCTCGCGCTCAATGACGCTAACGCCCATGGCCGCGGAATCCAATAAAACGTCCACCAGATGGTCGTCCAAGAGATTGACCTCGTCCACATACAAAACGCCCCGGTGAGCGGCGGCCAATAAACCCGGCTCAACCCTTTTTTGGCCAGTTTTGAGGGCTTTTTCCAGATCCAAGGAGCCGACCAGACGATCTTCGGTGGCTCCCACCGGCAATTCAACCACTTTGATCTTGGATTTTTGGATAAGAGGCTCTGGGGGATTCATAACGCCCAAAGCTTTTTGGAGCTCTGGCCACATCTCGCCTTCGGTTCGGGGATCGAGGCGAAAGGGATCCGGGACAAAGACCTCAATTTCCGGGAGGATATGGGCGAGGGCCCGCACCGCCGTGGATTTGGCCGTGCCTTTTTCGCCTCGGATAAGAACTCCAGAAAGAGCTGGATTAATTATGTTGAGGGTGAGGGCTAGTTTCATGCGCTCTTGGCCGACAATGGCCGCGAAAGGATAGATCGGGATCTGTTGTCTCATGCTCTGTCCAAAATTAAATTGGCGAATTTAAAATCCGCATTGGGGGCCGTAGTTGTTATGAGGCTTTAGCCTTCTTTTTTTATAATGTCTAAGAGGGTTTGGGCCCTTAAATCATTGATCTTAAAATAGTCAGCCTCCAACGCCTCGGCTAGGCGGATGGCCAGATCAAAGGTCAGTAAGGATTTTTCCTCAGTATCGACCACTAAAGATTTAACTCTTCTTTCTTGAGCCAATATTCTGGCTAAAGACCAAGCCTCTTTTAAAGGTTGGCTTTGATCGCCATTTAAGCCCACGTTAGCTCGGCCATCAGTTATAAAGATGACAATCGGGCGAGCCAAAGGATTTTTGGCCAAGACATTTCTCACTTCCTGGCTTGTGGCCACTAGCGCCTTGGCTAATGGCGTCCGACCGCCTATGGGCATTTCGGCCAATAGTCGCCCGGCTAAATGGGCCGAAGATGTTAAGGGCAGATTGATGGTCGCCTCCGAGCGCCGAAAACTGAGTAAGGCCACCTGGTCTCTTTTTTGGTAAGCGTCTAAGAGGAGACTCATAATAGCCCCTTTAGCCGCGGCCATCCGACCTCTCGCCCCCATGGAGCCAGACGCGTCCACCACAAAAAATAAATGATGCCCCATCTTTTTTTCGCGGATCCGCGAGCGAATGTCGCTGGCTCTTAAAGCCACGGCCAAGCCTTCGGGCCTAGTTCTAGTTTTTTGATAAGGAGCGGCTACCCTAATAGTGGCGTCCAAAGCGATGTCGCCTTGGCCATCATTGGGCCCACTTTTGACATAGCGGCCCTGCTTTTGGTTGACTCGGCTACGCGAGCGCCGGCCTGAGCCTCTTCGGCGCAAGCGATCTTTGGCCACTTCCAAGCGGCGAACCCGGAAAGTTTGGCCGATCTCAAAAATCTTCTCGCTCAGATCGCTCAGATCCGGCTCGGGCGGCTGAGCGTTTTGGTCTGGATCTAAACCCTCTTCATCTTCTCGCTCGCTCGGATCATTGTCCTCTTCAGGCGGCTCGGCCTCTTCTGGTTTGGGGGGCGTCTCTTCCGGGGCCGAGTCGGGCTGGTTTTGATCCGGGGGCTCGGGCGGATCATTTTCCTCTGATTTCTCTTGGTCATCTTCGGAATTTTCTGGCGGCGGCGGCGGAGGAGGCGGTGGGGGCGGGGGAGCGCTTTCCCTTTGGCGATGGGCCAAAACCAAAGGCGCGGCTTCCAAAACTTCCGCTTCCGAGACGATTCGCCGGCCAGCCAAAGCCGTTAAAGAGCGAGCCGCCTCAAATAAAAAGAGATCCGCCCGGTGACCAGCCACATGTTTGGCTAAGGCTAGCTCGGCGATAAATTTCCTCACGCGCTCGGGGGTTTCCACCAAAGGTAGTATCTGAATGGCCTTTAAAATTTGGGACTTTAATTTTTCCGACTCGGGACGAAAGCGATCCCTAAAGGCTTCGGGATCCGCCTCAAATTCTTCTCTTAAGCGAATAAGATTGACCCTTAAATCCAGATCTTTTTCGCTTTCCACTAAGACCGACAAACCAAAGCGATCCAGAAACTGGGGCCTTAATTCGCCTTCCTCGGGATTCATGGTGCCAATCAATAAAAAACGCGCCGGTCTTTTGACGGATAGGCCTTCTCTTTCCAAAGAATTTTGCCCAGAGCCCGCCGCGTCTAAAAGGAGATCCACAATGTGATCGTCTAAAAGGTTGACCTCGTCAACATATAATATCCCGCGATGAGCTTGGACTAACAAGCCAGGGCTCTCCCGGCGAGAGCCCTGGCTTAAGGCGATCTCAAAATCTAAGCCGCCCGCGACGCGATCTTCGGTGGCGTTTAAGGGCAAAGTCAAAAAAGGCCGGGGTCGAGCGAGCCAAGAGTTAGATTCGCCCAAAGCCTGGCAACGCGGACACCAAAACTGGGGTTTATCTGGCTCGCAACCATAGGCGCAACCCGCCGCCAATTTTATTGGCGGCAATAACTCGGCTAAACCCCTGGCCAAAGTGGATTTGGCCGCGCCTTTTTCGCCCCGAGCCAAGACGCCGCCGGACAAAGGATTGACCGCGGCGATGAGCAAAGCCTTTTTTAAAGAGGCTTGCCCAACCACGGCGGCCAGAGGATATAAGCGCCTGGGCGCCTCATTGTGGCTTAACACCTTTTAGGCCGCCTGAGAAGAGCGTTCGGCTTTTAAGCGACCGAGAAACTCAATGAGGGGGCTTAGGTCATTCGCCTCGCCCAATTTTATGATCGGCAAATTCCGTTTTTGGGCCTCTAAAACAAGACGCTCGCTAAGATCCGCCGCGACCGGGAAATTGGGCTCCCCAGAAGAGATTCCCTTGGCCACGGCCAATAAATCGCAACGATCTAACTCCAAAAGAGCTTCGTCAAACAATTGTTTAAGGCGGTCGCTATTGGCCGAAGTTTCGTTATTTAAAGACTCTAGAGTCAAAATTTTGGCCCCCAAAGCCAAGGCCACGTGCGCGTCGAGATCCGAGGGCCGAAAAAAGCCGGCGGACAAAGCGTAACCGTGTTTGGCCAGGAGCCGAAAAATTAAAGCTCCTTTGTCAGTCCCGGCCAAAACAAAGGCTCGCCCAGCCTGGCCATCGGTGGCTATTTCCAAGCCTCCTAAGGCGCTATCAAAATTGGCTTGCGGGCAATCGTAAAGCTCTCGCACCGCGCTGGGCGTTAAAATGGCTTCTGGCTGGCCAAAGCCGGCTAGTTTACCTTTTTTAATGGTTAAGGCTAAATCGGCGATTTTCGAGGCCGATTCCACGTCATGGACAGCGGCTAAAACGCTCAGTTCGCGGCTATGGCACAAACCTCTTAAAATGGCTAGGATCTCTAGGCGATGTTTCAGATCCAAGTGAGCCGTGGGCTCATCCAATAACATTAAGGTGGGCTCTTGGGCTAGAGCCCTGGCTAGAACAATTTTTTGCCTTTCGCCGTCCGAGAGCTCATCGACAAAGCGATCGGCCAAATCTGTGGCTCTAACCGCTTCCAGAGCCGACTCAACCATATGGAGATCGCGATCTTTTAAGCGACCTAAAAAATCCGAGTGGGGATGGCGGCCCAAAGCCACAAACTCTAAGGCCCTTAACATAGGGACGCTGGAGCGATCGGTTAAGACGACGCTTAAGATTTTGGCCAAGGCGCTCGGTTTTATGTCGTTAACGTTTTGGCCATTGATTAAAGCCTCTCCCGACAAAGGCTTTATATGGCGAGAGATGGTGCGCAATAAAGTGGTTTTGCCGGAGCCATTGGCGCCTAAAAGGGCCACAAATTGCCCTCGACCAAATGACAGGCTCAAATCCGCGACCACGGGGGCCCGATAACCCACGGTGAGATTTCTTAGCTCTAACAAGGGGGGCGCGGTCATGGCCGGTCTCCTTTCTGCGCTTGGCGAGCGATTAGGCTTTGGGCTATCTTTAAGTTGGTCACATTCGGGCTCCTCTTTTTAACAATAAGCCCATGACAATGGGCGCCCCAAAAAAAGCCGTGATGGCCGAGATGGGTAGCTCCACTGGATTAAGCCACATGCGAGCGATGAGATCGCATAGGCTTGTGACCACGGCCCCTAATAAACACGCCCCCGGAACTAAGACGCGGTTATCGGAAGAGCCAAAGGACAAGCGAGCCATGTGGGGCACAGCTAAGCCAATGAAAGCCACCGGTCCCGCCATGGAAGTGACCAAACCGGCCAAAGCGGAAGCGGCCATTAAGATGAAAAGGCGAAAACGGCGGATATTGACGCCGAGGCTGGCGGCGTATTCTTCGCCTAAAAGAAAGGCGTTTAAGGGTTTGGCCAAGAGAAAGATGGCTAAGACTAAACCGCCGCCCAAGACCAATAAAATCCAAATCTCAATCCATTTAAAGCCCGAAAAACTGCCCATGCCCCACAGAACAAAGCCTTTGATCTTTTCTTTTTCGGCCAAAGCCGTGAGAATGCTCGTGGCCGAGCCACAGAGATAACCCATCATGAGGCCAACAATTAATAAAGTGGCCCCTTGCCGAACTTTGGAAGCGATGGCCACCACTAAGATCATGACCCCATAAGCCCCTAGGCATCCGGCGATGGTGGTTAAAAAAGGCGTCACATAGGTGAGCCTTATCCCAAAGGAAGTCAACATGACCACAGACACCAACAAAGTCGCGCCCGAGGATATGCCCAAAATAAAGGGCCCCACGATGGGATTGCGGAAATAGACCTGTAACAAGAGCCCGGAGGCGGCCAGATAGGCTCCGCCCATGACTGTGGCCAAAACGCGCGGCAAGCGAATCTTCCAGACAATGAAAGAGAGATCCCCCGCTTGCGAGGGGTTTAAAAGGGCCGAAAAGATCTCTTGGATCGGGTAGGAGATGGAGCCAACGCAGAGGTTAACCACCATTAAAAATATTGTTAAGGCCAAAAGAAGATAGAAAACCACAACCCGGCGATTGAAAAGGCGCCGGGTATAGAGTTTGGCGTTTAAAACGGCTTCCATTTATTTAACTTTCCCTTGGGGGACGAGGAGCGTCCTTGAGTGGTAGCTCCACGAAATACTTCATCTGATAACCGGGATAGGCTTCCGGGTGGAGGATGGCCGCGATCTCGGTCAATAGCTCATCTAAATGATCAGCCGACTGGGAGTAGATGGGCTTGGGGGCCAAGGCTCTCCCGCCGGTCGTCAAAGGCTTTAAGCCTTCTAGCAAGGGGTTTATTCTTAATAAAGACTCTTTGGAGTAGACGCCCGAGCCTACTGAGCGGTAGGTAAAATAGAGATCCGCGTCTGAGCCGCTATACAAAAATCTTTCAATGGACACTTCAATGCAACTAGTCCCATAAACGTCGTCAAAGAGGTAGTCGCTTTGGGCTAGACCTATGAGCTCCGCGACCCAGGCGTTGCCAGGCTCAACCAAGACTCTTTTTTCGTAAATGTCGCCCCACATGGCTTTGGGTTTAGGCAAATGGTCAGTTTTGGCCCGAATGTCAATTAAAGACTGCCGGACTTTTTGGTAAAAGATCTGGGCTTTGTCTTCCTCTCCAAAAAAGGGAGCCAAAAACTCCACAAAGCGGATTTGGGTGGCTAGACATGTGGCCACAGGCGTGCTGGTCACTAAAACCGGAATGCCCAAAGAATCTAACATCGGGACGATCGAAGGATCCCAGGTCATGACCATATCGGGCTTTTGGGCTTTAAGACGCTCGTAATCAATGGTTCCTGGCTCCCCAATGTAAGCGATTCGGCCAGATTTATAACCCTCTTGGACGTAATCCACATGCCAGCCTTCTAGAGGCGTGGTGGAGGCCACCAGGGCGTCGGCGTGGCCGAGGACATTTAACATGTTGACGTCAAACCAGCTATAGGCGGCCACCCGTTCCACTGGGGCGTAAATAACCATGGTTGGCTCAAAATCCGGGGGCGCGGGTTGGCCTCTGGGCACCAAAGCTAGGGTTCGGCCCGCCCCATCATGGATTTCGCTATAGCCATCTTTTTTTATGATGGAGTACTCGCCTATGGTCAAAAAGCCGGCCGAGCCATCGTATTGAGTATTGGTCGGGTCAACATTTTGGTCATTGAGCTCCAGGCGAGCGCTGGCGGCGGATTTGGAGTCGCCGCCAGAGCAACCAACAAAGATTAGAGCCAGGAAAAGCCCTATTAAGCTTAGATGTTTCACGCTTTTTGACCTCGCTTTCTAAAGGTCTGGGCCAGATCCGCTAGATAGAGGGCCACGCCCACCGCGAATATGATGATGCCAGCAATATAAATATTGGCCGCGGGATCGCGACGAATGGTCAGTTTTATGGTTTTATAGCCACCCATGCCCGCGGAAGTGGCGTTTTTGGGATAGAAGTCCGCGAGATAAAAGTTATAGCCCGCGTAACGAACGGGCTGGTTGTAGGCTATGCGAGCCTCAAAAGTTTGGTCGCCGCTAGGTTTTTTAAAGCTTAAGACGATCCCGGGATCCAAATACCATTGGTCAAAGAATTCCAATCTTTGTCCAGCGTAGATTTTTGGTTTTTCAAGGCGAGCCGAGACGAAGCCTAGATTTTTGGGCAATTTAAAGGGCGGCCCATCGGGGACTAGGGCTCGGCCTGGCAGAGCTTCGGCTAGGGTGTAGCTCCCCAAATAACCTAAAAGCATGACCACGACCGCGTAATGGGTGAAATGGGGGCCTAATTTTAAAAGCCAGCCTTTTTTGCGGCGCGGGCCTAAAATGGCCCAAACCCTAATGGTTGAGCAGACAAAGGAGTTGACGCCTAAAAATGTCACCCCAACTAAGAGCCCATAAAACCAAAAAGTATGGCTAAAGGTGAGCCGGCCGTAGGAAGTCAGCCATGTCCATAGGCCCACTTCGCCTAAAGGAATAAAAGTCGTTAAGCTCTTTTGGATCAGAGGGTACGCCAAAGCCGTGTCCACGGCTAAAAAAAGACAAATGTAGACCGCGAGATCTAAACTCCCAAAAAAGAGCCAGATACTTCTAATAAGGCGCCAAAGCCAGTTGGGTCGGGAGGTTGCCATTCGTCACCACAGGGTTGGCGGCCAACGCAAAGGGCCGAGATCTGGGTGGACATTAAAGAGAATCAGCCAAACAATCCCAGCCACGGTCAAAACGCGTCTAGTTTTGGGGCGCCGATTGGTCACAAAAAGATGTAAAAGGGCGGTGTAATAAAACCAAGTGGCCATGAAACAGACAATGACCGGCTCGTCCCAGACCACGGGCAGTCCCCAGCCTAAATAAGACCAAACTTCCCCGGTGAGCATGGATAAGGTCCAAAAAACATAGCCAATGGCTAGCCACAAATGGATTTGACTCGATATGGGCTTAAGAGAGGCTCGAAAGGACAAAAAGGCCCAGATCCCAGCTAAAAATAATCCGGCTTTGCCGAGAAAGTTGAAAGCTAGATGAGCCTGGGAAAATAGGGAAGCGGTTTTGAGGAAAGGCAGATAAAAATCTTTAGGGAAAAAAGAGCTTAATAAGCCGAGGGTCGCGGCTAGGCCAAAAACTAGTGTTAAGCCTAGCCGCTGATTTTCTGTCGCGTTCGAGCGAAAAGCCCAGAGCCCAAATATGGCCAAAAATGGCGGGACAGCCACCGAGCCCATAAACATTGGCGTCATGGGCCAGGCGCGATAATAGCGGAGAAAAAGGTAGCCCAGGCCCACTAAAGTCCCTAAGCCAGCTAATCCTCTGGCCAATTTTAAGAATTTTCGCGGCCAAGCGAGGATAAAAGCCAGGAGATAGAGGCCAGTAGAGGAACTTTGGAGGACTTTTTCCATGGGAAAACAATTAAGCCTTGATTTAGGGCTAAAAAAACCCGGATTGGTCACAATCCAGGATTTCCCAATGTTTATCCCGTGAATATGATAAACCCCGACCTCTGGCCAAGGCCGCTGAGTGACTTATTCCACAAAGTCTGGCTCCGCGAACGACATAGGCAGGTCTTCTGGCTTTCGGATCAATCCAACGAAACAAGCCTTCCCAGGTTTGGCCCAGTGGCTTTGGAATCGCTTAAAGCGACGTTTCGACAGTCCCCGATTACAGCGGTGGGTCCGCCCCCGCTTTGAACGGGGTTCCCTGTTAGGCCTAAATAGGCGCCTACGTGTTGAATAAAGAATATAGCCCAAGAGCCTATTGTTTGACAAGAAATATTTTGGGGGAAATTTTTGGGAAGTTTTGAAATTAGGATATTTTTGAAAAATTGGGTAAATTTAGTGTTAAAAAATTATTTGAAGAAAATATTAAATAAATATCTAGAGTAATATTATAATTTAAAGATTAAATAAAACTGTTTAACTTATAAGAGTAATAGATAAATATGCTGAATTAGATCAATAAATTAATTTTGCTAGCTCGTAAATAATGATTCAAGTCTTTTTTTAGCCATTTAAATCTTCGTGAACGCTAAGGGGCTTTTTCTGACCTATGGTTGGAGAGGGCGCTTAGCTCTCCAAAATATAGTAAACAGATGGTTAGGATTTGGAGTTGGGAATCAGTAACGCGCTCGATCGAAGATGTCGAGGAATTTTTTCTTGTCCGGGTACCGTACGTAGTCCAGGAAATGAGCCACCGAAAAAAGTCTATTTAACCACGATACAGTCATCCTGAGTTTTATTAGATCCTATGAATGGGAAGTAGAGGTTTGACTTGTCTATTCGTAGGAAACTAACTAAATGACGCTAACAGATGATGGTTCTGATCCATAGAACAAGTGGCGCCTGGGTTGAGAGGTAATTGCTATGGTGGTTTTTGGAAAATACAAAAGAGAGTTTTCTAAGGGTTGCTTTCAGCTGTGGATTGTGATAAACTCTGAGAATAAGCCTTCAGCCTACCGGTCTAGCCAGGATTGGCGATTATGTTATGATTTACTAGAGCGATAGCGAGCGCTAGGTTCGGATTCGGATTTAGGGATCAATGGCTTGATCGTTTAAAGACTTCTAGGGGTTTTTTCTTGTTAGGGTACCGAAAATACTGGCTTTTTTAAGTATTGTCCCCACACG
>JAISWW010000087.1 GCA_031270705.1 Deltaproteobacteria bacterium
TGGCTCCCCGCTCGCCCCCCTTTGACAGTTGTCGCCATTTCAGTTATTGTTTTGAAAATACCAAAATGGCTCTAAAGGAATTCAGCCCAAGCCTCGCCTAGTTTTTAATGGCCATCTAAGCCCAAAATCTTATTTATTGACCAGATATATTAATAACATTTTTATTGATATTTTAGTTTGACAAAGCCTCTCTAACTATTAATCGGTTTTAAAAACCATCACCGCTAAGGATTGTTCGCCATGAAAGCCCTTCTTTTAAATGGCGGCCCCCATGAAAAGGGCTGCGTCCACACGGCTTTAACGGAAATCGCCAATGTCTTGCGAGAAGAAGGCGTGGCTACCCAGATTTACTGGCTTGGCCATAAACCCATTTCCGGTTGCTTGGGTTGCTTTGTGTGCCAGACAAAAGGCCAATGCGTCATTGACGACAAAGTCAATGAGTTTTTGGCCATAGCCAAGGAATCAGACGCTTTTGTCTTTGGGGCGCCGGTTCATTACGCCTCAGCCTGCGGAACCATTACCTCTTTTTTGGATCGAGTCTTTTTCGCTAGCCAGAGCTTCAAGGGTGGCCATGTTTTCGAGCTTAAGCCTGGGGCGGCTATTGTCACGGCTCGCCGAGCGGGCACCACAGCCGCTTTGGATCGACTAAATAAGTACTTCACAATTCTCCAAATGCCTATTGTGTCTTCCCGTTATTGGAATATGGTCCATGGCCATACGCCCGAAGAAGCCAAACAAGACGAGGAAGGCCTGTGGACTATGCGCGTTTTGGGTAGAAACATGGCCTACTTCCTCAAATGTTTGGAGGCGGGCCGCAAAGCGGGGATCGCTCCGCCGAAAGAAGAAGAACCGAAGATCACCAACTTCATCCGTTAGCCTGAAGTGTTGATTCTGACGCGCTTTACGCGCCTATCGCGACCTAAAGGCCAATGTCCGCTGTTTTTCTGGAATTTTGCTCCTGGCTTGGGGACAAATAAACCTAAAGGTCGCGATTTAAAAATTGTCCGGTCAATTTTCTTCTTAAGCGTCTAGCCAAGGGAGATGACGATTTTCGCGAAAATTTAAGGCTTAAGGCGGGTTTTGATTATTGAATATAATTAAAATATCTATGATGATAAAGTGGAATATGAAATAGGATATTAAAAAAGTTTTTGCGGGATATGGGCCATCTTTATTGACAATTTGTATTGGTTAGATGAGTTTTTTTCTAGCTAGAGTCATTTTCCTTTTCTTCTTTCAAGTTTGTGGTCTCAATTATCTTTTCTTCTTTGGCGAGCATTATTTTGCGCAAAATGCCAGACAACTTAAAAGTCACCACCCGCCGATAGCCCAAGTCAATGAGAACCCCAGTCTTCGGATTTCGACCCATGCGCGGGGTTTTCTGGCGCACGACAAACTTGCCAAATCCGCTAATTAGAACATCTTGGTTGGCGGCTAGAGCCTCCTTCATGACGTTTAAAAGAGCTTCCAAATGGGAACGAGCCACTTCAACCTGGATATCCAACTCTTCGGCTATCTTGGCGGCGATGCGTTCCTTGGTAATAGACATATTTAAGGCTTCCTAATAATCGCGCGAAAAAATGACTGTGGCCATAATTAGCGTAAAACCTAAAAAACCAAAAAGGATCCGGGAAAATCCCCCTGAGAGACTCTCATTTTCTCTGGTCGCCTTTATTGGGCCTAGACAAACTTTACGAAAAAAACTTAGCGAACAATCAAAATATTACTAATATCAAGTCTCTATATCAAAAAATTTAATTTTCATTTATCAAGCTATTTATTAAGCACATTATTAATATTATGAAGAATAATTTTTAAAATATTCTACCCTAAAACGCCAACCAAAAAACTCTAACCTTTTAAAGCCATTCCTTGTTCCCAGCCAAAGATGTCATCAGACTTTATAGCATCAATTATGAATATTCTCAATTATTTTTTGGCTTGGCTCTAATAGGCTTAACTAAGCCATTTAAAAAAAATTAAATCTTCCTAGCTAAGCGGAAAAGGCCGCCCAAAAGGCGGCCTTCACAACCAAGCCTAGCCGAAGGCTGGGCGCTCAGGAGTCGCCTAAAACCAGCTCGCAATGCCCGTCCTTGCAGACCATTTTTGGGGACGCGGCCTTTTTGGGTTGGCAACGCTTTTTCGGTTTTTCCGGAGAGGCGCTGGCTGGGGTCACGACTTTATCAACGGTCGACTTGGCTGAAACTTTAGCCGTTTTGGCCGGGGCCTTGGGGCTAGAGGGCTTGGTTTCGGCTTTCGGCGGGCTAGCCTTAGCCGATTTGGGCTGGGGTTCGGCCTTGGTCTTGGCCGGAACCGCCTTAACCGGAGCTTTGGCCGCGGCTTTAGCGGGTTTAGCGGCTTTGGGGGCCGCGGTGGCTTTGGCGGGCGACGCGGATTTGGTCGCCGAGGTTTTGACCATAGGACACCTCCTGTCGAGGAGAATTTTGTTCTATTTTACCAGAAAAACCAAAAAAACACCTATTTTTATCTGTAGGGTTTCAAAAGAGCCCCAGATCCACAAGCCATTTGACCAGGCCAGCCTAATTTACTATTTCTTTTTTAAATTATTATGAAGTAATATTAAGTGTTTTATGATATAAATTTTGTAATTTTATATTAAAAGTTTCGTCCCTAAATATAAAAAACTTTCTCTAAAAACGAGGCCCTCGGCTATCATTAAAAGGAGCCCCTTAGCCCCCTTTTTTTCTATACTCAAAAGAAGGTTAGTTAAAAAAATATTGCTATATTCCGCGTTAAAGAATATAATAAAAAGATTAATTTTCGAACCTCGGTTCGATCAGTCTTGGGGAGACTCATGGCGCTATTGGCTCGTTGGCTTTGTCTCATCTTGGTCATAATTCTAGCCACTACGGCTTGTGGCCGGATTAGCGAAGAGTTCCCCACTCTCTCCCGCGAAAATCAAACCGCCCCCACCGAGGATCTGGTCAAAAGCGACCCCCAAGGCCCCATACCTCACCCTAATTTGCCGGCTAGCCCATCAACCCCCGTAACGCCAGAAATTGTCTCTAACCCAGAAGAGAAAATCAAATATAAAACCCAAATTATCCCCACCGATATTTGGACAACCCCAGAGCTGAAGGAAATTCCCCAGATTTTCCAAGAAACCGCCGAACTTTACGTCTTGGCCGACAAACCCGTCTTAAGCCCCATGACTTTAACCCGCCGGCTCAGAGCCTCTTTGGAAAAAGGCCACGACATCTTAAAATCCAAAGGCTATTACGAGGGCGAGGTGACCGGTTGGATGGAGATCAAGGAAGACTCCCCCGAGACGGTGGTGGTCATTAAATTTAATTTGGGGGAACTTTACCATTTGGGAACGAGCCAAGTCATCGCTCGGCTCGAAAGCCCCCCCGAAAACTCCCCAGAGAACTCCACTAAAGCGCTTGATGGCTCAAAACCAGCCGATAATAAGGAGAACCCTCGCCCCCAACTTCAGGTACCCCAACCTCAAGGCTCATGGCCCAGCCAGGATCTAAAGGAGGCCGGTTGGGTGAGCGGCCAGCCAGCTTTAGCCGATCAAGTTTTGGCCATAGTCGAGCGGAACGTGGCCATTTGGACGGCCAAGGGTTATCCCAAAGTCAAAACCGTGGCCACTAGCTATTTTCTGGATCCGGAAAAAAAGCTTCTAAACGCCGAAGTGACCATGGAGCCTGGCTATTTCGCCTTAATGGGGCCTTTGGTACTAAAAAGCGAAGGGGATGTGAAAAACGAGTATGTCCAAAATCTGGTCAACTGGAAAGTTGGGCAAGTTTGGCATCAACCGAGCGTGGATCGTTTTGTGGAGTCGATGTTTCAGACGGGTTTGTTTAAATCCGTGGAACCAAGCGTCGGCGAAGAAGACGAAAGTGGCCATCGCCCAGTAGTCATCGAGGCGTCCTCGACCATGTTTCGCTCCATTAGCGGCTCGATCAACTATGACTCCGATTTTGGGCCAGGCGTGGCCGTCACTTGGGAACATCGCAACCTCACGGGCTGGGGCGATCGCTTGCGCCTGGAAGCTCCGGTTTGGACCGATCTTTACCAATTGGGGGCCTCATATATTCGCCCTTATTTCTTCTCCCCCAAACAAAGCTTCTTAATGGATCTCTCCTTAATCCACGAAAAAGCCGACACTTATACCCTCTCGGCCATCTCCACGGCGGTGGGCCTAGAAAGACGCCTCTCTCGCCATCTGACCGGCTTGATTCAGGTGAGCCTGGAAGCTGGCTATTTGGAAGAGGAAATAAAGCCCAAAACTAAATACACCATTTATGGCTTGCCTTTGGCCTTAGACTGGGATTACTCCGATGATCTTTTAAATCCCACGAAGGGCACTAGACTAAAGCTCAGCTTAAGGCCCTATATGGGCGACTATTTTGACCAGTTTAAAATCATAAAATCGCGCCTAGACGCTAGCCACTATTTCCCGATTATGAGAGATGGGCGTTTAGTTTTCGCCATAAGGGGAGCGGCGGGCGGCATTTGGGGCGCTGACCGGACTAAATTGCCGGCGACTTTGCGTTTTTATGGCGGGGGCGGCGGCTCCATGCGCGGTTATGAGTATCAATCAGTTGGCCCGCGCAATGAGCTCAACAAACCCGATGGCGGCGGGGCCATGGCCGAGGTCAGTGGCGAGATTCGTTGGCGTTGGTCGGAAACCATGGGGGCCACGGCTTTTGTCGATGGAGGCATGGTCTACGATAAACCCGAAATCTCAAAAATAGGCCAATCATTTCTCTGGGGCGGGGGCTTAGGCTTTCGTTATTATACGCCGATAGGCCCCTTTCGCTTGGATCTGGCCACGCCCTTAACTCCGCGGCCAGAAGACTCAGCCTTACAAATTTATTTAAGCTTAGGACAAAGTTTTTGAGGATCTCATGAAAAAGCCCAAAAAACGTTGGCGCCGCGTCATTTTGAGCCTAGTCGCCTTACTCATTTTGACTATCATAAGCGGCGCTATCTGGCTACGCTCCAAATCTGGGGCGAGCTACGTTTTTGGGATAATTCAAAACGCGCTGGTCGGGCAAAATTTGACTCTAAACGCCCAAAGCTTTGTCGGGCCTTTGCCTTTTAATGTTTTGGCCGAAAATATTTCTTTGGCCGATCCCGAAGGTCAATTTTTAACGGCCCAGTCGCTGACGGCTAAAATCGCTTTTTGGCCTTTATTGACCGGGGAAATAAAGGCTGATCTCCAATTAGCGGGCCTTAAATTAGACCGTCGCCCCAATTTGCCGGCTAAACCTACCGAAGAAAAAAGCCCTAGCGGCCAATTTCCTTTGGGCTTAAACGTGACTTTAGCCTTAACCGAGAGCCAATTAGCCGGAGCCGCCATAAACCCCGCGAGTCCTGGCCCACCCGCCTTGGTCAATTTACAAAGCCAAGTTTTTCTGGAATCTGGTTTTTTGGCTTTTAACGCGCAAGGCTCTTTATTGGACGAAATCGGTCGCGGCTTAACCTTAAAAGCGGCTTTGGGACGCGATGGATCCGGCCCGGAAAACTTAGAGTTGCGCCTAGCTCTTTTGGATCAAGATGGTCAGCTAACTGGAGCCAGACCCGATCTGCCGCGGCTTTTAAAATTAACTCTCCTCGGCCAAGGCCCTTTAACCGACTGGCAAGGCCAATTGGAGCTCAAAAGCCTTGATCGGCCCATTGATAAAGCTCTTGACGGAGCCATATTAGAAGAGCTCTTAAAGGCCAATTTGACGCCCCCCTCGGCTAGCGGCTCTAATGATTTAGGCCCAGACGCCCTAGTCATGGGCGCCATTAAATTTCAGGGAGCCACGGGTCAACTTTTTGAGGATGTGGCCCTGAGCCCTAATTTTACGCTGGGCGTAGATTTAAAGACCCTAGCCAAGATCCTCCCGCCCGAAACGCGGCCCACTTTGCCCAATCTACCCGCTTGGCCGCCTGAGGCTCCCTTGGCTCTCCTCGCTGAGGTCAAAGCCCAGAAACATACAGACGCCGCGGGTCAAGATGGCCATGATTATAAAGGCCAGTTATCCTTTAAGACGCCCTTAGCCACTGGGGAAACCAAAAATTTTACGGTCAATTGGCGTGAAGAGTCTTTAACGGCTCATTTGCCTTTGACTTTAGCTTTAGGCTCTCTGTGGGCTCTGCCGCCAACCGAGTTTGATCTTGATTTAACGGCCCGGATAAACGAAGCCAATATTATAGAGCCAACTGTAAACCTCCAAGGGCCAGGCTTTAAAGCGCGCGTTTCTGGCGAGATAAATCCAGAAGAGGCCTTAAAAAAAGCTAACCCGGCTCAACCGCCCAGCCTCAATCTAGCCGCCAATTTGGAGCTAGCCGCTGATAGCTTTCTCTATCCAATCTTGCGAAAACTCGTCCCCGAAAGCCCCAACCCAGGCGAGCTCAAGGTCAATCTGCGAGCCGAAAGAGACGCTCGTCAAATCCTCAATATCAATGGCGCTTTGGATTTGGCCGATTTGGGAACCCTTTACCCTAATGTCACGGGCCCCATAAAAGCCCAGTACAGTCTTTTGGGCCAGCCCGCAAACCTGGATTTTGAGGTCAAGCTCCAAAGCCCCAAGCTCACTAATCCCGCCGGGCCATTTGACGATTTAAACCTCCATTTAAAAGGCCATTTGGCCAGCGCGGCGGAATCCCTTGCGGCTTTGGGGCAAATTAAGGCTCAAGCCAAAAACCCGGTCGCGCCTTTGGATTTGGCCGGGGCCTGGGAATTTAGCCAAGGCCAAGGGGAACTGGCCGTCTCTTTGGCTGATTTTCATTTATTGGCCCCAGGCCTTAAAGCCCAAAGCCAAGAACTTAAATTTAAGATAAAACCCCACTCGCCCCCAGAATTAGCCGGGGCTTTAACCGCCGAGGCTTTGGATTGGCCTTTGCTTGGGCGCTTGGTGGGCCAAGATTTAAGTGGCTCCCCCGCCCAATTGGCTATCGCCCTGAAACGCGCCCCAGGCGCGAAGGATCCCAATAACGCGGGCCTAGCCGAAGCCTCCTTAACTTTGCCTGATTTAAAGATGGGCGATTTTCTGGCCCTCAAAGCCGTCAATTTGAAACTCACTTCCCAGGTCGCCGAAAAGGCCCAAGCCCGCTTGGATCTGACCCAAGGCCCGGGCCAAATTGGGCCCGTGGCTTTTCAAGGCGGCGAAATCCACCTGACCGGCTCTGGCCAGTGGAGCGAGGGCTTAATGGGGGAAGTGAAAGCCAAACTTAGTGGCCCCAAAAGCCCGCTTTTGGATTTAGAAGCCAACTATGATCTGAAAAACAAAAAAGCCGCTATAAAACGTCTCTTTTTAGCCCCGCCCCAAATTCGCGGCTCTTTAACCCTCACCAAACCCCTCAATTTAGATCTAACGGATGGGTTAAAGTTAGATAGTTTGGTCGCTAGCTTAAACCCTAGCGGACAAATTCAAATTAGCGGACAAATAGGCGGAACAGCTCCATTAAAGGCTCAAGTTCACCTTCAAGGTTTACCTTTAAATATCTTAGATCCCAAGATTGTCGATCTCCCCGCCGGCAAGGTGGATCTTAAAGTTGACTATCAGGCGGGCCAAGGCGGCTCGTATGATTTAAAAACGGCCATGACCGCGGCCCCGGCCTTAACGGTGGTGGCCAAAGGAACCCTCACCCCTAGCGCCATCAATGGCCAAGCCGAGCTTTCTTGGCCAAAAGTCTCGCGCCCCGTCAAAGCCACCTTCCAGCTACCCACCCGGCCAGCGGGCCAATTTTTTACCGTGGCTCAGACTAGCCCCATGGCCATTGAGGCCGATTGGCGCGGCCCAGCTGGCCAGATATGGACTTTAACCGGTTTGGAGGACATGGCCTTAAAAGGCGACGTGGATCTCAAAGTTACGGCTTCCGGCTCTTTAAGCCACCCACAAACCGCTTTAACTTTATACTTGGCTAACGGCTCTTTTCAGGATCCCTCCTCCGGCTTATCGCTGTCGAATTTAGGTTTATCGGGCCAAATGGATCCGCGAGGGGAGATTAAGATCCTCGTTGAGGCCAAAGACGAGGGCCAGGGTCGCTTGGCTTTGGAAGGCTTTATCAATCCCCAGGCCTCGCCGCCCAATTTGCGGGCCCGGGCTCAGCTGGATCATTTAAATCCCTTGCGCCGCGATGACGTGGAATTAACGCTTTCGGCTTTAGCCACCTTGGAAGGGCCATTTGAGGCCTTAAAATTGACGGCCCGGGCCATTGTGGAAAGTGGCGAGGTCTCCTTAGCCCAAGGGTTTGGCGGGCCCCAAGTCAAAACCTTGGATTTGGGCCAAAAACAAATCGATAAAGCCTCGCCTTTGGATTTGGATCTGACCATCGACGTCCCCAACCGCTTTTATATCCGGGGGCGAGGGTTAGATAGCGAATGGCAAGGCCAATTAAAACTTTCTGGCGCGGCCAGCAAACCCGTTATCTCTGGTTACATAAGGCCCGTGCGCGGCTATTTGGAGTTATTGGCCAAGCAATTTACCATCAGTAAAGGCGACATCAATTTTCATGAGTCCACGACCATTAACCCTAGCCTCAACCTTGAGCTCACCCGCCAAACTAGCGAGGTTTTGGCCATTATTCGCTTGACCGGCTCCAAAGACTCGCCCAAAATTAATTTGGAAAGCCAACCGCCAAGGCCAGCTGACGAGATCTTGGCCCAGATCCTTTTTGGCAAGAAAACCTCGCAACTGAGCCGGGTGGAAACCTTACAGCTGGCCAATAACCTCCGCTCTCTTTCGGGGGTGGGGCCCAAGCTGGATCTTTTAACGCCCATTAACGCCGTGCGCGATACTTTAGGCCTTTCGGTTTTAAGACTAGGGGAATCGTCGGGCGGGGCCAATAACCGCATCCTCCAAAGCAATAGCTTTCGCGACAACCTAAACCTGGATAACGACGAGGAACCGGCTGAGGCTACTTCCGCGACCATTGAGGCGGGCAAATACTTAACTGACCGGGTTTACGTGGGCGTGGAACAAAATCTAGCCCAAAACTCCACTGGAGTGCGAATAGAAGTGGAACTGACCCCCAGCTTAAAACTGGAGACCAAAACCACCACCCAGTCCAGCCGGGTGGGTTTAGGTTGGAAAAAAGACTATTAAATGAAAGGGTTAGAGCGCTTAAAATAATTATTGACTAAATAGGAGTTTTGGGCTATATTGGCCAAAACCCCATAATGGGGGTATTTTTTTTTAATCCCCTAAAATGAGACTGACCTCTGGACTAGCCTTTTTGGCTGACCAAGGCCAGAGGCTAAGGGTTTTATTTTTTTTTGGCCAACCCCATTGGTTTTATTTATTGAGGCGTTTATGAGCGGACACGTTCTTATCATTGATTATGGCTCCCAATACACCCAGCTCATCGCCCGGAAAGTCAGGGCTTTAGGCTATTACGCCGAAATCCTCCCCGCCGGGCTCGAGGTGGAGCCGGCTTTGGCCAAAGAGCCTGGAGCTTTGATCCTCTCCGGCGGCCCAGCCAGCGTTGAGGCTCCCGGAGCCCCGACCTTGGACGAAAAACTATTGGCCGCGAATCTCCCCACCTTAGGCGTCTGTTATGGGATGCAGCTTTTGGCTAAGAGCTTAGGCGGAAGGCTAACCAGCTCCGAGGGCGGGGAATACGGGCCAGCCGACTTAACGACCGCCCCCTCGCCCCTCTGGCGCGATCTCCCGAGCCAAAAGATCTCCGTCTGGATGTCCCATGGCGACAGGGTCAGCCAAATTCCAGAAGGGTTCGTGGTCATCGGCCAAACCGCGGATTTGAGTATCGCGGCCATGGCCAAACCCGAAAAAAACCTTTATGGCTTACAATTTCATCCCGAGGTGCACCATACCCAAGGCGGGGAAACAATTCTGAGGAATTTTTTGGAACTTGCCAAACTAACCGCTGACTGGCGAATGGACTCATTTATCCAAAAAAGTATTCTGGCCATCCAAGAAAAAACGCGCGGAGCTCGAATCTTATTGGGTCTTTCCGGGGGCGTGGATTCCACCGTGACCGCGGCAATCTTAGATCGCGCCGTGGGGAAAAACCTTTACTGCGTTTTTGTGGACAATGGCCTCTTGCGCCATAACGAGGCCGAGGAAGTTAGCCAATATTTAAAAAAGGCCTTTCCTCAATTAAACCTAATTGTGGCCAACGCTGGGGATCTCTTTTTAACTAACCTAAAAGGCGTTGTGGATCCCGAGAAAAAACGCCAGATCATTGGCCAGACCTTTATTGATGTTTTCACGGAGGAGGCCAATAAACTCGGGCCCATTGACTTTTTGGCCCAGGGCACTTTATACCCTGACGTCATTGAGTCCATCTCGCCTTTCGGTCCTTCGGCTCTCATTAAAAGCCACCATAATGTCGGGGGATTGCCCGAGAATTTACAGTTTGAGCTGATTGAGCCCCTAAGAGATCTTTTTAAAGATGAGGTGCGCGTTCTGGGAGCCGAGCTCGGCGTGCCCCATGAGCTTTTATGGCGCCAACCCTTCCCGGGCCCAGGTTTAGCCATAAGGATCGTTGGCGAGGTGACGCCGGAGGCTTTGACCGTGGTTCGCCATTGCGACTTAATTATCCGCGAGGAGCTTGAGAAAAGTGGCCTAGCCAAAGACATTTGGCAGGCTTTCGCGGTTTTATTGCCCGTTAAAAGCGTGGGCGTCATGGGCGACGGGCGCACCTATTTCAAGGCCGTGGCCATTAGGGCGGTCACGAGCGTGGACGCCATGACCGCCGATTGGGCCAGATTGCCAGACACATTATTGGCCCGCTGGTCTAGTCGCCTCATCAATGAGGTCGCGGGCGTGAACCGCGTTCTATACGATATTTCCACCAAACCGCCGAGCACGATTGAATGGGAATAATTGGCCCTAGGCCTAAAATCCATGAACGTAAAACCCATGGCGATAAAATCCATGGACTAAAAAAAGCCTTCTGATTTAAAGGCCAAGCCGGTTTTTATATACAATAAACAGACCCTTTCTTTAGCGAAAATATAAGGATAGCCCATGCCCCGAAAAAACGCTAACTTCCAAACTCAAGCCGATTCCCGAGAGCCCCTTAGCCGACGCTCCAAAACCAAGTTCATTATCGTCACCGGCGGCGTCTTATCCTCCTTAGGCAAAGGCCTGACCTCAGCCGCTTTGGGCTCCTTATTAAAAGCCAAGGGCTTAAAAGTCTCCATGCAAAAGCTGGATCCCTACTTAAATCTGGATCCCGGCACCATGAACCCCCGTCAACATGGGGAAGTCTACGTCACCGACGATGGGGCCGAGACTGACTTGGATTTGGGCCATTACGAGCGTTTTTTGGACACGCCCATGACTAGGCGCTCTAGTTACACGGCTGGGCGCATTTATAGCCAAGTCTTAGCCAAGGAAAGACGCGGCGATTATTTAGGCGGCACGGTTCAGGTGATTCCGCACGTCACCGATGAGGTCAAGGCGGCAATCTTATCCATGTCCGACGATAATTTGGACGTGGTTTTAATTGAGGTGGGCGGCACGGTGGGCGATATTGAGAGCTTGCCGTTTTTGGAGGCGGTTCGCCAGCTCAAACGCGATTTAGGGCGGGGCAATTGTCTATTTATTCATTTGTCATATCTACCTTATTTAGAAACCAGCGGGGAATTTAAATCCAAGCCCACCCAGCACAGCGTTAAGGAATTGCGATCCATCGGCATCCAGCCAGACATTATTGTTTGCCGCGGAAAATTGCCCTCTAGCGCCGAGACCAAGGCCAAAATAGCTCTCTTTTGCGATGTGCCCATTGACGCGGTTTTTACGGCCGTGGACGTGAAAAACATCTATGAGCTCCCCATTAAGCTCTTTCAGGAAGGCCTGGAAAAGAAAGTCTCGCGGCTTTTAAATTTAGGCCGCCAAGAGCCTGACATAAGCCCCTGGCAAGGCTTAGTGGCTAGACAAGCCAAACTGACCAAAAAAGTCACCATCTCCATGATCGGCAAATACGGGGAACTAAATGACTCGTATAAAAGCCTCAAAGAAGCCCTTGGTCACGGGGGTTTGCCCCATGACGCCGAAGTAAAAATTAACTATCATAACGCTGAGGATGTTCGGCCTGACAACGTGGCGGCTCTCTTAAAAGGCTCCAAAGGCATCTTGGTGCCTGGCGGCTTTGGCTTGCGGGGCGTTGACGGCATGGTCACGGCCATCGCTTACGCTCGCGAAAACATGATTCCCTTTTTAGGCATTTGTTTGGGCTTACAATGCGCGGTTATAGAGTTCGCCCGGAATGTGGCCGGTTTATCCAAAGCCAATTCCGAAGAGTTTAAGCCCAATTGCCGGGATAACGTCATTTTTCGGATGGTGGGCTGGTATGATCCGAATTCGGGTTTGCGGGCCAATCGCGACCCCTCCGACGACTTGGGCGGTAGCATGCGCTTAGGCTCTTACCCTTGTCGCTTGACCCCCAACACCAAAGCTTACGCGGCTTACGACAGCGATCTTATCCACGAGCGCCATAGACACCGTTTTGAGTTTAACCCCAAATTCCTCGATCTCCTCGTCAAAAAAGGCTTGGTCATTAGTGGCCAAGGCCCAGCCGATCCCTTGGAAAACCCCGCCCTCCCCCGGCCCAAGCTGGTGGAGATCATTGAGTTGGCCAACCACCCCTGGTTTTTAGGCTGCCAATTTCATCCGGAGTTTAAATCTCGCCCCATGCGTCCTCATCCTTTGTTTAAGGCTTTTATTGAGGCGGCTTTGGGCCATAAATAGTCTGAGCGCTCTTAGTTTCCAGTTTCTGGAAATTAGGCCAGCTACGACCAGCTCTAGGGCTTAGGTCTATTCTCAGGCTAAGGGCGAAAAATTGGCTCTTAGCGGCTATTTAGCTTTTGGCAGTTTAGCGTAAAATAATTGACTTATGGCCGTCTTTACGGTAGGATAAGCCGAATTTTTGGTTAGGCGCGCTGGCTTATAATGCCCCCGCCCGCAAGTTAAGGGCGGATTCTGGGCCAACTCAAAAAACCTAGCGATCTCGCCTGGCGCTAATTCTTTGATCAATTTCTTAGTTATAATTGTTTTTTCCGCTATTTAACGCTTATTAAGGAGTTATATATGGCTGTTTCACTATCTAAAGGCGGCAATGTTTCCCTTAACAAAGAAGCTCCAGGCCTCAAAGCCGTTTTCGTCGGTTTGGGCTGGGACACTCGTTCCACTGACGGCGCCGAATTTGACCTCGACGCCTCGGCCTTCCTGCTCAATAAGGACGGCAAAGTCAGATCCGATCGGGATTTCATCTTCTATAACCAGCTCAAATCCGCGGACAACTCCGTGGAGCACATGGGCGACAACCGCACTGGGGCTGGCGAGGGCGACGATGAGGTCATTAAGCTGGCTCTAGACAAAATACCCGCTGACGTCGAGAAGATCTCCTTTTCCGTGACCATCCACGACGCCGATGTCCGGCGTCAAAATTTTGGCCAAGTCTCCAACGCTTTCATCCGCGTGGTCAACCAAGACGATAACAAAGAGATCGCTCGCTTTGACCTGTCCGAGGACATGAGCACGGAAACAGCCATGATCTTTGGGGAAATCTATCGTCATTCCGGCGAGTGGAAATTTAAAGCCATTGGACAGGGTTTCAAGGATGGTTTAGGCCCCTTGGCTCGCGGTTTTGGCATTAACATCTAAGTTCTTTCGCGACCTTTCGCGACCTTTAGGAGATTTAATGTGACGATTTCCTTGGCTAAAGGCCAAAACGTCTCCCTCGAAAAAGCCTCTCCAGGCTTAAAAAATATTTTCGTGGGCTTAGGTTGGGACGCCCGAGCCACTGACGGCCAAGCTTTTGATTTGGACGCCTCAGCCTTTTTGCTGAAAGCCGATGGCCTAGTCAGAGGCGGCTCGGATTTTGTCTTCTATAATAATCTGAAAGGGGCGAACGGAGCCGTGGAGCACGCTGGCGATAATTTGGATGGCCAAGGCTCGGGCGACGATGAAGTGGTGCGCGTGGATCTGACCAAAATCCCCGAGGATGTCCAAAAGATCTCTTTCGCGGCCACCATCCATGAGGCCAAGACCAGAAACCAAAATTTTGGCCAAGTCTCCAACGCCTTTATCCGCGTGGTCAACCGCGATGGGGGCCAAGAAATCGCCCGCTTCGATCTGTCTGAGGATTCGAGCGTGGAAACAGCCATGGTCTTTGGCGAGCTCTACCGCCATTCTGGGGAGTGGAAATTTAAAGCCATTGGCCAAGGTTTCGCGGGCGGTTTAGAGGCTTTGGCCCGCAATTATGGCGTGTCCCTGTAAAAATTCGCCTTTCGCTCTTAAAACGCGCCTAAAAAAGCTATTACGCTCTTTTAGGTTTTAAGCCTATATAGGTTTTGGCCCAGGGGGATCATGTCTAACCCTAAGTACGAAATAATTCACGGGGAGGCCTTCCCTTTGATTCGCTATAACCTAGCCCAAGGCGAAAAACTCAAAGCCGAGTCAGACGCCATGGTCGCCATGTCGGCCACCATTGACGTTACTGGCGGAACCGAAGGCGGTATCTTAAGAGGCCTAACCCGCATGTTGGCGGGCGAAAAATTCTTCTTTCAATATTTGGAAGCCAAACGCGGGCCAGGGGAAGCTCTCCTGGCTCACTCTCAGCCTGGGGGCATAATGGACGTGGAGCTGGATGGCACCTACGGCCTAATTATCCAAAAAGATGGTTTTTTGGCGGCCACCGAAGGCGTAAACGTCAACACCACCATGCAAAGTTTGGGCCGCGGGCTTTTTTCTGGGGAAGGTTTTTTTATCCTCAAAGTTACCGGGCAGGGCGTCGTCTTTGTCTCTAGCTATGGAGCCATCCACCCCATTGAGGTTCCGGCTGGGGAGCAAGTCATAATTGATAATGGTCACCTCGTGGCCTGGCCAGACTACATGCCCTATTCCCTGGAAAAAGCCTCCAATGGCTGGTTCAGTAGCTTTAAGTCCGGGGAATGCTTAGTCTGCCGGTTCACTGGCCCAGGCGTGGTGCTCATCCAAACCCGCAATCCTTCCGGCTTTTCGGGCTGGCTCAAGCGTTTGGGCCTAGCCTTCAGAAAATAACGATTTTCGTTTCATTTGGAGACACGCCATCATGGCCATTAGTTTAGTCAAAGGGCAAAAAATATCCCTGGAAAAAGAATCCGGCGGCGGCTTAGCCAAAGTCATTATGGGCCTGGGTTGGGATCCGGTCAAATCTGGCCGATCCATCGATCTCGACGCCTCGTGCACATTATTCGACGAGCAAAAAAAAGTCGTGGACGTGGTTTACTTTGGGCAACTGCGGAGCAAAGACGGCTCCATAAAACACACCGGCGACAACTTAACCGGCGAAGGCGAGGGCGATGACGAGCAAATTATTGTCGAATTGCCCAAAGTGCCAGACAAAGTCAAGTTTTTGGTCTTTACGGTCAATAGCTATCAAGGCCAAACCTTTAACGAGGTGGCCAACGCTTTTTGTCGTTTGGTCAACGCCTCAAATAACCAGGAAATCGCCCGTTATGAATTGTCTGGCGGTGGCTCGCATACTGGGCTCATCATGGCCAAACTTTACCGTCATCAAGGCGAGTGGAAAATGCACGCCTTGGGCGATCCGGCGACCGGTCAAGTGGCTCAGCAATTGATCCAGGATATGGTTAAATTCTTGTAGCGAGCCAGAACCCGCCTCATCCGCCACTAGCCTATTTCCCTTTTTTGGGAAATAGGCGCCTAAAGAGCCCCTCGTGGGCGCCTCGGAGTCGCTTTTGCCCGTCGCCTTATGGATCAATCACGCCTTTTCCAATGTCTATAACTTTTGCCAGCTTTTAAGGCCCAGCGACCAAAATAAAGGCTTCCCCGGCGGGCTAAAAATCTATTTAAGCCACGATAACCCCCAGTTTGTGGCCAGAAATATGGCGGACGAGTTTTTTTTGGAGAGCCAAGGCCGAGAGTCTTATGTGGACTGGGCCATCGAAATCGGTCAAAAAAATAGAATCAACTTGCTCTGGGCTTTTCGAGAAGCCCGAAATCTCGCCGAAAGAGCGCGAGATCTGGCCAAAATCGGCGTCACTTTAATGGTTTGCGCGAGCCCAGATATTTTGGACATTTTAAACGACAAGGCCGCCTTTTACGCCCATATAGACAAAGAGACCAAACGACTACCGGCCGAATATAGCGATTTGCTTTGCCCACGGCATAGAGTCGTTGGTAATCTAGAGGCTTTTTCAGGCGCCGTCAAAGAGTTTGAGGCCCAGGGTTATCAGGTCTCTTTTAAGCCGGCCCAAGCCATTTACGCCCAGGGCTTTAAAATTATCGTCTCGCCGGAAAAAGCCCTTAAAGCTTATATGTCTAGCGATCCTTATCGAACCACCCTAGCCGAGGCCGAGGCCAAACTAGCCCAAGATCCGGTTTTTCGGCGCTTATTGGTTATGGAAACCCTCCCTGGCCCTGAATATAGCGTGGATGTTTTGGCCAAAGAAGGTCGCCTCATCCGGGCCACCATTCGCTTAAAACCCCAAAGAGCCGGCTCGCCGGAAAAATTGGTTTATAACGAGACAATTTTAGCCCTGGCCCAAAAGCTGACCAAGATGTTTCAATTGAGCCATATTTTTAACCTGCAACTGATGGATTCCCCAGAAGGCTTAAAAATCTTGGAAATTAACCCCAGAGCGGCTGGGGGGCTTTATTATTCCGCCTTGGGCGGTATCAATTATCCTTACTGGGCCGCGCGTTTAGCCTTAGGCGCCTCCGAGGATCTTATTCCGGAACAGGCTTATGATCTTTGGGTGGCTCAAGCCTACCAACCTTTTGTCTATGAAACCGCCTAAAAATCCATATTCCTTTGAGCTCGAGAGTGGCCGCTTAGACATAGAGGTCGAGCGGGCCGAGCTCCCATTTCCGGATCTTTGCGCCGTGGCTAGCCGCTTAAACGCCAAAAGGCCTTTTATTTTTATCAGCAAAGTCTTAGGCAAACATTGGCCAACGACTCCCCAAATAATGAGCCAAACTTACAAAGATTTGGCCCGCGAGCTAGGCCCCTTAAAAGAGCCAGCCCTCTTTATCGCCATGGCCGAAACGGCCATTGGTTTTGGCCGCGGGGTTTTCGCCGCTTATGGCTCTTTACGCCCGTCTAATATTATTCTTTTTAGCCAGACCACGCGTTATAACCTCGAAAAACCCTTAGCTTTTCAGATCGACGAGCTCCATTCCCACGCTCGGGATCACTTGATTTATTGGCCAGAAACCCCAGAGGCCCGAAAACTCTTTCAGGAAGCCCAAACCCTAGTTTTAATTGACGACGAGATCTCCACGGGCCGGACTTTATTGGGGTTAGTAAAGGCTTACGCGGATCTAGTCGGGCCCAAGAAAAGCCTGGGAAGCAAAAAAACGGTCTGGGTCTCTTTAACCAATTGGCTGAGCCCGGAAAGCCGCGAATCCTTAAAAAGCCAGTCGCCTTTTGAGCTATCTTTTGTGGATCTTTTGGCGGGCCAGTTTCAATTTACGCCGAGCGAAAAAGCTGATCCCTTGGCCTTAACTAGCCCCGCTCGCTCAGTAGGCGATGGGCGGCCTTTGGGAAGCCTCTTAGCCGCCAATTACGGGCGCCTGGGCCTAACTTTACCCCAAGCCCAAAAGCTCGACCAAAAAGCTAGAGAGCTCGGGGCAACCTTAAATCCCGTAGCGAACCGAGTCCGGGTCATTGGCGCGGGCGAATTTTTATATGAGCCCTATACCATCGCCCAAACCTTAGAGTCGCGGGGCTTTGAGGTTAGTTTTCAAGCCACGACCAGAACTCCCTTGGCTTTGGGCGGGGCCATTAGCCAGCGCCTGGCTTTTTTGGACAATTATGGCGAAGGCTTGGATAATTTTTTGTATAACGCCGAGCCCAATTTCGCCGGGCAAACTTACCTGGTTTTGGAAGCGCCCCCTGATCCTAAGCTTTTGGATCTTTTAAGCGGCCAATTCCGAGCCGAAGCCCTAGTCCTATGAGTCATAATCCCTCGCGACAGATCCTCGCTTTGGTCGACCTAGACGACACCCTCTTCCAAACTCGCCCCAAATGCCGACCAGGGGACGATCTGTCGCCCGCGGCCATGAGTCGCGAGGGCGAGCCTTTGTCTTTCCAAGGGAGCCACCAAAGAATATTGCTCTCGTTGTTGTTAGAGAAGGCTTTGGTCATTCCCGTGACGGCTCGCAATATGGAGTCCTTTAAGCGAGTCCATCTTAATTTTACTCAGGGGGCCATTCTCTCTTATGGGGCGGTCATCCTGGATCCCCTAGGGCAAGTGGACGAGACTTGGCGAGAAATAATTTGGCCTAAAGCCAAGCGAGACAAACAATTTTTGCGCTCGGTCTTAAATTTGGCCAATAGCTTAGTCAAAAAGGAGAGCTTAGCCGCTAGAGTTAGGCTGGTTAGCGACTTTGGCCTAGATTTTTATCTCATGGCCAAAACCGAGCCCGATAAACTCCCGGAGCTGACCTTCTTAGCCACTCAGCTGGCCGAACGGTTTGAGGCCAAAGTCTTTCTCAATGGCAATAATCTGGCTTTTTTGCCGGGCTGGCTCGACAAAGGCGTGGCGGCTCAATATTTTTTAGATAATCATACGCCCCTACCCGCGCGATCATCTTCTGAGCGCCTCATTTTAGGCCTCGGCGACAGTCTCGCGGACTTAGGATTTTTAGCCTTATGCGACTATATCATGACCCCTAACCAAAGCCAATTAGCCCAGCTTTTTGGGACGACCGAAAAATGACGACCTTTTCGGGCAGTTATGATCCCCAAGACGCGATCTTTTTGCTCAAGGTCGTGGAATTGGCGCCTTTGGATATTTACAGCCGTGAGCTCCGGATCCAAGGTGGGCAAAGTCATTACAGCGAGATGATTGGCCCGGAAGCCCCGCCGGAGCGCCATTATTTGGATATTTTTTACGCGGCCTTAAAGCGCCATATCGCCCGCTTGGCCCAAGATTGTTTAAAATTAGCCATTGTCATCAGTCAAGAGCGGCCTAGTCTTATAACCTTAGTTTCCATCGCTCGCTCGGGCATTCCGGTGGGCGTCGTCTTAACCCGGATCCTCAAAAAGTGGCTTAATCGCCCAGTAACTCATTATGTCATTTCGGTTATTCGCGACCGGGGGGTGGATGAAAACGCCTTAAAATATATCTTGAATCGCCGGCCTGATTCCTCGGTGGTTTTTGTGGATGGCTGGACGGGCAAAGGCGTTATCGCCCAGGAGCTCCGGACGGCTATAGGCCACTTTAACCAAAAGACGGGGGCGAAACTGGATCCATCCTTAGCCGTTCTCTCGGATCTGGCCGGGGTCGCGGGTTTGACCGTCGGGGTCGATGACTATTTAATTCCCACTTGCTTATTAAATAGCGTGGTCTCGGGCCTCATCAGCCGAACCATCTTAAACGAAGAGCTCATTGGGCCAGATGATTTCCATGGTTGCTTGTTTTATAAGGAATTAGCCCAATACGATTTGTCCAATTGGCTCGTGGCGATTATTATGGAGCGGGCGGCCGCGGAATTGATCCTCAATCCCAGACTATGGGCGGCTAGGAATATCAATCCCGGCCTGAAGTCCCAGGCGGCGGCGGTCAATGAGGCCTTTTTGGCCGAAATTAAAAAGGAATTTAAAATCCAAGACCAAAACCTAATTAAACCAGGCCTTGGGGAAGCCACGCGCGTCCTCTTAAGGCGGGCCCCTCAAATTCTCTTGGTTCAGGATTTGGAAGACCCTGACGTGGCTCACGCCTTGGCTCTAGCCAACCAAAGGGGCGTGCCGGTTCAAAGAAGGCCAGACTGCCCTTACCGAGCCGCGGCTATCATCCGCCAATTGAAAAAACCTTAAAGGCGCAGGTCAAGCGATTTTTTTACGATAAGGTCACAGGAAATCTATGAAATCCATAAAATTTGGAGCCACCATGTACGCGCCGGCCACCCGCCCGGATCTGATCGCGCTTGGCAACTCCTTAAAATACCCTAACTTAAGAACCGTGGTTTTTTGCACCGAAGACTCGGTTAGCCTAAACGATCTGCCCAAGGCCATAAAAAATCTCCAGCTGACTTTCCCCCGGCTGGTGAAGGCCCCTATCCAGCGCTTTGTCCGGCCCAAAAACCTAGAAGTCTTAAAAACCCTTTTAACCCTCCCTGGGGTCGAGAACGTCAACGGCTTTGTCCTCCCCAAAGCCGATCTGGACACTCTGCCCAGCTATTTTAAGCTCTTGGCTAGACATGAGGCCTTTGAGCTCATGCCAACCTTAGAGACCAAGGCGGTCTTTGATCTGGTCTCCATGCGCCGTTTAAGGGACTATTTGGCCAAATCTCCTTTGGCTTCCCGTATCGCCGTTTTAAGGATCGGCTCTTTGGATCTTATGAGCGTTTTAAGCTTAAGGCGCGACATCAACCGGGTCATCTACGATACCCCCATTGGCCACGCCATCGATCAATTGATAACGATTTTTAAAACCGCGGGCTTTTCTCTCTCCGCCCCCGGCTTTGAGGGCCTAGATCAAGCCCAGATCTTAATGGACGAGCTCTCCCTAGACGTCAGCCGAGGCCTTTTCGCTAAAACCTGCGTTCATCCCGACCAAGTGGACATAATCCATGACGCTTATAAAGTGACGCCCGAAGAGCTGGAAATGGCCGAGGCCATCCTCTCCCCGGAGAGACCAGCCGTCTTTCGCATGGCCGAGCGCATGTGCGAAAAGGCCGTGCACGCCAATTGGGCCGCGGTCACTATGGAAAGGGCGCGCCTTTTTGGGGCTTGGCCCAAGAGCGCTTTGCCTTTTTTTCAAACTTCCGACGAAATCGCCCGAAAGACTTTGTCATAAGAAAGAATATGGGCTTTTTTTGAGAGCCCTTTAGTTTGACCATATATAGCCTAAATCATTTTTTATTTTGCGCGTTTTTTAGCCTTTTATAAATAAAGCTAGATATTTTACAGCTTTCAATTGCCCAGACATTGGCTGTATGCCGCTTCCATAAACCCTCATAGAATAAACCTTAGATCCCCCCGCCCCCAACAATCTTTTAAAAAATGTCAATATTTTAAATTTCTGACAATTAAAGGCTAAAAAAACTATTGACTAAAATTTTTAAGTCCAGTAAAATATAAAAACTAAACGTCTGTTTGACTAATAATTTTATTTTTAGACGTTTAAATTTTGACCTATTTTTTCCACGCGCCTCGCTTTTTTTCTTCGACGTTCCGGTTGGCCGCGTTTTCTAGTCTTACTGTTTGAGAAGCTTTTTGACGCCTTAACGACATTTCGCAAGGAGAAAATTATGACCAAAATAATCATTGTCGGCGGGGTCGCTGGTGGGGCCACGGCCGCGACTAGGCTACGACGCTTGGACGAGCGGGCCGAAATCATCCTCTTTGAGAAAGGCGAGCATATCTCCTTCGCTAACTGTGGTCTCCCTTATTATATAGGCGAAGCCATAGACGATCGGGCCAAACTCCTAACTCAAAAACCGCAAAACCTACGTGACCGCTATAACCTTGACGTTCGGGTCAATAACGAAGTCTTGGCCATAAACCGCGAGGCGAAAATGGTTTTGGCCCGCGACTTATTGAGCGGTCGGGAATACTCCGAATCCTACGACAAAATAATCCTCGCCCCCGGCGCCTCGCCCTTTGTTCCGCCCATGAAAGGCGTGAGCTCGGCTGGGGTTTTTACTTTGCGAACCGTGCCGGACGCTGACCGGATCAAAGAATTCGTTAAGGCCAATAACTCCAAAACCGCGACCATTGTCGGAGCTGGCTTTATTGGCCTAGAATTGGCCGAAAACCTTAGCCTCTTAGGCCTTACGGTCAATGTCCTCCAACGGGCTGACCGAGTTTTGCCGATCCTTGATCCAGAAATGGTTCCCACTATCCACGCCTGTCTCCGCCAACATGGGGTCAATCTTTTTTTGCGCAATAGCGTGGCCGAAATTACCCAAGCTAGTGGCCGACTTGAGCTAAAACTGGAAGACCAAACGACCCTCCTAACGGATATTTTGGTTTTGGCCGTGGGCGTCCGGCCTGATAGCCTAATCGCCAAAAACGCGGGTCTCAAAATCAACGCCCGCGGGGGCATAATAGTTGACCAAAACCAAAGAACCTCGGACGAAAATATTTACGCCGTGGGCGACGCCATTGAGACTTTGGATTATTTGACCAAAAATCCGGCCATGCTACCTTTAGCCGCTCCCGCCCAAAAACAAGCCCGCGTGGCCGCCGACCATATCTGTGGCCTAAAATCCCAGTACGCGGGAGCCTTGGGAACCTCAATTTTAAAGATCTTTGAGATGACCGTGGGTTTAACTGGCCACAACGAAGAAGCGGTCGACGCTCTCGGCCTAGACTATGATAAGGCCTACCTTCTAGCCACCAATTACGCTACCTATTACCCTGAAGCCAGCCCCATGTGGCTAAAAGTCCTCTTTGAAAAAAAGACCGCCCGTCTCTTGGGAGCGCAAATTGTGGGGCACGCGGGGGTGGATAAGCGGCTGGACGTTCTGAGCGTGGCCCTCAAAGCCAACCTGCCGGCTAACGCTTTAGGCGGGCTCGATTTGGCCTACGCCCCGCCCTACTCCATGGCTAAGGATCCTATCAATCAAGTTGGGCTCATGATTGAAAATCTCTTAACCGGCTTTGTCCAGCAGTTCCATTGGACAGAGGTCGATAAACTGCCCCAAGATGGGACGGCTATTTTACTGGATGTCCGGGGCGAAGACGAGTTCGCCAAGGGCCATTTGCCGGGATTTCAAAACCTGCCCTTAAAAAAGCTCCGAAGCGAGCTAGGCCAACTGGATCCAGCCAAACCCGTCTATATCAACTGCGAGGCTGGCTTACGGAGTTACGTCGCGGCCCGAATCTTAAAACAAAATAGCTTTAAGGCTTTTTATTTAAGCGGCGGCTATCGACTTTACGCGCAAATCAAAAACGACCAATAGCCTTAGGCGCTTTTTTAGGGCCCAAAGCCATAAGCCTAAGAGTTTTTTTGGGCCCTAAGCTCTTTAACAAGACCTGGAAACATGTCCACCAGAGCCTTTATTTCTTGAGCGGTATTGTATCGCGAGATCGAAAACCGCAATGTTCCGCTAGCCAACTCCTCGGAGTAGCCCATGGCCCTTAAAACGTGGGAGGCCTCCCGCGAAGAGGCCGAACAAGCCGCGCCCGAGCTAGCGGCAACGCCGCGCTCGTTTAAAAGATTGATTAGATAAACGCTGGAACCAATACCCTCGACGACAAATGAGGCCAAACCTGGCAACCGGTTATTTTTCGGCCCAGTCAAAAAAACGCCCGGCGTTCGCGTTAAACCCGCGATCAGCTCATCGCGGAGAGTCGCTAGCTCATTTGTCCGCTCAAAACCGCTCACCGCTTCTTCCAAAGCTTTGGCCAAACCCACTATGCCTGGCGTATTTTCCGTCCCGGATCGCCCGCCTCTTTCTTGCCCGCCCCCAGTCATATAAGAAGCGGGCAATCTGGGGATCTTGGCGAACAAGGCCCCGACTCCTTTCGGCCCATGAAACTTGTGGGCGGATAAGGACAAGAGATCCACGCCCAAATCCCTAACGTTTATGGGCAAATAGCCAGCCGCTTGTACCGCGTCCACGTGAAAAACAGTTCGCGACTGACTCTCTTTGACCACTTTGGCCAAGGCTTTTATGTCTTGAATAGAGCCCACGACATTATTGGCCATCATGATGGAAACCAAGATGGTGTCTGGGCTTAAGGCGCGTTTAAGGCTTTCTGGCGAAATTAGGCCATCCTGAGTAGGTTTTAAAAGCGTCACCTCAAAACCTTGGCTAGAAAGTTTTTCTAGGGTCTTTAAAACCGCGTTATGCTCAATGGCCGAGGATATGATCCGCCGACCCCAAGACCCACAGGTTTCGGCTACGCTTCTAAGAGCCCAATTGTCGCTTTCCGTGCCCCCAGAGGTAAAAAAGATTTCGCTGGACAGAGCTCCCAAACATTTGGCGACGCTTCGGCGAGCCGTCTCCAAAGCTTTGTGGGCTTCTTGCCCATAACTGTGAATGGCCGAGGGATTGCCGAATATTTCCGTAAAATATGGTCGCATGGCCTCAAAAACCGCTGAAGAGACCGGGGTGGTGGCCGCGTTGTCAAGATAAATTCGCTGGGTCATGGCCATTTTCCTAAAAATTAGTCGCTCGAATGGTGACAATAGTCAATTCCGAAGGGTTAAAAAGACGGATGGGAAAACCGCCCCATAAACCTAGGCCTGGATGGACAAACTGCCGCGTTCCGCCGACTTCATACCAACCGCTCGCAAAACCTTGGTTAAATTTTTTGACCACAGCCTTAAGGAGGGGGAACATGCCGCCGTGAGTATGGCCAGAGATCCGCCAGATAATGTTCGGGTTTTGGGCTCGCTCATGGGCTAAAGCTGGCCGATGCTCCAATAATATAATCGGGGCTTCAGGGGCTCCCCACAAGGCTTTCGCCAAATCTGGGCCAGGTTTTTGAAAGTAAGGATGTAAGGCGGTCGGATCGGTTAGGCCAGCCACGACCACCGGCTGGTTTTGGGGGCCTATGGTCGCGTGACTATTGTTTAAAAAGGTCAGGCCCAATTTTTCAAAAACCGGAGCCCATTCATCTAGGCCCGAATAATATTCGTGATTGCCCAGACAAGAGAAAACTCCATAAGGAGCCTTTAAGTTGGCTAAAGGAGCCACTTCTTCGGTTAAACTCTCGACCGAGCCATCCACCAGATCGCCCGCGCAGAGGATGAGATCGGGCTTTTCGGCCATGGTGGCCGCCACAATCTTAGACACCCAGCTTGAGCCAAAAAAGCGACTAATATGCGGGTCAGACCAAACGGCGACTTTGAGACCAGACAAAGCCAGGGGCCAAACCTTAAAAACGAGCTCTGAGCGCCGGATCTGGGGAACCCTAGTCGCCTCATATAAGCCACAACCAGATAAAATTGAGGCGATTATGGTCAAAATTAGGCTGACTTTCGCGCTGAAAAGAGATATTTGTAAATTGTGGGCCAAAAGACCCAGCTGGCCAGGCGCCAGACTAAAAAGCCCGAAAAAAGCCGCGACCAAAAACCGAAAAAAAGCGAAAATAAAGAGGAAGACCAAAATATTTTGGAAAAACGAAGACCATAATAGTAGGCTTCTCGGAGCTCCCGGGCCCTGGCCAAAAATATAGCGCAAAATAGCCAAACGAGCGGCCACCAAAAAAGTGGCCAACGTTAGAATTAAGCGGATCCCCAAAGACCAGGGGCCAGGGAGGATATAACCTAAAAAAACCCCCAAGGTCAAAACAACCCCAAAAGCGAGAAACATCTATGGAGTCCCTTATAGGCGTCCCTTATATGGCGAGAGGCGCGATTAGCCAGATTTCAGTAGTTTCGGACCCAGAAAAAA
>JAISWW010000060.1 GCA_031270705.1 Deltaproteobacteria bacterium
TTAATTTAGCGACTTTTTTTGGCGCCTTAGAGCCACACCTAAATGAGAAGACTAGACGGTTAGTAGCGGCTGCCTTGACGCTAGGAGGTGTTCGCGGAACAACAAGTAAAGTGTCCAAAAAGACTGGTGTTTCCTTTAGAGAAATCAGGCGAGGCCTTGTCGAACTTGAGGAACAACCAGTTAAATTTAGTGGTTTCCGTCAAAAAGGGGGTGGCCGAAAAAAGAAAACTGAATCCGACCAAGGCTTAGTTGGTATTTATGATATTATATCAAATAATGGGTACGTTAATGTTGGTATAAATAATGATACTTCAATTTTTGCTGTAAATAGTATTAAGAATTGGTGGAATAGTTGTGGTTCTGAATTATATCCTAATGCTTCAAGATTGCTAATAACTGCCGGTTGTGTAGGTAGTAATGGTTATAGAAGAAAATTATGGAAATTTGAATTAGCTAAATTTGCTAAAGAGGCTAATTTAAAAATTACTGTTTGCCATTTTCCTGTTGGTACAAGCATGTTTGCCATTTTCCTGTTGGTACAAGCAAATGGAACAAGATAGAACATCGTCTTTTTTCGGCGATCACATCAAGTTGGAGAGGTAAGCCACTTACAAGCCTTGAAGTAATAGTAAATTTGATAGCAGCGACTAAAACTACGACTGGATTATCTGTTAAATGTGATCTTGACAACAATGAATATCAAAAAGGAATTAAGGTTCAAGATAAAGAACTTGAATCATTAAATATTAAAAGGTACAAATTCCATGGAGAATGGAACTATACTTTTTTTCCGTAGGACGATAAATATGTCTTATTTTAACTAATTAGATTAATTATACTATTTTTCAATTGATTCACGTCTAAGTTTGATAATCCCGCTAAAAGTCTTAAATTCAAGAATCCTAATTTATAAGTTACTGAAATTAATACTCTTTTACTTGACGATTAACCACATTAAACTGTGGTTTTCTCAAAGCCATCAGTTTTCTTTATTAACGGTCTTTTGAAATCTATACAAACCTTAGTTTGAGACAAAAATTGTTTTTTTTATATACAGTTATTTTTGCTCAACTCTAAGTAGATATACCCTTAGCTGGTCGCGCGCTGGTGGATACTTTTAGCCTTTCTTTCCGGCGGATCCTTCTGGCGGATCTTGACTTCAGGGCTTGCCGCTCGGTCGGGAGACGTTGGCCTCTCGTCTCGCTTCTATAGCCTCGTTTCTCTTCCATAGTTTTAGGCTCTCGCCGCTCATTCCAAAACTCCCAAAGGCGCCTAATCCCCGCGCTCTCATAGCGCCCCGATAGCCGACTCTCCCTTAGGCGAGCTAGCTAACTTGAAACTAGCTAGTCCTCTTGACTATTTTCTTTTAAAAACTTATAATAAGGTTAATGAATTATCTAATTCAGATTTAATTGATTTAACTAAACCTAGGGCCTTTAGCTTTAAGAGACCCAAGAACTTGTGGCGCCCATAATCCGTTCCATGAGGGTTTTTGGCTCAGAGGAAAAAAGTCTTTCTCGCTTGAATGGGCTCGCGATTTATTGGCCTAAAATTCGCTTAATAAAAAAGGCGCGGTCTTTTGACCGGTCTCGATCAATCTAAGCTGGCCTAAACATATCTAGAGCTCTTTAAGAGGTATTTGAGCGTTTTGGCTAGTTATTGAAGGTTTTCTGGGTTCTAAAGGCTATGTCGCCGGCCAAGGGCCGGGGTCTAGGTTTTTTTGGGCGAGCTGGCGGTTTTTTCCGGTTTCTATTGAAGTTTTTTTTTTCGTTCTGGTTTTTCAGTTTTAGGTGATAGCTCTATGCCGCTAAAATTAAGTAAAAATCTTGTGGTCAATGGCCTCTTAATCTTGGCTTTGGCCATCTCTTTAGCTGGTTGTGGCTCCAATAAGAGAGCCCAGTCCTCCAAACTGGGTTTAATGGCGGCTCAGACCGCGAAAAAGTATCTGGGCGTCCCCTATGTCTATGGTGGTCGCTCGCCGAAGGGGTTTGACTGTAGTGGGCTAGTTTGGTACGTCTATCGGCAAAATGGCCTCCAATTGCCGAACGCTTCCTGGAAACAGGCTCAGTTTGGCCAAAAAATCAAGCGCTCGGAATTGGCGCCCGGGGATCTGATCTTTTTCCAGTCCAAAGGGCGGGTCAACCATGTGGGCATCTACGTGGGCCGGGGCCAGATGATCCACGCTCCAGGCCGGGGCCGCAAAGTCACGACTGTGACGTTGGATGACAAGTACTATAAAACCCATTACGCTTTAGCTCGCCGAGTGGCGCGTTAAAAGACTTTAGTCTTTTTAAATGACTGGCTCCCGCAAGATTTTCTGGCGGGCTAGGGCCGCGGCTTTGACCAGTTCTTCTTGGCCAGGCAGATCTCGCAACTGATTTAAGCGCTCAGCGGCTCTTAAGATTAAGCGAGCCGCGTCTCCTTGGTCATGGCCATAGATCCGGGAGACTTGGTCAAAAGAATGGTTATTGGCCCAGGCCCAAATCGCGAAAGACGCGGAAAAATCTAAAGTGGGCCAAGCGAAACCGTTGTCTTTGAGCTTTTGGATCATCGGGGACGTGGCCTTAAGGACGTTCTTAAAGGCCTCTTGGAGCTCTTTGGGCGGTTTGGCGGTGGACACGTTTGGGTTTTCGTTGATGACGCTAGCCATAACAGCGGCCAACATGGCCGGATTGTCCGTGGGCAGGGCCTTCTGTTTCACGCACTGGTAGAGGACTAAGGGGTGATCCAAGCGAAACTTGGCGGTCATTTCGCCCCAGGTGGTCAGGCGATTATTATGGTTGACCAGATCCACCTTCTTTAAAAAAGTCCAGTGTTTCTGAAAATCTCGCCAAATATTTAGGGAAGCCTGGCCGAGGCTAGCTTCGTTCTTTTTCTTGCTTGATTGCCAGGCCGCGAGCGATTTGGTCAATAAAACCCAGATATCCTCAATCTCCAAAGCGTTTAAAAGATTTAGAACCATGGAAAAGTTCATTAATAATTGGCTTTTAATGGGCTCGGGCGAGGAATTGAATAAGGTGGCCAGGTATTTTAAGCGGGTATAAGGCCCAGGCAGAATCACCGCGAAGCCAATGAGGTCGCGTCCTCTCCGTCCGGCCCGGCCCGTCATCTGGGCTAATTCCGTGGCCGTTAGAGGGGTAAAGTCCGTCCCATTAAAACGATCGCTTTGGGGAATGACCACGGTTCTGGCCGGAAAATTGACCCCCGCCGAAACGGTGCTCGTGGCGAAGATGGCCCTCAATAAGCCCTCGGTCATGAGATCTTCCACCAACATCTTATAAATGGGCAAATGTCCCGCGTGGTGGGAAGCCACGGCCTTGTCTTTGAGGATGTCCAAATGCCGGTGTTTGGTCAAAAAGGGATACGTTTGGGTATATTCGTCAATGAGGGCGAGCCTTTTTTCCCGCCGCTCGGGCTCGTCATCAGGGCCTAGATTGATGGATTGCGCGGCCAGATCGCATTGTTTTCTTGAGGCCAAGAAAAATATCGCCGGGGTCAGGGATAATTGCTCCAGGGCTTTTAAGACTAGGGATGGCCTTAAAACCCAATCATCGCGCCGCGAGTTTTTCTTAAAATCTTTAATGATTTTGCTGGATTGCGACAAGGTTTCCAAGCCCCCAGAGTGATAACACAAGGGGGCTAAGGGCACCGGTCTTTCTTCGCCCCAAACGACCTTGACCTGGCTAGAGCGGATTTTGGCTAGCCAAGAGGCTAATTCCCCCGCGTTGGCGATGGTGGCCGAGAGAAGGAGCAAGCGAATCCTTGAGGGCAGGTAGATTAAGACCTCCTCCCAAACGACTCCTCTTTCCGGATCGCCTAAGTAATGGGCCTCGTCCAGGATGACCAGATCGCAGTTCACTTGGCCGCTGGACTCAAAGGTCTTGGAATCAAGGGACATGGAGTCATAGAGCTGGTTGCGCAAAATCTCCGTGGTGCCCACGATGAGGGGAGCCATGGTGTTCAGGCGCAAATCCCCAGTCAATAAGCCCACCCTATCTTCGCCAAAATGGCGGGAAAACTCTAAGTATTTGGAATTGGAAAGGGCTTTTAAAGGAGAGGCGTACCAAGCTCGGCCAGAATTTTGGAGCTCTTTTTCCATGGCTTGGAGAGCGATCCAGGTTTTGCCGCTCCCAGTGGGGGCCGCGACAATGACGTCTTGGTTTTCGATGAGTTGAACGGCTTCCAGCTGAAAAGGATCCGGCACAAAGGGAGTGGGCTCGGGTTGCCCGATTTGATCCAAGAACTTCTGGGCGGGCGGAGTGACCCAAATATCCAGAGCGGAGTCAGGGGTATCTTTAGGTTTTTTTTTTAGGGCCTCTTTTTTCTCATTTTTGTTTTTCAGGTAGAGGCGATAGGAACGGTAAGAGTGGGGCATGGATAGTCCACTTAGTAACTCTAGGCCAGGCCGCTTTTGGCGGCCTGGCCTAGGGTCAAAGGGCTCAACGCCTTTTGGATTTTAATTGTTTCCGGACAACGGGTTTTTTCATCGAGCTTTTGCTCTTATAGCCGCGACGACTGGATTTGCTTTTCTTGTAGCTTTTGCCTTTAGAGGACTTTTTGCCCCCATAGATATTGGTGGGTTTGGGCAAATTATCGCCCAATTCGGCTAAAGCTAACTTGACCGCGCCATTGGTGGCCTCGGTTTTGATTTCGTCGGATAAGGGCGAGGCTTTGGGATCGTCCAAGAACCGGCGGCCGCCCACAAAATAGGGGCCGAATTCCGTGTCAAAAGCCGCGGCCTCAGTCACCCCGCGATGCTTTTTGGAAGCCAGGATAAAGTTGCCATGGCCCGAGTAGACGCCCACCACGTAGTTAGATTCTTTGGGGAATTGATAAACCAAAACATCCCCTGGCCTTAAATCGTCTCTGGCCACGGCTTGACCAGCGGCCACCAAGGCCGCGGCTTGACCGGGCACTTTTAAGCCTTCCTGAGCGTAGAGCCAAGAAACTAAACCCGCGTCGTCAAAGCCGGTCATGGGATTGCGACCGCCCGAGCTAAAGGGCCGACCAGATTGACTAAAGGCGCTTATTAAGATCCGGTTAGTGATTCCTTGCCCCATCCTTAAATAACGTTTGGAACGGGGGGCGCGGTCATAATCCAAGGCGGCCAGGCTATCGCCATCATTTAAAGAGGGCCTTTTGCCTTGGCGACCATATTTGGCTAAAAACTCCGAGCCAGCTTGGCCAGTAGCCAAGGGGCCAGTTAAGCCCTTGGTGACCGTGGAAAAATTAATTAAAGCGCGATCCTCAGATTGTTCTTGACCCAACTCCAAAGGCTCTCCACCGGTGACCAAAGCTAAATCCAGGGATTTTTGGTCTTGGGCGCTTTCTAATGATGTTGGGGAGAAGTCGGAGTCGAGCTGAAAGGATTTTGGCGTGGGCTGGTTTTTAACGGAGATGGTCTTAGCCTGACGCTTGGCCTGGGTCTTCTTTTTGGCGGAGACCTTTTTCTTCGAGGCGGCCGGGACTTTGCGGACGGATCGAGCGTTTTTTTTCGGTTGAGCCGCGTAAAGATCCTGATCTAAACAGGCGGGCCAGAGCAAAACTGAAAGAACCAGCAGAAGGCCTAACCGGGCCAAAGGATGGGCCAGGCGATTGGCCTTGGGATGGGGCATGTCTTCCTCCTTTAGGGAGACCTTTCAAAAAGCTAGGTCAAGCTTAGGCGTTGGAAGGCTTTGAGATCTATTCCCGGCTCAAGCCAGGAGATATCAAAAACGCTTATTAAGCGAAAAACAACAATTAAGTGGTCGTGTTACGTCGAATGTTGATTTTTTTCTTAAGGCGAAAAGCGACGCTTGACCCAGCTCTTAAAATTCTGGGCGCGGAACGGCGCTTTTAATTTACGTGGTAAAGCGAAGCCTTAGAGATTATATCGCTTTTAAAAAATATTTCAAGGAAAATTTACTATTTTTTTTAACTGGCTTAAAATCCGGCTCTGGTCGACCTAGAGAGCCGCGCGTCATGAGCTATAACATGGCTATAATAGGGCCTTAACAGGACTTTAACAGGGCTTTGGCTGATAAATGGCCGCGGGCTCGGCGACTCGGCCAGAAGGTTGGGATCTCCTGATTCGAGGATCTTAAGACTTGGGCGCCCTCAGAATCACGGTCGATTTCTGGCTCCTTTGGTCGTCAAAGGTCTTAGGGCGAACCTAAGAGGCCTATTCCCCGACATTATCTTCCCAGATCAGACCTCCTAAGAGAATTGATAAATCAAATAACTTGAGCGTGATTTTTTAAATAATCATTAATTTTTTTGTTAATTCAAGCATTTTTTTATTGTATTTCAAGAGAATCAGCTTTAAATAGATCGGCGCGCTCAAAAAAACCGAAAAATACCGCTATCAGCCGTTTCCGGCGGGATCTTATAGCGAGCGCTATTTTAAAAAAGGCGCTTTTTCTGAAGCCCTCGAAATTGGCCATAGAAATTAGCTGGGCCAAATTAGCGAAAAATATTTCTGAGATTATTTGGGCCCGCTGGCTAGCGCTCAAGAAAGCTCTTGACTTTTAGGGAAAAAAAGACCAATCTATATAACAAAATCGTTGGTTGCCCAGGGCCAAAAAATCTAACCCGTTTGATCCTAGAGACTGTTAAGAATAGTTTTTGGCGATATCATTAAGTTTACTTTCAATTCTTAAATTTAATTGATTAATAACTGTAATTTTTTATGTATTTGATCTACTGCGCGATAATAATAATTTTCCGTAAATTTTAGAATCTTTTAATGTTTTTTGATATTTAAATTACGCTGAGTTGGCTTTTCTTTTCTTGGTCATTTTGGCCTGACCATTTTTAATTTTCGCTTGATTTAATCGATGGGTTTTGTTAGCCGATAGCTAATGAATAGCTAATAGTCGAGTCAAAGGTTTGGCTAGTTTTTGAGCTATTGTTCAGGTCGAGGTTTTAGATAGGGGTTTAGGGGTCAAAAAAGTTTTTTGGCCTAAAGGTTCTTGTTGGCTGGTTTTAGGCGTTTGGGCTGACCTTTTGAGGGGTCTTAGTTTGCGCTAAAAGGCTCAAAATCGCTTTTTTTTGTTTTTTTCGCTTAGTGGAGAAGATGGATTATGGGGAACCTTAGGCCTGTCGTTAAGACTATTGAGGAAAAATGCGTCAACTGCCATCGTTGCGTGGCTAGTTGCCCAGTCAAATTCGCTAACGACGCCTCTAACGGCAAAACGGTTCAGGTCGTGGACAATCTCTGCATTGGCTGTGGCCATTGTATCTACGCCTGCGAGCATGGGGCTAGGGTCGGGATCGACGATTTGGATTTGTTTTTCCTCGATCTGGCCAACAAACAGCCAATGGTAGCCATAGTGGCCCCCGCCGTGGCTTCCACTTTTCCCGATCTGTATCTTAATTTTAATGGTTGGCTGAAATCCTTGGGCGTCTCCGCAGTCTTTGACGTGAGCTTTGGGGCGGAACTAACCATCAAAAGCTATTTACACTACATTAAAGAAGAGACGCCGGTCACGGTTTTGGCTCAACCTTGCCCCGCCATAGTCACCTATTGCGAGGTCTATCAGCCGGAGCTCTTAAGGCATTTGGCTCCCTGCGATAGCCCCATGCTCCACAGCATGAAGATGATTCGGCGTTTTTATCCCCAATACAAATCTCACCGGATCGCGGTTATGTCCCCCTGTTTCGCCAAAAGGCGCGAGTTTGACGAGACAGGCTTTGGCGACTATAACGTGACCTTTATGAGATTATTGGAAAAGATAAATTCTGAGGGCGTGGATCTCCGCCGTTTTCCCAAAGAAACTTATGAGGGCCCTTTGGCCGAGCGGGCGGTTTTGTTTCCGACCCCTGGCGGCTTAATGAAGACTCTGGAGCGCTATACCCCGGCGGCCACCAATTTTACTCGCAAAATTGAGGGCCCCACCGTCATTTATCCCTATTTGGAAACCCTCAGCCAATCCATCCAGGCTGAAGTGGCCCCTCTTTTGATTGACGCCCTCAATTGCGAGTCTGGTTGCGCGGGCGGAACAGGAGTGCCCGGGATTCATGAAAAGACTTTTGACGAGCTGGAGTATAAGGTCAAAGAAAGGGATCAAAAACTTCGGCGGCATTTCGCGGGCAAAACCAAAAAGAAAAAGTTCTTCGCCAAACCCCAGCCCAACGCCGCCATTAATAACCTAGTGGACGCTTATTGGGTACCCAACTATTATACCCGAACCTATGTGGATCACTCGGCTAATTATAGCGTCACCAAAGTGCCCCCCATGGAAAGGCAGGCTATTCTCAAAAAGCTGGGCAAAGAAGGCGACGAAAATGTCTTTAATTGCTCCAGTTGCGGCTATAACTCCTGCGAAAAGATGATCGCGGCCATTTATATGGGCGTAAATGTGGCCGATAACTGCCATCACTTCGCTTTACAGCGTTTGCGCCAAGACTGGGAGCGCATGGAAAAGATCAATAGCTTATCGCGCCTTAATTACCAGTCCGTTAACTCAGCCGAGTCCACCATTGAGCGGATGTCCCAGGCCATGGGGCAGATCGATGGTTTGACGGGGCAAATTGGCTCAGTCTTAAAATCCATTGAGGATCTCTCTTTCCAAACCAACATCTTAGCCTTAAACGCGGCGGTGGAGGCGGCCAGAGCCGGGGAATTTGGGGCTGGTTTCGCCGTGGTGGCCGACGAAGTCAGAAATCTAGCCGTCAAAAGCGCCAACGCGGTTTTAGATACCCGCAAAATGATTGAGGATACCATTTTAAATGTCAAAAAAGGCGTGGCTAACTCCGAAGCCGTTCATGAGCGGTTTAACGAGATCTTAGAGAACTGTAATTCCATTATGGATATTGTGAACGTAATTTCCGATTCGTCCTCTAAAGGGTAAAATGGCTAGTTTTGGATATGATTTAGATTTTTTAGCTCTTTAAGTATCAAAAATGAAGAAAAATGGCTCCATTGATTTTTCTAATCAGGAAGCCATCAATTTTGGCGTCTTGGTCGAAACGGACTTACTCGCTAATATGGCTAGTTACCTGACAAGAACTCAAAACGGTATAACTTATATCTGCTATGCTGAATCTTTTCGGAATGAAAATGGTAAGCCAGACAATAAGAAGGTTATTATTGGCAAAATAGATAATGTTACTAACTAAATTATTCTAAATAAAAAATATTGTCGCTATTTGCTTGACAACAATATAGATATTGACAGTAAAATAAATGAATTAAACTTACGTTTTGCCAATAAAATTACTAATAATAACGATATAAACAACGATTATTCTAAATAAATATAAACAATTCTTGATCGTCTGGCAATTTATGGTTTCTTGAAGAACTATCTAAAAAATAGCTAAGAAGATTTTCAGATAAAAGTTTCCGCGCCCAACCTCTAAAGGGCCAGATGCCAAAGCTTTCGGATGGCCAAAGGCGTTAAAGTTGGGGGGCGCCCCCAATTTGGGCCAATTTTTCCCGCCCCATCAGCCACGTCTTTCTTCTGGTCGCCCGGGCTTAGCGGTTCTTGGCTAAGACTCTCGGTGAGATCCGTAGCCAGCCAAAAATTGATGGGCCCGCGCTCAGTCGCGCAAAGAGCTAAATGGACTTCAGGCGAATGGCCAATATCGATTAGCCAGTGACCCAAGAGCCAATCGCGGCCTTCTTGTCTGAGGGAATAATGAGGCTGGCGCGCCGAATCTAAGGTTGTCTCTGGGGCCAACGCCAACTCTGGAGAGGATTGGCCAGAGTTGGCCAATTGTTTAGGGCCCATGACCTCTAAGCTAAAAATGTCCCAAGAGAGCCCTAGACCCAAGGCTTTGGCCAAGCTTTCCTTTAAGACAAAGACGGCCAAAGCGAATTGTTTCGGCTCTGGCCACTTAGCCATGAGAGTCAGCTCCAAGGGACTGAGGATCTTGGGCGATAATCTGTCCCAGTCGCGCTCGGGTTTAGCCAATTCCAAATCCAAGCCCAAAGGCTGGGAGCCAATAGCCAAAGCCGCGAAATGGCCGGAGTGGCTAAGGCTAAAATGTGGGCCTATTTGAGTTAAAGGATTTATTGGATCCAAACTATTATTATTATTGAGGCGAGGTTGGCCAAACGGCCCATAGGTCAAATCCGCGTCTTTTGTGACGTTTAAAAACCTTCTGAGCAATAAGCCCGCGGCTAAGGTTCTAGCTTTATCTTCTTTTAAGCGATAACGATGAAATTTTTGTTGTCTTAAAGGCGGGAGAAAGGGGAGGATCTGGGCAAATTCCTCTTCCTTGGGCGTTGGAGTTAGATAAACGTCAAGCCCCATAAAACGCTAAACCGCGACTAAGCGTTGTAAGTAACGATCGACATAGGGGTCGCCCAAAGCCTTGAGCTCAGTTATGGAGCCAGTCGCGTGAACTTGGCCCTTTTGGATTAAGATGATCCTCTCGGCGAATCGCCGAGCGACATCTGGATCGGTGGTGGCTAAGATCATGGCGGCTTGGCTGTTTTGGGCCAGGCTATTTAATAGATTAATGATCCGGCTAGAGGTTTGGGGATCTAAGCCCGCCGTGGGCTCATCAAAAATGGCTAATTCTGGTTGGCCAATTAAAGCTCGAGCCAAGGCCACCCTTTTGCGCATGCCGCCAGACAGGCTGGCCGGATAAACATCGGCGGCTCCGGCTAAACCAACCTGAGACAAGAGATCTAAAATTTCCGCGTCGCTAGCTCTATGGCCGCGCATTTGAGAGCCATGGGCGCTCATAAGGCTAGCCATGACCAGATTTAAGCGCGTCGTGGACGAGTCAAACAAAGCCCCAGCCTGAAACTGCATGCCTATGCGGCGTCTTAAAACGGTAATCGCCCGAGTGGAGATATTGGCCAGATTTTGCCCAAATAAATGAACCTCGCCTTTTTGGGGCCTAAATAAACCCACCATGGTTTTTAAGATAACGCTTTTGCCACAACTGGATTCCCCTAAAATAGCCGTTTTGGAGCCCGGATAAAGAGCCAGAGTCAAACCCTTTAAGATGTCTTGTCCGCCGAGGCTTAAATGAACATCTGTTAGGTTAGCTACTGGCTCAAGATTATCTAGAGGGTCTTTGGGGGCGTCTGGTTTTGTTAGCTCAAGAGCCAAGTTGTCCGCCTATCTTTTTTGTTCATGAGTTATTAAGGGGTAATTATGGGCAATATTTTGTAGTCGCTGACTAAAAGATATAGCCCAAAAAGTCCCCAATAGTCAACTATCTTCAGCCCCCAAAAGCCAAAAAAGAGTCGAGGCTGACAAAACCTTATTTAAAGAGTTTGCCAATCAGCTCATCCACCTCGGTCAAGGTCAAAGAGTCCAGATCTGGCTCTTCTTCGGCTTGGTCGCGTTTTTGGGGCTGACTGAAATCCTCGGCCTTAGCTTTTAGGGCTTTGGCTTTTTTCTTGGCCTTTTTAACGGGCTCTTCGTGATTGTGTTCTGGCTCATGAGGTTTAAGGCCCAAAATGTTCGACAGAAGCTCATTGAGGGTGGCCAAAAAGTCGTAAACCCGGCTTAGTCGCGGCTCAATTTGGTCATGAAAACCCGATAAACTGACAATAAGGCTCGACGATTCCCCAAATCTGGGCAAAGTCGCGGTCAGGGCCTCAAAGATCTGCGTGGGCACTTGGATAAAGTCCAGGCCCAAAGAGGCGCCGGGGCTTTCATTGGGCTTATCATCGGAATCCGTAGTCGCGGAAGCGCTAGCCGATGCGTCTAGATCCTGAGTTTCGGGCTCGCTTGGGGCCAGATCGGTCTCTTCCAGATCGTCATTGAGCTCGTCTTTCTCAAGCTCCAGGGCCTCAGGAGGAGTTAAAGCTAGGTTCGCGGCTAATTCTTCGGTCGCGGGGCTATTTTCAAGGATAGAGCCAGCTTTAAGTATTTCTGGGCCGATCTTTTGACTCAAATCGGCTATTTTGAGAGCCGCCTGAAGAGAGCCAATATAAAGACCCAAAGCCTCGGAGACGTTTAATAAATCCGTGGCCGTTTTCGCGGCGATCTCTTCGACCTCAGTCAAACGAGTCATAGCCAAAGGCAATTGACGGCTGGCCGCCGCTTTTAAGGCTGTCTGTTGCTCGCGGCTTAAAGCTGGACCATAGTCGCGCTTTTCTGGGCGAGGCCCAAAAGGTTTGGAGCTTCGCGGAGAGCCAAAATCGCCACGATCCCGAAAGCGACCTTGAGGCCGCGACCCGCGCTGGCCAAAAACCCGAGAGTCGCGAAACTCGCGCTCTCTATATTGGTTTCGCTCCCGAGGCTCTCTCTCCCGAGGCTCTCTCCTCTCTCGCTCTTGAGGCTCTCGTGGGCCTTCGTCAGCGTAATTTGGCTGATTTTGAGCGAATTTGGGGTTTTCCCAAACGCTATCGGGGTATTGGCCAAAATTTTCGCGCCGGCTATCCCGATCGCGATCTCTCGCTGGGCCTCTATCACGGCCTCTATCTTGGTCTCTATCCCGAGGGCTATTTGAGCCCCGATAAGAGTCTCGGCCATAAGAGTCGCGCGAAGAGCCGCGCTCGTTATCCCGAAAATCTTCGCGATCGTAGCCTCTAGAAGGCCGATAATTGTCCCGTCTTTCGGTGGGGCCGCGTCTTTCCGCCGGGTTAAAAGGTTTTCGCGGGCCGCGGAAGCCGCCGCGCTCTCGATCGTCATGGTCAAAGCGAGCTTTGGGATATCTGGAGCCGCCGGCGGGTTTTCTGGGCCTTTTGGGAGCTCCGTCGCCCCGATCCCTCTGGTAGTCGTCCCCGGATCTCGGGCGTTTCGAGCCGAAGCGCTTGGGGTTTTCGGGTCGCCGAAAGAGAGTCGGGCCGTTAGGGCCTTCGGCGGTCTGGTATTCTTTCAGTCTTACCCGCCCTTTAGGGGCGGGTTTCTGAGGCGCGTCCGAGTCAGGGAAGAGGGGGGGTTGGGCCTTGGGCCTTTTTCTAAATTCCGTCATTATTTTCCTTGTCAACCCGCCAAAACCCAAAAGCCCTAAAAAGGGCGGCCTGGACCAAAAATATAGCCCAGGCGCCTAGAGTCATTAGCTTATAGTCGAAAAGCTTGAATGTTTGTGATGTTGACCCTTAAAAAGGGTCAAATTTTGGCTAAAGATTCGAAATCTTTAAGCCAAGAGAATGCCTTTTTTGACTTTATCAGCCTCTTCTTTCGACAAAAGGAGCCGGATAATTTCCAAAGCGAAAAGAAAGGCCAGAGATGGTCCTTTAGCCGTGGTAATGAGGCCGTCAGTCACCACCGGGCTATTGACAATTTTAGCCCCCACCAGTTCTTTTTCAAAACCTGGGTAAACCACGGCTTTTTTGTCTTTTAATAAACCCAAACGCCCAAAAACCACCGGAGCGGCGCAGATGGCCGCGAGTCTTTGGCCTTTAGCCGCTTGATCTTTAATCAGATCCATAAAACCCTGATGGTTCACGTAGGCGATGGTGCCGCCCGGGATGATCAGAATGTCATAACCCTGGGGCTTAAAATCTTTAAAAAGCTGGTCAGTCACAATAATAGTTTTATGGGAAGCGACCACTTGACGCTCGGGGCCTAAGGAGACAATGGTCGTCTCGACGCCGGCCCGGCGAAGTAAATCAATGGTGGCGATGGCCTCAATTTCCTCAAAGCCCTCAATGACAAAAATAGCGGCTTTAGCCATGAAAAGTCTCTCTTTCGCTGTGGACTGGTTTAGAGATGAGCCCCAAAATTACCTAAAGCCTTAAGGCTTTAGAAACTACTTAAGTATAGGCCAAGAAAGCTCTTAGAGCCAAGTGAAAAAACTAAGAAACTAAGTCTTTGTTTTTAAAAAACCAAAAAACCAGAAAATCACTAAAGGTCAAAAAGCCAAAATCAAAGATCCCTAAGCTCTTAACCTTCAGTCTTTAAAACTGTCTTCAGTTTAGCTCTTATCGGCCGATGGAGCTCAGATCAACCTTTTTTAACAATAAAATTCGATCTTCCCCGCCTTCTCCGGCGAAACAAACCTCCACCACCTCATCAGGCTGGGCCGCGACCACAAAAGACACATAGTCAGGTTGGATGGGCATTTCGCGTTGGCCTCGATCCACTAAGACCGCCAATTCCACGCGATCTGGCCGGCCAAAATTGCTTAGTTCCTCTAAAGCGGCGCGTACCGTGCGACCAGTATAGAGGACGTCATCCACCACCACGACTCGGCGATGATCCAAAGAATGGCGAATCTCAGTCCGCCCAACTTTGGGCATGGCTCTGGCTCTAGTCCAGTCGTCGCGATAAAGGTTGATGTCTAAGACGCCAGTAGGGGGAGCGGCGCCCAAAGAAGCGGTCATCAAAGCGGCCAAACGGGTGGCCATGGTCGCCCCGCCTCGCCGAACGCCTAAAAGGGTAGGCGTCTCCGGATGGCGAGCGATGATATTGGCGGACAAGTTGGCCAGGGCTCTGGCGACTTCCTGGGAGCCATAAATGAGCGTTGGCTCGGTCATAATTTATTTTTTCCAAAACCGCGTGGGGATATTCAGCGTCCCAGGCCCAGAAGCCAGGGCCGAGTTGGAGGTAGGCCTACTCTTAAGTTTAGGCTTAGCCTAGATAGTTTAGCTAGGCTTTGAGGCTAGTAGTTATAAATACTAGCTGATTAAGCTATTTTTAGGCGACTAGTCAGGTGGCCATAGTAGTTAGTAGCTAGGTAGCCAGGAATTACGGTCATTTTTAAAGGTTAGCCCAATAAAGGTTAGTTTGATGGGCGAAAAAACCTCGCGCTCTGGTGGCTCCCCTCAAAGTCGCCTGGGCCAGAGATAAGGGATTAATGTAATCTAAAACGCCAAGCTTGTCAACATTAATTAAACCCTCAAAAAATCTTCCTTTAAATAATGATGGTAGTCGATAATAAGGGAGCGAATTTCGGCTTAGCCCGGACGAACTGTCTTTAGCCACAGCTTGATCTATGAGCTAATTGAGCGTGAGCTTGATCTATAAGGGTAAAAAAGGGGAGTTGGCCATCTTCTGGAGTTTGTCCGGATAATCGTTCGCCAAAGGACCTGGAGAGAAGAATTAATGCGCTCCCTGGGAGTAGTCTGGTCTAATATACGACGGTCTTAAGAGTTTCGAGTTTATTTATATTAAACTAACGGTTAATATACTTTTATCATAACCTAGGATAGTTATTTTTAAGGTTAATTGTTTTTAAGATAAAAATATCGTAAGCTATTAAAAATAAAACTATAAAAATAATAATAAAAATTAAATATTAATATTTTGTCAAATAGAAATGTAAACAGACCACCGGCTAAAGCCACGGAAAGTTAATCTATCTTAAAATCTTCATCGCTGTCATGATGATTTTCAATGTAATTTTTTATAATTTCATCTGTTATATTGCCACTACCGCAACAAAAATATCCTCTCGCCCACATATGGCGACCCCAATATAGCTTTTGCAAGGAAGGAAATGTCATTATTAGTTTGCGTGAAGTACGTTCTTTTAACTTCTGAATAAGCCT
>JAISWW010000127.1 GCA_031270705.1 Deltaproteobacteria bacterium
CCTCGGGTCGAGGCGGCTGTTTCGGAGAGTCTCCCTGGCGACCTTGATGGTGGCCTAGATGGCGGGCTGGACTTGGCTTTAGAGCCCAATTGGTCGCCTGAGCCGCGTATCTTAGGCCCTAGCGATGACGAGCCCGGTCTAGTGGGCGAAGATGATCCTTTGGATTTTCCTTTGACTTTGGATGAAGAGCCTTTTGTTGGGCCAGAAACCAATGACGAGTTTATCAGTCTGATGGAAAATGACCAGCCGCCCAAAAGGCGTTAAATATTAGGCCAAAAATGAAGGACGCTTTTCGCCAAAAAAAAGGGTTATTGGGATTTAGGCCCACTATTTGGGGCTTAGGTTTAGCCGTGGCCCTAATCCTCGCTTTAAGCCTAAGTTTTGTCCTTTTGGAGGTCAATAAGGCCGCGGCCCAAACTGGGGGCACCGGGAATTTAGTCCCCATTCCGACCATTAGCTTAAGTTTTGACCAAGTCGACGATCCCGATCGCCTGGCCACGGTCATAAATGTTTTGTTCTTGCTTACGGTTTTGGCTTTGGCTCCCTCGATCCTCGTTATGATGACTTCTTTTGTCCGGATCGTCGTGGTTTTTGGCTTTTTGCGGCAAGCCATGGGCACTCAGCAGACGCCGCCCAATCAGGTGATTATCAGTCTAGCCTTGTTCATGACTTTTTATCTGATGCTTCCGGTTTGGCGCGACATTGAAAATAGGGCCTTTAAGCCTTTCATGAGCAATGAGATCACCCAAGCTGAGGCCATCAATAGAGCTTTGGAGCCAGTCCGAAACTTTATGTTTTTACAAACCCGGGAAAAAGATCTGGCTCTTTTTATGCGGATCGCTGGGGAGTCCAAACCTTTTAATAAGGCGGATGTGCCTACTTTAAGCCTTATCCCGGCTTTTATCATATCCGAGCTCAAAACGGCTTTTACCATTGGGTTTTTGTTATATATGCCGTTTTTGGTCATAGACATGGTGGTGGCCTCAGTCCTATTGTCCATGGGCATGATGATGTTGCCGCCCGTCATGATATCCCTGCCTTTTAAGTTGATGCTTTTTGTTTTGGTGGATGGCTGGAATCTTTTGGTGGGCTCCATTGTTCGCAGTTTTGGGCCCATCGCCGGGGCTGGCTAAGCTTATTTTTTCTTGAAGCCTTTAAGCTTATTGGGAACTTATTAAGGAGGCTATCGTGACTACTGAGTTTGTCATAGATTTTGGTCGTAGGGTTATGGAGCTAATTATGACCTTGTCGCTCCCCATGCTATTAGTGGGTTTAGCCATAGGTTTATTGGTTAGCGTTTTTCAGGCCACGACCCAGATCCAAGAAATGACCCTGCAATTTATCCCCAAGATCATCTCCATCTCCGTGGTCTTGGTTATCGCGGGGCCTTGGCTTTTGGATAAACTCATTGAGTATACCGCGAATATCTTAACGCGATTTCCAGAGTGGATCCGGGCGGCTGAAGGGTTGGTGACTCCGGGACTCTTGCCTAGCGGTCTCTAATCAGGTTTAAGGCTTTTGGGCGCCCCGGTCATTAACGCCGATGAGTTTGTCGGCTTTATCTTGGTTTTAATTCGGCTATCCATGGTGGTGGCCCTGGCTCCGGTTTTGGGGAGCCCTAACATTTTGACTGAGGCCAAGGCGGCTTTGACTTTAACTTTGGCTTTGGTTTTGGCTCCCGTAGTCCATTACGAGGCCAGCCAAATGACCATGAGCCTTTGGGGTCTAGCGGCTTTGGCCATAGGCGAGCTTTTCATTGGCTTAGTTTTAGGCACCATGGTTCGCTTGGTTTTGGAGACAGCTAACTTAGCGGGCGAGTATTTAAGCTTTCAGATGAGCTTAACCATGGTCAATCTTATGGATCCGCAAAGCGGAACCCAAGTGCCCATTGTCTCGCGCTTGGTTTATATCATCTTTGTTTTGTTATTTTTATTCGCTAATGGCCATTATTTGGTTTTGGAAGCCTTGGCCGATAGTTTTAAGGTGGCTCCGGTGGGCGTTTTGACTCTGGATCGCCCCCAGATGTTTACCGAATTAATGTTAGCCGTGGGGCGGATGTATATTTTAGCCGTCAAAATCGCGGCTCCGGTGGTGGGTTTGTTATTTTGCGTTAAGGTCTCCTTTGGCATTGTGGCCAAAGCCGTCCCGCAGATGCAGGTTCTTTTCGTGGGCATGCCTTTATATATATTGGCGGGCCTATTGGTGATTGGCTTTTCCATGGATTTTTGGCCCCGGCTCGTTGGTCAGGGTTTGTTTGAGGCGGAAAGGGCGTTGGCCAGAGCCTTAGGGATTTTGGCTCCTGGAGCGCGGCCATGAGCGAAGACGCGGGCGAAAAAACTGAAGAGGCCTCGGGGCACAAACTAAACCAAGCCCGCCAGAAAGGCCAGGTTCCCAAAAGCCAAGAGATTACGGCCTCGGTGGTCTTATTGGCCGCGGGTTTTTTCCTTTTAATCATGGCTCCCCTTGGTTGGGATAGACTGATTGGGGTTTATCGGCATATTTACACGCTAGCCTCATCAAGCTCGGGCCAAGATCTAGATTTTATGGCCATTGGCCGCTTGGTCGCGCGGGAGTCTTTGATTATAATTTTGCCTCTGGCTCTAGCTATTTTGGTGGCGAGTCTCGCCATCAACATCTATCAGCTGGGCGGCTTTATGGTGGTGGCCTCTTCTTTGGTTCCCAAACTCGATAAGCTCAATTTCATCGCGGGCTTTGGCCGGATGTTTAAGCTAAGAACTTTGGTGGACTGCGTAAAAAGCGTTTTTAAGATGACCATCATTTTTTTGGTGGGTTATCTGGTCATTCGCGATCATTTAGACGATTTTGTCCTCATGGTGGACATGTCGATTCCGGCTATCGGCTATTTGGTTTTGACCATCGCCGTGGAGTTGTTTTTTAAAACCTGTTTATTGTTATTAGTTTTGGCGGCTATGGATTACGGTTACCAGCGTTGGCAATTCATGCAGGACATGAAAATGACCAAACAGGAGGTAAAAGACGAATATAAGCAGATTGAGGGCGATCCCATTGTCAAAAACCGGATCCGCCAAGCTCAAAGGGCGGCTAGCAAAAAACGGCAACTGAACCAGGTGCCGAACGCTGACGTGGTTATAACCAACCCCACCCATTACGCCGTGGCTCTTATGTATGATCAAAGCCAGGCCCCAGCTCCGGTGGTGGTGGCTAAGGGCCTAGATTTTATGGCTCTCCGCATAAAGGATATCGCCAAAGAAGCCAAAGTGCCCATTGTGGAAAATCGCCCCTTGGCTCAAGCTCTCTACAAAGCCGTGGACGTGGGCCAAGTCATTCCCACGGAGTTCTATAAAGCCGTGGCCGATGTTTTAAGTTACATCTATAAAGTTAAGGGAAGGAAGAAACGTGGCTGAGGGTTTGTTGGCCCGCGTGGCCGAAAAGTTATCCAACAAAACCGCCGGCGACATTGTCATGGGCTTGGGGGTGGTGGGGATCATTTTGGTCTTTTTGTTTCCCCTCCCCACGGGCGCCATGGATCTCTTATTGACCTTTAATGTGACCATGTCGGTTATTGTTTTATTGACCGCTTTATATACCTTAAAACCCTTGGATTTTTCCATATTTCCGTCTTTACTATTATTGTTAACTTTATTTCGCTTAGCTTTAAATATAGCTTCCACGCGGCTGATTTTACTAAATGGCGATCAGGGAGCCGACGCGGCGGGGGAAGTTATAGAGGCCTTTGGCAACTTTGTGGTCGGCGGCAATTATGTGGTGGGTATTATAATTTTTGTCATTTTGGTGATTATTAACTTTATGGTTATCACCAAAGGCTCAGGCCGCATCGCGGAAGTAGCCGCCCGCTTCACCTTGGACGCCATGCCCGGCAAACAAATGGCCATTGACGCGGATTTGGCCGCTGGTTTAATCCAAGAAGCCGAAGCCAAAACTCGCCGGGAAGTTATCGCTCGGGAAGCCGATTTTTATGGAGCCATGGACGG
>JAISWW010000143.1 GCA_031270705.1 Deltaproteobacteria bacterium
GGTTGCTATTTCCTTTCTCGGCCCCGTAGGTTTGGCAAATCGCTCATTATTGGCGCCCTGGCGGAACTCTTAAAAGGTAATCGCGAGCTTTTTAAGGGCCTTTGGATCGACTCCTCGGATTACAACTTCAAAAAATACCCGGTAGTGACGCTGAACATGGTCGGCTCTTGCGACAGCAAGGCCGCCCTTTTGGACTCTATCAAAACCCAACTTGACAAGGCGGCGCAATATAATGGCCTTTCCCTTAACGAGTTGGATATAGAAAAGGATTCGCCGCCAGGCAATATCCTTATAAAATTAGTCTCTAAGCTTTATTATCCCGAAAGAGTTCGGGTCGCGATCCTTATTGACGAGTACGACGCCCCTATTCAGAAGGCCATCGGGGATGTCGCGCAAGCGAAAATAAACCGTGGCGTTCTTAGCGATTTCTATTCATCGATTAAATCCCTGGTTGACGATGACATGACCGGCTTGGTTTTCGTCACCGGGGTCACCAAGTTCGCTAAGGCCTCCATCTTCTCGGGCTTCAATAATCTTTTTGACATGACGTTGAACTCAGAATACAACGCCATTTGCGGTTTCACCCTAGAGGAATTTCGGGGCTATTTTCTTGATTATCTGCCGGGTATCCTTGAGCGCTACAAATCAAACGGCTTCATTCCGCCCGAGGCCGACCTTGACTACCTTATAGAAGAGATCGTCGGTTACTATGATGGCTACTCCTGGGACGTGAAAACCCGGGTCTTGAACCCGTATTCGATTATACAGGCTCTGGAACAGAAAAAGCTGAAGGCCCACTGGTTTAGCTCGGGCGCGCCGTCTTTACTGATGACGCTCTTAAAAAGAGAAGGCTCTAGGTTCTCTTTCCCCGAAAACCCCCAGATGAGCGAAACGTCCCTCGCGGCGGTGGACATAAAAAATCTCAAGCTTACGCCCCTCCTCTTTCAAACTGGCTATCTGACGATTGACAAAAAATTAAGCAGGGATTCTTACCTCTTGAGGCGCCCCAACAAGGAGGTCAGCGAGGCGACTGACAAAAGCCTCGTTAAATACCTGCTTGGCCAGCGCGATATATCCATAGCTAAGTTAAGGGAGCGGATTGGGAAGGCTCTGGAGGTCTATGACTCGGCCGCTTTAGCCGCGTCATTCCAGGAAATTCTCTTGTGGAACTCCCACCGCGAGCTTAAAGCTTGCGAAGGGCAGTGCCATGGGCTTATTTTCTCTGTCCTGAAAGCTTTGGGGTTCTCGGTCATAACCCAGCCAGTCACGGTCGAAGGGGTCTTTGATATCCTCCTTACATTGGGCAAGAGGGTGGCTTTCGTTTTCGAGTTAAAGTACGAGAGCTTTAGCGCCGCTTTGGGCCAGGGCGAAGAGGGCGCGAAGAAGATAGAGGAAATGCTAAAAGCCGCGATTAAAGAAGCGAAAGACCAGATCCAACGAAGGGACTATGACGCGAAATACGGCCCCGAGTACGGGGTCGTTAAGAAAGTGGCTGTGGCTTTCGTGGGGAAGGCCCGGGTCGCGGTGGAGATTTACTGAATCTTCGATTTTTCGACGCGCGAATAAAGATTTGAAGCTTTAAAAACTCAAAAGATTTAAAGTCTTAAAAACTCCTCAGTTATAAAGCCACAAACTAACGACTATGGCCAGGCCATAACCGCGGCCTATATCGACTCGCTTTTGGCCCACCGATCCGCGGGTTTGGCGGTTTATTGAGCCCACGCTGGCGGCCTCGCCTGATTCCGCCTTAACGCGCGCGACGTTAGAAGGAACTAAGTCGCTCGACAATGATCTCCAATACCGCCTAGATCTGGGAATTGTCAAAAAAGACGGGCGACCGCGCCTGGCCAATCCGATTTGCGCCAGCGTTAGCGTTATCGTATTTAATCAATAATAATAATAAGGAAAAAATCAAGCAAAATTTATGCCAACTGATCATATATAAATTTTTACGCCATTACTTTTTTGACCAGTAAAAGTGGGAGACCTCTCAAATGGGTACCATATGGTCTCTAATTTCCGCAAAAATTGCGCCAATTTTAGGAAGAAGAAAATCAAGCAAAATCAATGAAGTCCATGAAAAATAAGGCTCCTCCCGTGATCGCTATACCCATGATTTTTAAATGATAAAGCGATATAATTAGAAAGAAAATTGTCAGCCCGAAGTCCTTTCGCCGGATGTTGGCGGCGCCGTGTGAGGAGTTCCATTTTTTAATCTCGTTAACGGCTTTTTTGTCTAAACCGGTAATTTTTGAGACATTTTTTACAGATAAAAATGATTGACGGGCTAGCCTTGAATTTGGTAAAATATTCATTGAACTATTTTTTAGACTATTCTTTATTTAGGGATCTTGCTTTCATGATGGTGGCTCATTGAATTTTAATATCTTGGTTGGCGTTTTGGCCACTTACGCCTCGTTTTTGATCTTGGAAAAGGAGCGATTTTGCGCGCGTTAAATTGTCTTTGGCTTTTATTCTTAACGCCATTATTTATTGGTCTCATAAACTCGAAAGATTCCTTCGGGGTTGAGAATATCGCGCGAGCCCGAACCCTCTACAAAGGAGTAGTGGAAAAGGTCTCTGATGGGGATACCATAACCCTTTTGACCGCCGATTATGAGCGGGTTAAAGTTCGTTTATATGGCCTCGACGCCCCAGAAAATAAGCAACCTTACGGCGAGCAATCCAAAGCGGCCTTAAAAAATATCCTCGAGCGCCAACAAGTGATTGTCGAGGAGATAGATGTTGATCATTATAGCCGGGTGGTGGGTCTGGTGCGCTTAGATGGCCAGTTGGTCAATTTATCCATGGTCGCGGGCGGCTATGCCTGGCTTTATCCTCAGTACTGTAAGCTTAAAGACGTTTGCCGGGCTCTGTCCGAGGCGGAGTCCACGGCTAAGAAAAAGAGATTGGGACTGTGGGAGACGTCCGCGCCCATGCCCCCCTGGGATTGGCGTAAGGCTCAAAGAGCCCGCTAAAGGCCTAAAACCTCTGAGCCCCAAGCTTTTAGGCGGGCTAAAAAAAGATCGCCCAAACCCTTGATCTGGGCTTCGGTTTTGGTTAATATTGTCAGTTACCTGTGGTCACCAATTTTCAGAGGGGCCAATTATCAAGGGATTATTAGCGATGGGGCGTTATTTTGGCCCTTTCGCTCATTAATATGGGAGCGATAGCCATGGGCGCCATTACCCAGATTGACGCGGAACAGACCCGCGTAGACCTGCCTTCTTTTCGGTCCGGAGACACCGTGGCCGTGCACGCGCGCATTAAGGAAGGCGACAAAGAGCGGATCCAGATCTTCAAAGGCGTGGTCATTCGGCGGCGCAAAGGAACCATGGACGCCAGTTTTACGGTTCGCAAAGTCTCTTATGGGGTTGGCGTGGAGAGGATTTTTCCCACCAATTCGCCCATCATTGACAAGGTGGAAGTGATCACCGAGGGCAAAGTCCGCCGCTCTCGCCTTTATTATCTCCGTAAACTACGGGGCAAGGCGGCTAAGGTCAAGACCAAGAACCTTTTTAATAAATAGCTGGCTCGGGGCCATGGGCTTAAAGCCAACGCGCCCGCGTCAGTCAAAGGCGACCGTCAAGGAGCCAAGGCTCTTTGACGGTTTTTTGCTAGCCTCTTCCCCCCAATCCAGCGATCTAGCCACCTCTCTAGCCACTTTTGACGAGGGATTTGGCCAAAGACCTTTGTGTGGCCTAGACGAGGCTGGCCGAGGCCCTTTGGCTGGGCCTTTGGTGGCGGCGGCGGTTATTTTGAATCCTGACGAGCCTTGGCCTGGGGTCAATGATTCCAAAAAACTAACCGCGCCCCAGCGCGAAGAGCTTTTTGAGAAAATTGTGGCTGAGGCCTTAGATTTCTCCGTGGCCCTCAAATCCCCCCAAGACGTGGATCGCTTAAATCCTCTGGCCGCTTCCCTGGAAGCCATGGCCGAGGCCTACGCCGCCTTAAGCCTTAAGCCGGCTTTGGCTTTGGTCGATGGCCCTTTTAAGCCCAA
>JAISWW010000227.1 GCA_031270705.1 Deltaproteobacteria bacterium
ATCCGGGCGAAAGATCCTCTCGCAGGAGCAATAAAAACTATTGCAATCAATCAGAGCCCAAAGTTTGGCCGTCGGCGCGTTAGGGCTGATGAGCGAGTTAGGCGCCGGAATCTGTCCCAAAAGCTTTGTCTCCTTTTTCTGGTTTTAACTTAGGCTATTCTCCCCAGAGTTTTTAGCCTAGAATTATTATCTCATAAACTCAGCCCAGATGATATCGCTCGACGCTTGGACGGCTAAAAACCCTGGTCAGGCGAGCTCAAGGGGCGTCTAGAGCCAACATAAATCTTTAAAAAGTTTTAGAATTTTTTATTTAAAATAAACTATGTGAATCTACTATATTTTACTTATATTAATATATAAAACCATAATTAAATATTTAAAAAATCAAGCTTTAAGTAAAAAATATATTGACTTTAAAAAATATAGCTTTAATTTAGCGGAAAAATCCAGACTCAGCGAGGATCGCGGAGAGTAGCCTGAACCTTTTCCGCCCTAACCCTAAAAACGTGTTAAGATGCGGCTATTAGTTCCTCGGCCCCCTTAACCCCTTAAACGACCAAAAATTATTTGACATGAGCCGCCAAAATCTTCTAGACGTCATTATCCTCACTAGAAACGAGGCCTTGAACATCACGGACTGCCTAACCAGCGCCCAAGCCTTAGGCTCTTATTTAAAGGAATTAATTGTTATTGACGATCATAGCTCTGACGAGACCGTGGCTTTGGCCGAACAAGCTGGAGCTAGGGTTATCGCTCGAAAACTGGACGATTTCGCGAGCCAGCGCAATTTTAGCTTAGCCGAGGCCACGGCTGACTGGGTCTTTTTTTTGGACGCCGATGAAAGAATGTCCTCTGAGTTAATTTTATCCTTGAAAAAAAGCCTCGATTCTGGGGAAGCCATTAGCGGTTCCGTCACTCGCCGCTCCTTCGCCTTTGGTCGACGCCAACGTTTTGGTCCCCTGGCCCCGGATTCGGTGACTAGGTTTTTTCCTCGCCAAATGGTTCATTGGGAGGGCTTAGTTCACGAAAGGCCAATCTGTTCGGCCCCGCCCATGACTTTGGCTGGCTACTTAGAACATCATACCTACGCCGATTGGGCGGAATACCTAGATAAATGGCTAAAATACTCGACTTTATGGTCTCAAGAGGCCCGGCGCTCTGGCCAAAAAGCGACCACTAGCCGAGCCATTAGTCGAGCCGTTATGGCCTTTATTAAGATGTTTTTCGCTAAATTAGGCTTTTTAGGCGGCCCTGTGACTTGGGCTTTATGTTGGCATCATAGTGGCTACACTTTGGCCAAATATCTGTTATTGGCTGAAAACTCCCCAGAAGATCCCTCTCAAGAGTCGCCTAAAGATTCTGACGAAGTCACCCCGAAAAACTAAATTGATTATTTTTTTGTTTATTTTATACGTTAAATACTATAGCTAATAAAAAAGAATGATTTAAAAATATAGATTAAATAGTTTAATTTAATCTAGTATATTTATCAAAAATTCTATTTAAAAGTAAATTCACTGATATTATGGCGACGGAGTAATCAAAAAATTTTTTGTGTAACTATTGGATTTTACGTTGTATTTAAAAATATTTTATGATCACTATTTTTCTAGATAAGATGTGAGAAGAGAGACAATAGTTAGGATATAAAATGTTTCCTAGCATAAAATCTGAGTCTCACCTTAACTAGCTGTCCCGCTGTCTCGTACTGATGACTCAAGGTAGATTAGTATAGTTTAATCTTAAAGTATCTAACGATATTGATTCAAGCTATCAATTCGACTTTGAAGATTATCAGCTTGGATTGCTGTTATTATCATCATGGAATAGGTAGTATTTTCTCGTACAAAGGAATCTTCAGGGAGATCAGATAAATATTTCTGCCATTCCTCTTTATATTTGATCCAAGTTCTTTGAGCGCTTCGAAGGTTTTGTTTACCAGCTTCTGATTCCATCTTCATTAATGATTTAAATAAATCATTTAACCGCTTATCTTGATTCACAAGCTCTTCTTCATTACAAGCATCTCGGCCTCCACCTCTAAAGTGATCTATGCACTCATTATAGTTGTCGCTTAGAGACTGGGCAGAAAGGTGATTAGACCAAAATACCCCTATACTGATGAAAAGTGAAAGAAGAAAACAGATTATCTTCATGATGCACCATTTATTTGGGATTAAAGGTTACCATTTTTTTAACTAATAAATTGATCCAATATTGTCAATATTTGAATAAGTATTAAATAAAACTAAAAATTATATAAATCTACTATTATCAGAAGTCAATTTATAAATAAATACGCTTTTATCGTAGAATAAGATGGTTACCAACGCAAACCAACCTTAACCCAAGCCCATGTGGCTGAACAGCAAGAGATAGAGAATAAAAATGGAGCCTCGCCTCCTATCCCTAGTTAGTTTGAACCTAAAAATAAGTTGATTATAATTGCCCATTTCGCTAACTCTCAAATGGTCGACCAAATTCGAGGGAAAGTTTTAATGCGATAAGCCACCGAACCGCCGTGGGCTAGGAGGCTCGTTTTGAACAATTTCAGCCGCTTATTTGGCTGTCCAGAGACTCAATTGTTATATGCCAAGTTTCTAATGTAAGGTAGGATATCACAGTTTGACTATCGGATCAAGTAATTTGGACTGCAGAACATTTTATCTCGTCAGGCCAAATTTCTTGATTCCCGAATATTCCAAAATAAATATAAATATTTTTTATCATTATTTTAGATTATTAAAAGCTGATTAACAGCTCGAAATTATATTTAATTATTTTATTTATATATTTTAATGAAATAATTTTATACCATTGAATTTTGACAAATAATTTCAAGTTCATTTTTAAAATTCCAGCCTGGCTTGGATTCTTTTAGCATAGAGGCTAGGGGAAGCGTAAGGTGATGACAAATGGCTGGGGTCTTAACCTTCTGTTCTCTATTGAAAAATTTATAATAACTAGTTATTAATTAGTATTTATATCTTTTTGAATATTAATCAATACTAATTATCTTTTAGCTTGATATTTAAAAACAACTAGGGGCATGGCCTTTTAGCGGGTACTGGCCGAGGCCAATTATCCAGCCCCCGCCTAATAAACTTTTGACTGAAACGAACTGGCCAAGATATGGTAAAATGACCTGTGGTTGGTTTGCCCCAAGGACTAACCGTCTGGCCATGTCGCCGCTTAGGCCTAAAACTAGCCAGATAATTCTCAATATTTAATCTGACACATTAATTATTATAAATAATTCCTTAACAACAACTGAACGGAGTAATTCCCTAATTATGGTTTTGGCCAATGTTTCGTAGTTACGCGCTGGTTATTTTGGTCTTTCTCTTTATCACCCAGATCGTCGCCTGGCGTCTCTGGCGTCGACGTTTTGAGAAACCTTTGGGCCGCAAAATTATAAACATTATATTTGTGGCCTTTAATGTTGGCTGGCTAGCGAGCCTCTACCAATGGCGCCTGGGTGACAACGGCATGAGCGGCTATTTTTTGGCCTGGGTGGCCAGACCGGCCATTTCTTGGCAAGCCAGCCACGCCTTTATCATCCTCCCCCTCGCGGCTTTGGCCTCAATTTTGGCCTGGATCCCTCTGCGGTTGGCTAAAAAAAACCCTAAACCCAGTTCCGCTCCCCAAGCCAATTTAGAAAAACTTCCCGCTCAAACTCCCGCCGAAGAGCCAAAGAACATGGATCGGCGCCAATTTCTAAAAACCGCGACCAACGCTAGTTTTTTTGGCTTGGTGGGTCTGTGTTCCTATGGGGTTTATCGCCAATACCGTTTTCCCGAAGTTAAACGGCTGACCATCAATATCCCCGATCTGCCGAAGGCTTTGGATGGTTTGACCATCGCCCAACTGTCGGACACCCACATGGGTCTTTGGACAACTGAGCGCGAGTTGGACGCGGCCATGTTTACGGCCAAAGCCGAAAAACCCGATTTAGTCGTCTTTACTGGGGATTTAGTGGATCGCGATCCCTCTAAGGCCGAGCTTTATGGGGCCCCTCTTAAGCGTCATCTCCAAGACATCCCCTTAGGCGTTTATGGCATTTTAGGCAATCATGACCATTTCACCAACCCCAACCGCATCGCCAAAATCTTAGACGCGCGCGGTATCAATATGTTGGTGGACGAGCGCTATAATTTTAGCGATTTGCCTTTATCTTTGGTGGGCTTGGACGATCGCCGAGGCCGCATGTTTCCAGGCGCTCAATCCGCCCACAATGACCCCGATCTTTTAGATTTTAGCCCCGTCAAAGGCCCACAACCCCGCGAAGGCGATTTTCGGATCCTTTTGAATCATCGGCCAGAAGGAATTAGCCAAGCCGTGCGAGCGGGTTATCAATTGTATCTCGCTGGCCACACCCATGGCGGACAATACTCTTGGCCTGGCTCTGATCACCAAGCCAATCTGGCCTCTCTTTTTTACAAATACACCGCTGGCCTTTATCAAGTGGACTCAGGTTGGCTCAATGTCAGTTGCGGCCTAGCCGCGGTTGGGGTGCCTTTTCGCTTGGTGAGTTGGCCAGAAATTAGCCTAATCACTTTAAAAAGGGCCTAAGGATAAAATTTTATGGCTGGCTTTTCTCTCTTGGCCCTTTTGGATGACATTAGCTCGGTTTTGGATGACGTGACGACCATGGCTAAAGTCGCGGCCCAAAAAACGGCCGGGGTTTTAGGCGATGATCTGGCCTTAACCGCCAAACAAGTCTTTGGGGTCAGAGCCCAGCGCGAATTGCCAGTAGTGATGAGCGTGGCTAAGGGTTCCTTAATCAATAAGCTTTTTTTGATTCCTTTGGCCTTATTGTTAAGCGTCTTTTGGCCTTGGCTGATTACGCCTTTATTAATGATTGGCGGAGCCTATCTCTGCGCTGAGGGTGGGGAAAAAATTTGGGGACGCTTAATTCATAAAAAAAAACATTCTGAGCCGCCGCAAGCCCCAACCTCAACTAGCGCGCCGCCAGAGCCAATAAATAATGATCTAGCCAATCAACCTAAACCAGAAATTGCGTTAGCCGACGATCCCGCTCTTTTGGCCTTAATGGCTTTGGAAAAGAAAAAAATCGCTGGGGCCATTAGAACCGATATTGTTCTTTCCACTGAAATTATTGTTATCGCCCTTGGCTCCATCCCCATGGACGTCTCTTTGGGGCTACGTACGGCTCTCTTAATGGCGGTGGGCTTCTTAATGACTATAGTGGTTTACGGCTCTGTGGCCTTAATCGTTAAGCTTGATGACATTGGCTACTTTTTAACCCAAAAATTTCCAACCATAAAATTGATTCGCCGCTTGGGCGATGGCTTGATTTTGGCCGCCCCTATCCTTATGAAAATCTTAGCCTTTGGGGGAACCATCGCGATGTTTATGGTGGGCGGCGGGATCCTGATTCATGGGATTCCGGTTTTAGCTCATAGCGCGGAAAGTTGGCCGATTTGGGAGCCTTTAATGAACGCTATTTGGGGCTTCGCGGCTGGGACTCTCTTATGGCCTCTAGTTTTGGCTTGGGAATGGATCTGGGCCAAAAGAGGGAAAAAATAGCCGTCAGCTGGCTATAAGTCGGCCAAGCGCGTCAATCGCCAAGAAAAACCGCTAATTTGTGGTTTCATTTTTTTCCCCTACTTTACGCTTTATGGGCCTTATGGTTATATATGACCTAATTTAGTTTAAAAATTTTCTCTGTTTCTATTGACATAATCTTTTAAAAATAGTAAATATATCCATCGATCAACGCCCTTTTGACCTTAGCTCAATTTTTATCGCGTCTTTAGGGATTTCCGCGCTTAATGGCCTTTGGGCCAGCCTAGTTTTTGAGGAGCTTAGGAGGAGCCTAGCTAGCTCATGACCGTCGTCACCCCGAAAGACAAAAAAACTCCCACTCAATTGATGGAAGACTTTGACGACCGCCTGGATCAAGCTCTGCGCTTGGCTTCTCTGGAACCCCTGCCCGTCACGTCCTCTGACGAATGTTATCAATATCTTCTCCAAGCCCATAACGTCTATAAAAAATTTTTTCAAGTTGAGGATCGCTCTAACGACAACCTGATCCTCCAAGCCAGGTGTTTGGTTCGCTTGATTGACGCTTACGGAACTTTTGGCCAGATTTCCTTGGCTAGACAGTTATTGGCGGAAATGGCCAAACTACCCATGCTCCCGGAAATAAAGCTGGAGACTGGCCGAGCGGCTTTAAATTTGGCCGCCGATTACGCCTCTCTGGGCGATATATTGGAAGCCAAAAGCCTCTTGAACTCCGTGGGACGAGCTAGCCACGACGAGGCCCTGGCCTTGGAAAGAGCTCGAGTCATCTTAATTATCGCGGCCAAACAAGCCCGCAATGTTAGCGCGGAAGTGGCCAAAGCCACCTACGCGACTTTGAAATTAACTGAAGAGTTGGTTATTGAGCTCAAACCTTTTATATTAAATTACGTTATAGCCCTAATTGACTCCTTCAAGGCCCCAGTCAAGAAATCCGAGCTCCTTGAGCTCGAAAAAATGGTGAACATACTCACCACAGACTCGCCCTCAACGGATCCCGACGAAAATTTTTTGCGCTTCCAGGCTCGCTTGTCTTTATCGGAAAAAATGGGTGAAATTCGTCGCTTAAAATTAGCTTTGACTCTATTTCAGGCCGAGCCGTCTGACGATCTCCAGACTTTAACAATCAAATCTCGAGCCGCGGCCGCTTTGGTCGTCCAGTTAGCGGAAGCGCGCCAATTGTTTGAGGCTTATGAGCTTTATGAGCGAACCAGCTCCTTAGGCGATGATCCTGAAATCCTCTTAAACAGAATCAAGGCCGCTAAAGCCTTAATAGAGGCCTATTTCCCCAATAATCTTCATAATTTAGCTTATAAGACTTATAATGATATTATTTCCTGGCCTCACGCCGCGATAGTGGTTCCCGCTAGGGCTTGGCTGGCCATCCCATTTGTGGAGAGCTTGGCTCCCACCGAAAGATGGCCTGAAGCCTTAAAGATGTATAAAGAGGTAGCCAGTCATTTGGGCTCCCAAGATTTTCCCCTGGAACAACATCCCTCAAAAGGCCTCAAAAATTCCACGGCTCAACTCATTGTGGCCTTAAGCTGGCTGGCCGTCCATTATCTCCAAGGCCTTTTCGATCAAAATAAACTGGAATTAATTCCGTCTTTTTATAAAGGCCTGGAGTCTTTGGGCTCTAGTCGAACGGCCATAGAGGGTAGAGCCATGGCCGCGAGTTTATTGATCGCCAATCACGCGGTCAGTAACCGCGCGGATGAGGCTTTAAGGATTTTTCAGACTTTGCCGCCCGCTGGCTCCTCTGAGGCTATTAAAGCGGTTCGCCAGTTATCCTCGAAAATTCTCTATAAATCCTTGTCAAAGAAGAAGAAAAACAAAACATACAAAAAACATAAACGCTCCTCAAATGAAGCGGCGCGCTGGAAATCAATCATCGCGGTTTGGCTCGACGAACAACTGAAAGACTTTAAAAAGGCCCAGGGCTCCCACTTGCCCACCAAATGGTAAGGATTAAGGCTAGCTCAGCCCAACGCTAACCCCTAAACTTCCCCTCTTAGGGGATAAGGAGAAGACCGTGACCCAGCCTGACTCGACTCGCCCAGAAAACAACACCTCCGAGGTTACCCCGCAAGATGTCGCTGGCCGCCCTGGCGAACACGCCATCTTCATCATCCTGGCCTTAAAGGATTATCAAGCCGCCAAACCCGTGGTTCAAGAGCTTTGCGGAACTTTGCCCGCTTTGCTCCGGAGCCTGCGCAACCGTTTTCCTGGGCAAGGGGTGAGCGCCGTCATGGGCTTTGGGGCTCTGGCTTGGGCCGGACTATTTCCAGAGCGAGCCAAACCCAAAGAATTAACGGTTTTTGAGGAAATCCGCGGCCAAAAACACGTGGCCGTGGCTACCGGCGGGGATCTTTTTTTCCATTTAAGGGCTAGCCGCATGGACGCCATTATGGAATTAGCCACCTATATCAGTTCCGATCTGGCGGAGGTGGCCAGCCCTATTGACGAGACCCACGGCTTTCGCTATCTCGATAGCCGGGCGATTATTGGGTTTGTGGATGGCACGGAAAACCCCGAGGAAGACGAGGCTCTGGCCGCGGCCGCGATTGGGCCTGAGGAGCCTGAGTATATGGGCGGCAGTTACGCCATGACCCAAAAATACCTCCACAATTTAGCGGCCTGGAACGCGATTCCCGTCGAGGAGCAAGAAAAAGTCATTGGTCGTCATAAATATAATGATCGGGAATTGACGGATGAGGAAAAACCAGAGAACGCCCATAATGTGGTCACCAACATTTCTGGGCCCGAAGGCCAGGAACTAAAAATCGTCCGCGCCAACATCGCCTTCGCTAACCCCTCGCGCGGGGAATATGGCACGTATTTTATTGGTTACGCGGGGACTTTTTCCACGACCAAAAGGATGCTGGAAAACATGTTTATCGGGGAGCCTACTGGCAATACCGATCTTCTTTTGGAGTATAGCCAAGCCATAAGCGGAGCCTTATTTTTCGTTCCCTCCCGGGATCTTTTAGAGGCTTTGGCCGAGGATTAAGGCCTTTTTGCCGGATGAGTCACCCAGCGGAACTAGATCAACTATTGGCGAGCGTTAAGCGTTTAGCCCAAGAAGCCAGCCCAGAAAGGCGCCCAGACCACAGTTTCTTTGGGGAGGAAGACCTCCCCAAAGACCAATGGTCAGCCAAAAACCAATCGCGCGTAGCCATAAAGCTTTTAAACGCTCGAAGCTTATTGGAAAAGATGGCCGCCCTCGAGTCTGGGGGCCCCACCCTTCTGGCCGCCCAACATCTTCTTTTAGCTCAAGTTGACGCGAACCTAACCATTGAAGCTAGGTTTATCTATGATCAATACTTAAAAAATCAAGAAAGTTTTAAGCTCGATCCCCAAAGAGCTCTCCTTATCCAGTTTGAGTTGGCTCTAGCTTTGGCTCGCGACCAAGATCCGCGCCCAGCGGAAGAAATCTTAGCCGAAATGTCGCCCCCAGAAGGCGACTTGGCTCGAATTCGGCTTTATGGGGCCTTATATTATTTTTTCTTAAAACGCTTTAGCTC
>JAISWW010000268.1 GCA_031270705.1 Deltaproteobacteria bacterium
GGGCCTAGTTCCGCCCAGTCAACCTTCTGAGGTTCCGGCCCCCGCCGAGACCAAACGGCCATCAAGGCCGCGGGGGCGCAAAAAAACCGCGCCACCCGCGGAATTTTAGGGCTTTTTAGGCGACTTTGAGGCCTTAAAGCGTCGCGATGATTTAGGGTCTTAAGGAGCTAAACGGATGGGTCGATTAGGGGCTTTGGGTCTGTTATTTCTAGCCGCGGTTCTTTGGAGCTCCTCTGGGGTCTTGGTCAAAGGCTTAGAGTGGTCGCCAGTGGCCATCGCCTCGGCTCGCGGTTTTTTGGCGGGCGTCACCATGTCCTTAATTCTGCCAGGCGGCTTTCGGCCTTCTCGCCTGGTTAGGGTGCAGGTTTTTAGTGGTTTTTGTTTAGCCGCTCTGTCCTTTTGCTATATTTCGGCCTTAAAGCTGACCACCGCCGCCAACGCTACTGTTTTGCAGTATACGGCTCCTTTGTGGGTGGCTTTATTGGCCCCTTGGATTTTAGGCGAAAAAACTTCCCGAAGGGATTGGATTTTTATCGCCCTCATTTTTGGGGGCGTGGTCTTGTTTTTTGTGGACGGCCTAAGCTCTACTGGCTTTTGGGGCAACATTTTGGCCGTGGTTAGCGGTTTCTTTTTTGGGTTGCAAGCTCTGGTCTTAAGGCGCTCAAGCAACTATCTGCCCGCTGGGGGATTAATACTAGGCAATTACCTGACTTTTTTGTTAGGGCTTTGGGCTTGGTCAGCTCCTTGGCCAGGCCTCAGAGATATTTTTTTGATCCTCATATTGGGCGTTTTTCAGATGGGTCTAGCCTATTATGTTTACGCTTTGGCCGTGCCAAAAGTTACCTCTTTGGAGCTGGTCTTGGTGACCATGGTGGAGCCAATTCTCAATCCCGTGTGGGTCTATCTGGTTTTTGGCGAGGAGCCTGGGCGGCTGGCTTTGGTTGGGGGTTTGGTGGTCATTGGCTCGGTCGCTTTGTGGAGTTTTTTTAAAAAACCTAGCCCCAAAACGCTAGACGGACGAGAGAGCTAGACGGACGAGAGTGACGCTTAGGGCTTGATTGGGTCGTTAGCCAAGACGCTTTATGGTTAGCGCCTAAATCAGGATCCTTAAGGTTGGTTTTGCGGACAGCGAGGGATTCGCTTTTTGACGGAAATAAGCCATGAGTCTTGATCCTTACAAAACTTTGGGCGTGGATAAAAAAGCCAAACCCGAGGACATCAAAAAAACTTACCGGAAGCTGGCCCGCAAGTACCATCCGGATCTAAACCCTGGCGACAAGGCGGCTGAGGCTAAGTTCAAAGAGCTTTCGGAAGCCTATGACATTCTCTCGGATCCCACTAAAAAGAGCGAGTACGATAATCTAGGCCAAGAGGCTTTTTACCAGCGAGGCTTTGACGGCTCGGGTTATAAGCCCAATTTTGACTCCAGCTCTTGGATGGATCTTTTTAACGACATTTTAGGCGGCCCGCGAGCTAACAAAAGAAATACTTTTACTTTTGGGCGCGATTTTTCTTTTGGCGGCGGCCAAAAAGGCCAAAATCGCGAGCATAAACTGGTATTGGATTTTCGCACCGCTTTAAGTGGCTCGGAAGTCACCTTGGATCTTGACGTCACCGAGGTATGCCAGCGTTGCGGCGGGCAAGGGGTTCTGGCCTCCGGCGGTGGGGCCAAGGCTTGTCCGGTTTGTCTAGGCCGGGGCCAGGTCAGCTCTCGCCAAACCTTAAAAGCCCGCATTCCGGCTGGGGTCAAGGATGGCCAGTCCATTCGGCTGAAAGGCAAAGGTTGGCCGGGGGAAAACGGCGGCGAGCCTGGGGATCTATTATTAAAGATCACGGTGGCCCCGGACGAGGTTTTTACGCGGGAGGGCGACAATTTGCGTCTGGAAGCCTCGATATCTTTATATGAGTGTCTTTTGGGCGGCTCGGTGGAAATTCCCACTTTAAATGGCCGGGCCAACCTGAAATTGCCGGCCGGCACGCAAAACGGCCAGACTTTTCGCTTAAAAGGGCACGGCGCTCCGACCGGGGGTGGCCAGAAGAAGACGGGCGATCTTTATGTCACAGTAAAGGTAATTTTGCCAGCTAAGTTAACTCCAGAAGCTCTAGACCTAGTCCAAAAACTAAGTGAAGTCGCTCCGGTAAGTTAAATTTAGACACTATTATGACGGACACTAAAGCTCCAAAAAACAATAAAGTTTCTAAACAAGTAGCGGAGGCTAGCTTTAGTCATAAGTTAAGATCTTTATTGAAAGTTTTTAATAGAGAAGATAAAGTCTTAGTCATAATTTCAGCTGATCCAGATTCTTTGGCTTCGTCGGTGGCTTTTAAAAGAATTTTGTGGCGTAAAGTCAGTCAAGTAACCGTGGCTAGCGTCAACCAAATTCGGCGCCCGGACAATCTGCGTCTCATCAGCTCTTTAAAATTGCGTCTCCCCCTTTTGAGCGAAGTCGATTTAGGCCATTATGACAAACTCGTGGTCATTGACTCCCAGCCCAGCCACTCGCCTTTAACGGCTCATCTAAGGTTTGACGCGATTATTGACCATCATCCCGTCTCTCCTGGCCAAGACAATTATGGCCACGAGTTTGTGGACATTAGATCCGACTATGGGGCCACGGCCACAATTTTGGCCAATTACTTAAAAGCCGCGAAAATCCGTCCCAACCAAACTCTGGCCACCGCTCTTTTTTACGCCATAAAAACCGACACCCAAAATTTTGTCCGCCAGGGCCAGTTGGAGGACATGATCATCTTTCGGTGGCTTTATCCCAACATCAACCATAACTTGTTAGCGGACATCGAAAAGGCTCCCTTGGCTCGGTCGTCCTTTAAAGTCATGCTAGGGGCTCTCAGCCAGGCCATCTTTAAGAAGAATTATGTCCATTCTTTTATAGATAAGCTCGATCACGCTGATACCTTGGTTTTGACGGCGGATTTTCTCACGCAAATTTGTGGGGTCAACCGCGTGGTGGTGAGCGGCGTCCAGGATCATAAATTGGTGGTGGTCATGCGCTCGGTTGGGGGCCGCTCAAATTTGGGCAATTTAGCCAAAAAAGCCTTTGGGGCTTATGGCTCGGCTGGGGGCCACAAAAACATGGCTCGGGCGGAAATAGATTTGGCTAGCCTAGAAAGCAAATTGACCAGCAAACACCCCAATCTGAGCCGCTTTGTCACGCATCGCCTCAGCGAGGCTTTAAGCCGGAAATCTGGCGGGTCTGAGCCGAGCAAACCCTCTGGGGACAATACGCCCAAACAATCCTAAGCCCCAAAATATAATTAATTTCGCCTAAATTAATCTTAAAAGATAAATATTAGAGCGCAAACCGCCATAAAGGAGTTCTTTCGCCTTTTCCTGGGGAAAGAGCTTTTTCTGTTTTTCACGCCGACTTTGCCCCCAAAAGGCCTCAGCTTTAAAAGGGCTTTAAGATCGTTTTTTGAAATCAATCGCCAAATTATGGTAAAATAGAATTAAACAGGTCAAACGCTCGGAAACGTTCCTGGCTAAGATTATTATTTTAAGTTTTTCAGCGAGATATTGGCTTTTAGAGCCAGAGAAGCCTTTGGAACGACTGGATTGGCGTAGAGCGCGGGGATGGCTATTTTTTGGCTGGGGAAACTGGATTATGTCCAGGTTTGGCCCAGAGCCATTGCCGAAGACTTGTTTCGTTTCAGACTGGCCTGGCCTGGTTTGGAATCGCGCCCCATAACGACGACTGACTTGAACAGTTAGGCCTGATTTTTGGCAGAGAGGTCAGGACTAGGGGAATTTTATGCTTAAAGTCCAATCTATCCATCGTCCCGCGATTATTCTATCTAAAAATAATTTGTTTTTTGCGCTATGGTTATTTTTATTGACTATTTTGTCTTTTTTATGGATAGTTAATGATGTCATGGCCGTGACTCGCTATTTGACTCCAGGCAAATCAAATGTAGATACAAAAAATGAATTAATTAGGTTTATAAATATATCTGATCCAGGCGAATCTATAGTTATTTCTTCTAGTATAAATATAGATATGTCTTCTTACGACTCATTCATAATCAATCATGAAAATTTAACCATTTCCGGGAGTTTGGCCTCAAATTGGGCCACGCCTGTTTTAGGGGTGGCCTCGAACATGTTGGCTTACGCTAAAGTCAATAGAACCCTCGCGGCGAATAACTTTCTCTCTCGTCTGACCGACCAATTAGCCGCCATTTCTTATCCCACCGGGCTTAATTATATAACCCGGGGGAATCGCGACCCCTATTCTGGTTATAGTCCCAATATGGCGGACACTTACAAACTCTTCAGAATCAAAGACTCGGCTAGCGGGGCTTTTAATTTTAGCGATTTGATTATTAAAAATTCTCGGGTTAGCTATACTTTTACCTCATCGTCGCCTGGCGGCGTGGTCAACGGTTTTATTGGCAATAACTATAATATAACTGACTCTATATCTCTAGGCAATATCATTGGCTCCTCTTTTGAGAATATTGGTATCCTTTTTTATGGGCGCTCGACCCATTATCTGGCTGGCGGCGGTCTGATAGGGGTGCGCTCTGGGGCTAATTCCGCGACCATAGGCCAAATCGTGGGCAACCAGTTTAAGGATTTAAGAGTTTTAGTCTCTGGCTCTAATCCCAGTCAGGGTTACGCTTATTTGGAAGGCGGAGGGATTATAGGCCTAGACGCGGTGGCTGACGGCGGGGCTGGTTCTGGTTACGCTTATTTATATAACCTAGAAAGCTCGCTCTTTACGAACATAAACATAAAATCGGATAGCTCTATTTTTGGCGGAGGCTTGGTTGGGGCCAACAATAATAGCCAAGCCCGGGCCGCGAACGTTTCGGCGGGCTTAGAATTCGTTATCGCGAACGTCTTTGGCGATGGCGGAAACGGTGACCTTAAGGTTGAGGCCGTTAGTAGCCTCCTCGGCGGCGGAATCATTGGCTTAAGAGGCCAAAATGCCGCGGCCGCTCGTTTACAATATTTAACGGGTAACGTTTTCGCGGGTTTACAAGTTACGGCTGGTCAAACCCTAAGCGGCGGCGGGATCGTGGGTTTGGAGGTTTCTGGCTCTATCGGCTCTTTGGTGAGCAATATTGGCGACGCCTCTTTAAATTACGCGAGCGAGAACCTTTTTCTCAACTTGGCGATCGCGAGCCCTGGCCAACTTTGGGGCGGGGGCGTAATTGGCTTAAATTCTGGGCCAGGCCGAGCCGCTTTGGGTTACCTGGATAACAACATTTTTAAGAGCCTTAAGGTCAACGCGGGCGAACTCTTGGGCGGCGGCTTAGTGGGGGCCAATTCGGGCTGGAGCTCATATCTAGCTTCAGTCACCAATAACTATTTTGACGAAATAGATATCCAAGTTACGGGCAATCTTTCTGGGGGCGGCCTCATGGGGGCTCGCTCGTCTGGCCCTTCCGCTAGCGCCGCTTCCTTATCCCTTTTGACCAGCAATATGTTTGACGCGATCAGCGTAAACGTCGCGGGCGACATTTTTGGGGCTGGCCTAATAGGCGCCGCCGTTCTCGATGGCTCGGCCAGCTCATTGGCCTCCTCGCTCTCTTTAAGCCAGAATTTCTTTGGCTACAATATTAACCGAAATATTAGCGTTAGGGGGCATGATATTTATGGCGGCGGCCTAATTGGCTTTTATTCCGCCAATGGCTCGGCTTTCGCGCAATCCATTGATAGTAACGATTTTAAACAAAACGCTGTATCGACAATAAATATCCAAGCCTCTGGCCAATTGATCGGGGGCGGGGCGATTGGCGCGACCATTGGCCAAAACTCCAAAGGCATCGCCAGTATTTACTCACTTACCAATAATTATCTTAGAGAGATCAAAGTTGACGTCAATTCTAGCCTGATTGGCGGCGGGCTCGTCGGCCTTGTGGCTTTGGGCGATGGCGACGCCAATATCCAAATTGTTAAAGACAATT
>JAISWW010000148.1 GCA_031270705.1 Deltaproteobacteria bacterium
TTTCTTAATGAGCGCGTGACTGGCAAAGTGGAAGTCAAGGATAAAAATAATCGCTCCAAAAAGATTCGTTTTTTGACTCATGTTTACAAAGCGGATGGTCATATCGCCCTTTCCGGCGAGGCCTGGGTCTTGTGCGCAATTTAAAACTTCAAAATATTGAGCTTGATTCTTTCTGGGTTTTGAATTTTTAGCTGATTTGGATAATTTGATTTCAAAAAGAGATCCTTATGGGTCTTTTTTTGATTTTTATATATTGATTTTAAAGAGAGTAATTTATGGTTTTCCATAGGCCCTTGATCGCGGTTACGGCCACCCAAAGAACCACCAGGGACTGGGATCGTTCCCTAACCTTGATCCAGGTTCGCGTTTCGGCTTCTTACGCTGAGGCGATTTACCGTTCCGGGGGCTATCCCATGGTCACCCCGACCTTCGTTGGGCACGGCTCCAGTTATGTCTCTGGCCGGGGTTGGCCTCAAGAGTCGCCCCGAAATTTAGAGAGCCTAAAACAGGAAGCTGAGTCGGTCATGGAAAAGGTTTCGGGCTTATTATTGACTGGCGGCGGTGATGTTACGCTAAGCGAGGATCCGGAAATCTCGCCGGAACGTCTCATGGATAGAGATCGGGACTTTTGGGAAGCGGCTCTTTTTGGGGCGGCCTTGAAACTGAAAAAACCGGTTTTTGGGGTATGTCGAGGCGTCCAACTGATGAATATGGCCTTAGGCGGAACTCTTTGGGCGGATATTCCGACCCAATATCCTGGAGCTTTAGTTCATCAACAAGTACTTCAGCGTCATATAACATCTCATAAGGTAATTTTAGAGTCAGATAGCCAGATAGCCGCTATTTGTGGCCAAAGAGAGCTGATGGTCAATAGTGGTCATCACCAAGCCATTAAAGAGCCCGCCAAAGAGCTTCGGGTTGTTGGCCGGAGCGAGGATGGCTTGATTGAGGCTGTGGAAATGGAGGACTCGCCTTTAGTTTTTGGGGTTCAATGGCATCCAGAGGCTTTGGTGGGCCAAGATCCCACTCAACTGGCTTTGTTTGAGGCTTTGGTCAACGCGGCCAGAAGCTAAAAATGGATTTTGGCTTAGCCACTTCCAGATTAGGATGAGGTTTTGATGGAAGAATTTGTGGGCTTTCAGTTAAAAAATCTTGGCGACGTTCTGATGACTATCCCCGCCTTAGCTTTAATCAAAAAGTATCGCCCTAAATCGCGTCTCGTTATGGTTGTCCGCCCACAAACAGCTCCTCTTTTGGAAAATCACCCTTTGGTCGATGAGGTGATTGCCCATCAATTCCAACCTAGAGCCTTTGATTGGCGTAATTCTCGTCGCTTGGCTCAATATCTCAGAAAAAAAGAGCCAGTCGCCTCATTTCATTTTGATGGCCAACAAAGAGGCGGGATTTTAGCTTTTTGGGCTAGGCTACCGGTTCGAGCGGTGGGTTTAGGCATATTGGGCGTGGGTGGCCTAAAAAGTTCTTGGCTTTATAATAAAAAAGCCAATTTAAAGCCAAAAGATGGCTCTTGGGAATCTTTGGCTTTAAGCCATCAACGCTTGGTGGCCGAGGTCTTGGGAGTAGAGCCAGAGCCGGATATAGACCCGCCGAAGATTTCGCTACCTCAAAGCTCAAAGGACAAAGCTAAGGCCTTGCTAGAGACATGGCCAGGGACAGGCCCAATAGTAGGCCTAACTTTAAGGGGGCGACAAAAGGAAAAAAGTTGGCCTTTGGATTATTGGGCCCAGGTTATGGAGATCTTAAGACGAGAAAAAAACGCTAGGTTTTATGTGACCGGAGAAAAAGACGACGCGGTTTTGGCTAAGAGTTTAGCGAGTTTAGGCTCAGTAGATTTAGCTAACTTTTGTGGCCAGACCGATTTATTGGAGTTTGTGGCTTTGGCCGCGGCTTCGGATCTTTTTTTAACCATTGATACTGGCTCAGCCCATTTAGTTTCCTTAACTTCCACTCCTTTGGCGACTATTTTTACGGCCACCAATCCTCTTCAATGGGGGGCCTTAAGTCGTAAACAGGCGATAATTTGCTACAACTGGGCTTTGGCTCGTTTTGGTCTTCTCAAGGGGTCATTTGTGGGTTATCCAGTAATTAGGCCAGAGGAAGTGGCCAAGGTCGCCGCGTCTTTGTTGGCTTAAGTTAAAATTATGGGGATTATAATCAAAATGGCTAGAAAGATTAGGCCCATGACTTAGGCGTAGTCATGGGCCTAATCTTTGGAGGTCTATAGCTAGTCGCCGAATTCCTCCTCGATTTGATCCGGGGTTTTGAGATTGCCCGTGATCATCATGGAGATAAAGATAATGGGCGCGCCGATTATCTTGTTTGCCGCGGCGAAATTTTTTAGTTTTTTTGATAGGGTTGAGATCGAGCTAGGGCTGATCCCAAGGGTTTGAGCCAATGAATTAAGTTTTTGACCGCTGGCCAAGGCCTTAAAGCGCGCGAATTCCATCTCGCTCAAGACCTTTTTGGAGTCTGAGGGGACTAATTGAGCGCTGAAAAGCGTGAAAAGCAGTTGTTCGTAAGTCCTGACGCCCGCTCTTAACATTAGAGACCGGAATGTGTTCCGTGGATACGTCTCATCACAGCCCAGCAAAGACGGGAGCTGTTTCATAGGCTTGCCAGGCTGGTGATAAATACATTTGATAATCTCTTTCTCTCCAGAGGAAAGCTGGGGTAGGCGCCTTTGAGCCTTATTAATGTTTTCCGGGTATAATTTTAGGAGAAAATTATGATCGCCGACTTGAAACGAGCGATTCAAGACAGCGCCATTGTTTGCCACTAAGTTAAGTTTCTCGTTAGCGACGCATAACTCATTTTGTGGCTTGTGGCTGCCCAAGATGGAAGGCGCGTTTTCGGAGGTCGCGCCGACGAAGAACTGAACTATGAAGCTGTTGTCATTTTGTGAGTCCTGGCTCTTGGCCTCAAGGCCTTGGCCATTGGCCTTTCGCGCGTTATCCCCCTTGACGTCCTTGGTCAAAGGCGCGTCTGTTGAAACAGGGGCTTCCTGAGCGGGAGCGGCGTCTTTAGTGGTTTGGGTGGATTGATCGGCTTGGCCGTCAATGATTTTTTTGTCCATGATGTTCTCCTTAGATAAGGGTAAAGTTCCTTAAGGGTTACGTCGGATAATTTTCCGACAATTTGGTTAGGGCCGTAAAAATGGTAACTATTCAAAGCGCCTTAACAAGGCGCTCTGGAGTAGGGCGTTTAGAAAACTCGCGCTCAGCTGGTTAGCGCCTCGAGCCAGTTTTCTTGGTAAAAAGCCTTAGGCTAAACAGTTTTTTTCTTCAGAGGAAAACTGTTTTTGGTTTCCTGGAACCTCAATAATTATTCGCGGGTAGCGTAGGAGGTCAAAATTATGAGCGCCGGACGAAAGCGACCTTTTCGAGCGAGCGTCATTTTTTGAATTAGGAGTGACCGAGGTGGAAATCCCATTTTGGAGATCGCGCAGGAGGTTAGCTCAACTTTGACCTTCATCTTGAAGTCGTTGGTCAAAGGCGCCTCTGTTGAAACAGGCGCTTCCTGAACTGGAAGAGCGTCTTTAGTGGTTTGGGCGGATTGATCGGCCTGGCCGTCAATGATTGTTTTGTCCATGGTAATTCCCCTTAGCTAAAGACAAAGTTCTTTAGAGGTTACGTCGGATAATTTTCCGACAATTGGTTAGGGCCGTAAAAATGATAACTATCCAAAGCGCCTTAAAAAGGCGGTATGAAGTAGGGCGTTTAGAGAACTCGCGCTCAGCTGGTTAGCGCCTCGAGCCAGTTTTCTTGATGAATGGCCTTAGGCTAAACTGACATTGAACTCATTAACCCAAGAGGCCTATGGCCTAAACTAAAATAACCAGCTTCCCATATTTAGAGAAGAGTTTAATGATTAGGCCTTTTAATGAGTTGGTTTCAAAACGCCGAAAAAGCCTTTTGACTGAGTTATCCACCTCATTGCCAGGACAGTCAAGAAACTTAGCCAAACCTGAATGGCTTAAGTCAGGCGA
>JAISWW010000027.1 GCA_031270705.1 Deltaproteobacteria bacterium
CTACCTGGCCCACGCTCACTTCAAGTTACCGGTAAATTTTGTTCATTATTGGTTTTTTTAAATAATTTTATCCATATTATTAGAATTCCTCAGTTCCAGAGCCTTATATCTCTGGCTAAAGCCAAATTAATAACTCTTGTTTTTTTACAGGATTGCCCATAGGCGATCATGAGGGGTTTCATTGATTCAAGCTATGAAATGTTGTAATTTGGATCAGGCCCAGTTTAATGTTGTCCAGCCTCTGGTCGTCCCGGGCCCAACTCTCTTTGGCGACCGAAGCCCATTTTTTAAGGTCTTTTCGGCCTAATTCCGCTGTTTGGGGCGCGTTAAGGGGCTTATTACCCCTTTTTTTTGGGCTTGCCACATTATAATAGTATTATTGTATTTTTGGAGGTGTTTGATGACCGAATTGCTCTTTGCCCGGAAAACCAAAATCGTGGCCACCATTGGCCCAGCTTCCAGCTCTCCGGAAATTTTGGGCCAGATGCTCGACGCTGGCCTCAACGTGGCTCGCCTAAATTTTTCCCATGGGGATCACGCCACCCATGTGAACACCCTTCAGACCTTAAGGCGTCTGGCCAAAGAGCGGGATCGGGAAGTGGGCATCCTTCAAGATCTAAGCGGGCCAAAGATCCGTTTGGGGGCCATCTCGGAAAGGACTATTTCTCCTGGCCAAGTCATTAAGCTAATTAAAGGCAATGGCGACGCTCCTTTGGACACTTTGACCGTAAATTACCCCTATCTCCTTGAGGATGTCGAGGCGGGCGCGCGGATCCTTTTGGCCGATGGTCGCTTTGAGGTCAAAATTCTGGAAAAGACCGCGGATTCTCTGGTGGCTGAGGTGATCACGGGCGGGGTCATTAGCGCCAATAAAGGCGTGAACATGCCGGAGTCGAGCCTCCAGATCAGAGCCTTCACCGATAAAGACAAAGCTGATTTGATTTGTGGGTTAGAGGCTGGGGTAGATTTTGTGGCCATGAGTTTTGTTCGCCATGAGGACGATCTTAAGCCCATCCGCGAAATTATCTCTCGCTCCTCCAGCCCGCCGTTATTGATCGCCAAGATCGAAAAACCCCAGGCCCTATCCAGGATCGAAAACATTTTGGATGTCTGCGATGGCCTGATGGTGGCAAGAGGCGATCTAGGCGTGGAGATGGCCATTGAGGAAGTGCCTTTAATTCAAAAACAGCTCATCGAGACGGCTCGGCGACGCGGAAAACTGGTCATTACGGCCACGCAGATGTTAGCGAGCATGGTTTCGAGCCCCAGACCGACTAGAGCCGAGGTTACTGACGTGGCCAACGCCATTTTGGATGGCACGGACGCGGTCATGCTCTCGGACGAAACCGCCGCTGGACAATACCCCGTGGAATCGGTGGCCATGCTTGATAGGGTGGCTTTAAAGGCTGAGCCGCACATTGACACTCGCCGTTTTATGGGCGATCGGGAAGATCTGAAGTTGGAGAAGATGGGGGCGAGCATTACCAAAGCCGTTTCCATTTTGGCTAGAGATCAAAAAGCCAAGGCCATCGTGGCTATCACCCAACGCGGCTCCACGGCCCGCTTGGTCTCCCATTATCGGCAAAATATTCCAATTATTGGCATGACCTCCAGCCAAACCACCTATCGCCAGTTGACTTTATCCTGGGGCGTCATTCCCGCTCTGGTGCCGGCTTGCGACTCCATCATGCTCTTAGAGCAGCTAGCCAGCGAGTTTTTGGTGCGCAACAAAATAGCCCAAAAAGGCGACGTGGTCTTTTTAACCTGTGGTTTGCCCCTCCAAGTCAGCGGCACTACTAATTTGATCAAATTGTTGGATATTGGCGAGGTTTATTAAAGCTTTAACCTATTGGCCTATAACAAGGTATAGTTTTTTAAATTGACGTTTTTTGGCCCTGAATTTGCTTCTAGGCGGTTAGAAGTGGCTAAGAGCCGGAAATTTTTGTCTTAAGGGCGATTTAAGACAGGTCGACTTATGGCCGATAAGGGAAGTATCTAGGGTTCCAAGGATTTTATAGCTCCTTGGGCAAGGATGGTTTGTTAGATGATCGCCAACAATAACCCCGCCCAGGTGTCCATTAACGCCCCCTCGACCGACAGCGCCGTGTGGGTGAAGGTTTTTCCGCCGGACACCACTTTGGATATAAATATCACTGGCCAGGGCGAGGCTTTGGAGGTGCTGGTGGTTCCTCATGGGCGTCGGGTGCAAGTCCGCGTGGGCCCGAACCCTGGCCTTTCGGGCTCTGGCCCTGGCGATGGATCTGGCTCTTTTGGCCCGGTTGAGCCTACTGGCTCGACCGATCCTAAACCTTCTGGGCCTTCCCCGGCGGACTCAGCGTTAATAGTGGATACCTCGGGCCTAGAAATTGACGATAAGGTTTTGGAATCCCTATCCAATTCCACGGACGTGGGCCAAAACGCGGTAAGCGAGGATGAAACTCCCTTCTTCGAGCGACCGGAGCCGGAATTGCCGCCCTTAGTCGAGTCGCCAGTCATTTATCGCGACTCCGATGGAACCCCGCCCCCGCCCGAGGTTCGCGAGTCTTTGGCTCAATTGTCCGATCCAGAGCCTTTCCAGCCGCAAGACGATCCCAAGGCCACGACCGCCCTCGCCCTAGATGGTTTGTTAGACATAATCAATAAAGCTTCTTTGGCTCAAGATCAGTCTTCAGCTCAGGCCCCAGATCAAGTTCATGATCAGGCTCCAGATCAAGCCCCCGATCAGGCCGACGATTGGCCTGAGGCGGAGAGCGCCGGCTCTTTGGCCGGCGAGGATCTGGATAATCTGGAAACAAAGGCCGGGTCTGATCCTAATTTTGGGGATCTGGATTTAAGCGCTTTTAATTTAGATGAGCCCAACGCCAAAGAGGCGAGTCTGGCCTCCGGCGAAATGGTGCCTGAGGACACAAATTTCGATCAACCCAACGCCGAGCGGCTATCTTTGACCTCAGCCCCTAAACCCTCAAAATCCTCCCCCGACTCTTCCACGGCGGTCATTGTGAACTACTTAGAGGATACCGAGGATAGTTTTTTTGAGGTGGAGGCTCAGTCAGGCGTCCTGTCCGAAGATGAGGACATGGACATAGATCTTTTGGATCAGGCTGGAGCTGGGGTTTTGGCCGCCAAACCCATGATTCCGGTGCCCCGCAAAGCCGTATGAGGCCAATCTTTTGGGGCTTGGCTCTGGCCTTAACGCTGGTTATGGCGCCCCAAGCCTTAGTTTTCGCTCAACTCGATCCCTCCAATCGTCCTTTAACCGTGGCTCAAGTGGCCGCCGAGTTAGAGGCTCGCCTAAATCGCCAGCCTTCCTACGCGACCATCTGGAACGCTGGCTACGATCTCTTTCGTCTCCATTTGACAAACCAAGACACGGCTCGGGTCATTCACCTGGGCTATATGTCGGTCATGGGCCGGGGCCTGACCAAAGAAGCCAATCTGGCCATTCGCCAAGCGGCTATCTATTGGCAAAAAGTTCATGACGACGGAATCACCAATACGCCGGTAGGGGTGGACAACAACTGGCGTGGCCAGATATACTATGGGGATGGGTATTTGACGACTCTAAAAACGCTTCGTCCCAAAAGCGGCCCTGTGCCCCTAAGACCCAATCCCAAGGGTCGAAGGCGCGATCCTCATAAAGGCCGCCGCGATAACCCTTATCCGGGACCCTATTATCCAGGGATTTATCCACCGTAAGGATTCTCGCTAAAAGTTTAAAAAGATTTAGGTAAATTTGGCCGTGGTTTATGACGTGATTGTGGTCGGCGGGGGGCACGCGGGTTTGGAAGCCGCTTTGGCCGCCGCTCGTTGTGGCCAGAAAACTTTGTTGGTGACTCAAAGGCTAGCCACCATTGGGACTTTATCCTGCAATCCAGCTTTTGGCGGCCCGGCTAAAGGCGGATTGGTTCGCGAAGTGGACGCTCTCGGTGGTTACGCGAGCCTTGGAGCCGATCAAGCGGCCACGCAATGTCGGATCTTAGGCGAAACAAAAGGCCCCGCCGCTCGAGCCACGCGGAACCTAGTGGATCGAAAAACTTATAGTGAGTTGGCTCGGGCTTATGTGGCTCAATGTCCTGGTCTAGATCTTTTCGAGGGCGAGGCCAAAAAAGTTTTAGCCCAAGAGGGTCGGGTTTGGGGCCTAGAGTTAGTTGAGGGCCAGGTTTTCCAAACTGGGGCTTTGGTTTTAACGGGCGGGACTTTTTGGAATGGGCGAATCTATCATGGCTTGGAATCCCAACCTGGCGGTCGGATTGGGGAAGGGCCAGCCACCCATTTAAAAGCCTCCCTAGAAAGCCTAGGGCACCGAGTTGGGCGCTTATCGACGAGCACGGCCCCGCGACTTTGGGCTAACACCATTAATTATGAAGGTTTGGTTGAGCAACCAGGGGATTCGCGCGCTCGGCCATTTTCGGTTTTAAGTGGCCCCCCGCGCAATTTGGTCAGTTGTTTTTTAACCTGGACCAACCCCAAAGCCCACCAAATTGTCCGCGACAACCTCAAATTTTCCATCATCTACGCCGATAACCCCGTCAGTTCCGGACCTCGCTATTGCCCATCCTTAGAGGATAAGATTTTTCATTTTCCCCAGCGGGAGAGGCATATGGTTTTTTTGGAGCCAGATGGGCCGGATCTGATCTACCCTGGGGGATTGCCGACTGGATTAGCCCCAGCCACGCAACAAGCTTTCATAAATCTTCTGCCTGGCTTGGAAAAAACCGTGATCGCTCGCCCGGGTTACGCCATTGAGTATGACTTTAGCGATCCCACTCTTTTGGCCCCGACCCTAGAGTCTTTATTAATTAAAGGCTTATTTATGGCTGGGCAAATCAATGGCACGAGCGGCTATGAGGAGGCGGGCTCTCAAGGTCTTTGGGCGGGAGTTGGCGCGGCTTTAAGGGCTTCTGGCTCTGAGCCTTTTTATTTAAAGCGCCAAGAGGCTCTTTTGGGGGTCATGCTGGACGACTTGACCGTTTTAGGCGTGGCTGAGCCTTATCGCATGTTTACGAGCCGCGCCGAGTGGCGCTTATTGTTGCGCGAGGATAACGCGGATTTGCGCTTAGGGCCTGTCGCCGAAAAACTAGGTTTATTGGATAAGGCTAGGCAAAGGTTATTGGCCGAAAAACAGGCCGGCTTACAAAAAGGCTTAGCTATTTTAAGGCGATTGTGGCTGGCCCCAGAGCGGATCCAAGAACTGGTTAGAAAGTATCCGATCGCCGACAAAGATAGCTTGACCGAGGGGGCCATTTTAGCCGGGGATTTTTTGAAACGCCCTTCAGTCAAGGTGGAGTATTTATTAGGCGAGCGGCCAGAATTAGCCGAAATTCCCCCCACGGCTCTTTTGACCTTAGAGACGGAAATAAAATACGCTGGCTACATATCCCGCCAGGAAAAGGAAGTCAAAAAGTTAGCCAACCAAGAGAGCTTGGATCTACCAAAAGATCTGGATTTTAAGGTTATTCCGGGACTTTCGCGCGAGGCCGTGGAAATATTAGGTCGAACTCGCCCTTTAACCTTAGGCCAAGCTTCCCGTTTAAGAGGCGTCACTCCGGCTTCCTTATCGGCTTTGGCCATATACACGCGTAAGATAACCGCTCCTAGGGGTGTGGCTTGACCGACCCGCTTTTTGGCCTAAGTCCTGGAATTTTATAATAAAATTTGATTTTGGCCTTGAGGTTTTAGGACGAGCTTAGCCGAGAGCTCATCGCTCCATAACTCCATAGCTCCTTAGCTTTGTCCAAAAGCCTTTAGAGAATTTAACTTAACTGATTGAATTTCCTTTGTTTCTCTCGCTAGGCCCCTCCCCTTTGATTATGGCCTTTAGTTCGCGGCGGACGACCTTTGAAGAGGGCTCATTGGCCGAGAGCTTTATCCATAAAAAACCTTTTGAAATTATTTTTAAACTTAACTTATTGAATTTCCTTGGTATTCTTCGCCGCCGATCCTCCCCTAAAACCCGTTGTTTTCTCAGAGCCAACCCCTGGACAAAGCCATTGGACAATGCCCAGGACATGGGGGCCAAGGTTTTTTCATGGCCTCGGGTTTGAGCCGCGAGGGCCAACCAATCTGACTAACCCCTAAAGCCGAAAAAAACTGGGCCAAGAAGGCTCCCTAGTTTAGGGTAAGTCTCTCTTAATGGCTTAAATCCTTGGCTTAAGCGCTTTAGGAGGTCTGGTTTTAAAGCCCTGGGCAAGGTTCAGGGAAAGTCAATTGTTTTCTAAAAACTTGATCTAGGACAAAGCCAAGGACATGTCCGAGGGTCTAAAGCCGAGGTTATGGCCGGATCT
>JAISWW010000093.1 GCA_031270705.1 Deltaproteobacteria bacterium
ATGAGCGATTTAATGTCCGTGGAGATCATGGGGGCCTCTGGATGAAATTAATCGGTTGGGGTGGCCAAAAAACCTAAAGAAAATTTTCCGCGAAATAAGCTGGGCAATTTGGCTAAGATATGGTTAAGATTAGGCTATTTGTGGCTCAAGCCAAAACGAGCCATAAGGCTAATAATTTCCCCCAAAAGATAATCAACTAAAAGATTCCTGTCAAGGCTTTAAAAACTGTAATGTTGTAAAATTATTTAGACAAAATTTCGCTACTGGCTAGGGGGGAAAATTATTTCTTCCTCAATCTTGATTTAGGCTAAATGGTTTTTTGGTTTTGGAAAATAGCCTAGCTATGAGGGTTGGCGATAAGTTTTGGCCATCGATATAGCCGAAGAATAACTATAATAAAACAGGAAATTGTTAGGAAACTGTGATGGGTCGCGCTAGATTGTAAAATTTTTATAAACATTTGGCCATTTGACTGGCGAAGCTTTTTTGAAGCCCTCGGAGCCTATTTTTAAAGAACGGCTTTTTGGGTGAGGAGTCAAAATTTCCCCAGAGAGAACGGAGGAGAAGGAAAAAGGCCAGAATTTCGGTTAAAAGGCTCCGGGCGCTATAATGGCTCAGAGAGGGACGACCTAATTTCGAGGCTTTTAGGGCTTTTAATTTGGGTCAGTTTTTCAACTGAGCTAATAGACTCTAACCCTTAAGGACGCAAAATGTTCATAAACGTTAATAATGTCGATTTATTTTACGAAAAATCTGGCTCTGGCCCCGGGCTAGTTCTTCTGCACGGCAATAGCGAGGATCACCACGTCTTTGATCGGCTCGTGGCCAAACTGGCTAACCATTTCACCATTTACGCCCTGGATAGCCGCGATCATGGCCAAAGCCAAATGACCGGGGCCTACTCCTATGAGGCTATGGCCGAGGATCTTTCTGGCTTTATAGAGGCCTTAAAGCTCGCTCCGGTTAACATTGTGGGTTTCAGCGATGGAGCCATTCAGGGTCTTTTGTTGGCTCTCAATAAGCCCCAAGCGGTCAAGAAACTGGCCCTTTTGGGGGGCAATCTTTCGCCCGACGATTTTACCGAAGAGGCGGTGGCCTATTTGCGGGAAGTGGAAAAAGACCTCTCTAGCCCGGTTTTCTCGATGATTTTTACGGAGCCCCATATTGAGCTGGAGACCTTAAAGAATATAAAGGCTCCATGTTTGGTCGTTTATGGGGAAAACGATCTTTTTAAGCCTGAGTTACCTCAAGCTATCGCCCAAACTATTCCGAAGGCCAGTCTTCTCGTCCTTAAAGGCCATGACCACTTGTCTTATATTGTCGATAATGACCTTATGTATGAGGATCTGTGGGATTTTTTCATGGGGGCTTAAACCACTGGCCTTCGGCTTGAATTTTTCTCCCTTCTTGGTATATTGGCCTAAATTAACCGGCGCCTCTTAGAGGCCTAACAGGGAACCTCGTGTAAATCGAGGGCGGACCCACCGCTGTAATCGGGGACTAGCGAGACTTTTAAGCCACTGGTTTTGACTGGGAAGGCGTCTCGTGGGCGAGATCCGAGAGCCAGAAGACCTGCCTGTTGATATTATTGGCGCGCTTAAGAGCTATGAAGTCTTGGTAGGGGTTTTTAGTCAAGGCGGCCTAGAGCCATGGGCTCATCATTTTTCTAGGGTAAATATTGGGAATCCTGGATCGCGAGCGATTCGGGATTTTTTTTGGCCAAAATTCCGTTATTTATTCTTAAAAGGTGATTTTTTATGAGCGAGCGCTACTTAAGGGTGGGCATCCTCCACTTAGATGTTGTCGCGAGACGTCTGGATCTCAATTTAGCCAACTTTTTGGCTTTGGCCGAGGAAGCCGCCGATAAGGGAGCTCAGTTGGTGGTGGGGACGGAGATGTCTTTGTCGGGTTATTGTTTTGAGGATCGGGATAGCCTTCTCCCTTACGCCCAGAGCGAGGATGGGGAGGCTTTGGGCCAGATCTCGAAATGGGCCGCCAAGAGGGGCGTTTACGTGGCTATTGGTCTCGCGGAGTTGGCCAAACCAGAGGGGATCATTTATAACTCGGCCTTTTTTATTGACGATAAGGGGAAAATATTAGGCCGGGCTAGGAAAATTAACGCCGAGTCGCGTTGGGCTTGCCCAGGCCCTCCAGTCCAAGACAATATCTGGCCCACGCCCTGGGGGCAAGTGGGTATGCGGATCTGCTCCGACTCTTGGCATAGCCTCATCATTAGGATCAGCGCCTTAAAGGGAGCCGATCTCCTGCTCTTGCCCGCCAATTGCCCGCCCATGGGTTTGGATCCCTGTGATCTCTGGCGCTTTCGGGCCAAAGAAAATGGTCTGTGGTTTATAGCTTGCAACCGAACTGGCCAGGAAAAAGATCTTGATTGTTTGGAGGCCACCTCCTGCGCCTTTGATCCTTATGGCCAAGAATTATTTCGTGGCCAAAGTCCCCAAAGCGCGGCTTTTATGGTGGATTTGCCCTTAAACGAAAAAGGCCAGTTGGATAACCAAAGAAAAAAAGAGATCCTGGCCCAAAGGACTCCCCAGAATCATTACCGACTTTGTGGCAATTTTAACTACATTAAAGATTTAACGCGCTATTTAAAGTTGCCCGAGCCCGGGGAACTAGAATTAACGGCTTTTATCCCGCGAGCCCAAGAAAATCCAGCCGATTTTTTGGAAAACACGCCCCAGCCTTGGCCTAATGGCCTAATATTTTTGCCCAATTGGCCCTATAGCCCTAATGATTTAGAGCGCTTAAATAATTTAGCCGGGGATAG
>JAISWW010000123.1 GCA_031270705.1 Deltaproteobacteria bacterium
TATTTTCCTAAAACCCTTAACTTTCAATTGGCTGAAAAAGACAAAACCATCAGCCCCAGCCCTTAAATGTCCTGGCCTTTAAGGATCAAAAATACGCCTAGGCCAAAGCCGCCTATGGCTAGAGTGGTTAGCGCCTCGCCCTAACCAAGCCTTTTTAGAGATCTCAATTTTCCTGCCAACCCGCCCCTTTTTTTGGCTTTGTCCGCTTTTTTGGGAGCTCTCCATGAAAAACTGGCTACGCGCGAACTTTGTCTTTACTAGACCCCAAACGCCGCCCCAACCCCGCTCCATCAAACAATTGCGCTCCGTGGATCTAGTCGATCCCTACGGCGAGGGAATATCTCTAGATCCCGTGGAAGCGGAAAGACTGGGGATGTTTTTTGAGAGCGCGGTGGACGAGAGCGATTTTGATCCAGACTTGCCCATGGCCATGCGGGAATTATTGGGGGAGGAGAAGTAATGACTGACAACCAGACTCCTTCGAATAATGTCCCGCGCCAGTTCATGAACGAGGTCGTTAAGGAACTCTTGGCCAACAACAAAGCTCCTTGGCAAAAACCCTGGCGAGCCGATGTTTGGGCTCCCTATAACCCGGTCTCTGGAGCCATCTACCGCGGCCTTAATCGGATTATCTTAGCTGGGACGGATTTTGAGGATCCCCGCTGGATGACCTTTAACCAAGCCAAGAGCGTCGGTCTTTTTGTCAAAAAATATTCGAAGGGCAAAACCATTGAGTTTTGGCAAGCCACCGAAGAGAGAAGGGTTTTGGATTCGAAAGGCGAGCCCGTCATACTGCCCAATGGCCGGCCTAAAACCATCGCCATTCTTCTGCCCCGGCCCTTGCTCCGTTATTATAAGGTCTTTAACGCGGAGCAGATATCGACGGAAGATGGCCAGCCTCTCCCCGCGCCTACCCCGCGAGAGTTGCCTTGGGAAGCCCACGCCCGCTCCGAAGAGATCATCATAGCCAGTCAAATCCCCGTCAAGCATGACCAAAAAAATCGAGCCTTTTTCGACCCCAAAGACATGGCTGTCCACATGCCGCCTCGCGAAAGCTTCGCGGATCAAGACGACTATTACGCGACCATCCTCCATGAGCTAGGCCATTGGCATAAATACGCCCCTAATCGACCCAAAAGCGTTTATGGGGACTTAAAATACGGCCAAGAAGAGATCCGCGTGGAAATGGCTAGCTGGATGATCTGTCAAGATCTAGGTTTGGTCAAGCGCCCCAAAAACCACGCCACTTATGTGGCGGAATGGATCAATGTCATGAACTCTGACCAACACGAGTTAGCCAGAGCGGCCTTGGAGGCCGAAAGGATCAAAAGCCATTTCTTGAACCTGGCCCCCTACGAAAGTCCCAAACCGCCCCCTATTTTCCCCGATCAAGCTGACTCTGGATATAAGTCCAAATACGCGCCTTTGTTTGGCGAAAACGAATATCCCAGTCCGCCCTTAGATCTTCCTCCTAACTACGACCTCGCCCAAGAGATAAAACCTCGGGTCATCGCCTTAAATCGGTTGACCCAAAGACTCTTAAGCCCGGGTTTAGTGAGAGGAAGCGTTGAGAGATGGGAGGCTTTTCAGGAACGCTTGGAAGAGATTGGGAGCCGGGTTTGGTCTTGGGATTGGGATTATAAAGCCTTTCTTTATGAGGCTAATCGAGTCGCCAAAATCCAGCTTAAAGAGGCGCGATTGGCCCTAACTAAGCCCGTCTCCAACGCGCGGCGAGAGATAACGGTCTACAACGGAGTCTTGTCAGTCATCCAAGCCGCGAGAAGTTTGGAATTGCCAGGTTTTTGGCTCAACGCGCCGGCCCAAAACCCAGAAGCTCCCCCCGTTTTGGCTAGCGTCAAATCCGTGGTTGGCACCCTATCCAATGACCAGCCGGTTAGAGTCGTGGTTATGAATCAGGTGGAGAAGTTTTTTACGGAAGCGCCTCCGGAAAAAGCCAGCCGTCATATAGTCTTAGGCCAAGAGGATAATTTATTGGCGATTTTTTCGGATCTGGAGCACGCCAAGGATTTTGTCCGGGTCTTTAACTCTTCGGAACCGGCTCTCTTAAAAGATCAAGAAGTAGCGGAAAAGACCTTGCACTGGAAAAACCGCCTGATCATCGCCAAAACCCCCGAGCCCGAGCCAGGAATAAGCGACGAAAAGCGCGAAGAATGGCTAGCCAGACTCCGTAAGAAACGCGAGTCCTTTAAGTCTACCCCCGGCTCAATCCTGCCTGACGGCTTTAGTTGGACAATCCCCGAAACCAGGCCAGAAAGCCAGAAGGGAACCAGCCCTTATCCAGAGGCTAGCTACCAAGATAGCCCTACTTCCCCCTCGGCTAGCCGAGGGGGAGAGCGGAGAATTTGGCCGCCGCCGCCGCCCCCAACTCCCATTCCCTGGGACGTCCCTAATCCGCCCGAAAACCTCCCTAACAATCTTCCTAACCAGCTTCCTAACCACATCGAAGAGCCTCAGCCTTGGACTTCGCCGCCTAAGACCTTAAAACCCCAACCATTTTAAAGACTCTAGCCCTAAAAATAGCGCTTTATTTATTATTTTTAGGCTTTTTAATAAATTTTTGGTTTTTTATTTATCTGAAAAAGTATTAAACCAGCCTTGTTTTAGCTGTCCTTTTGGCTAGCCACCCATTTTTTCGCCACCTATTTGGCTTTAGGGCCAACCTTTTACAAACCTTTAGCCGCGTTTAGTTTTCGCCTTGGAGTTATCATGACCGCCCACCCTTTTATCTCGCCTCCTTCGCTCAGATTGACTAGCCGGCTCCTGGGGGATTTGACCTTTTTGGCTATTCTCGTGGCTTTAGGGCTAATTGTCATAGGTTGTTCCGCCCAAGAGTCAGCCCCAAAACCCCATAAAAAGCCGCCCAATCTGACCGCCGCCCTTTTTCCTCATTTAAAAGAATTAGCGTCTGAAGGAATTTCCAAAGCTCAGCCCAAGACTCATGCCCCTCGCCAGTCGCCTAAGAAGGAAAACAATCCTGTTAATGAAAGAAATCCCGCGCCCTTAACGAGTGAGCCTAGAGAGAATCAAAACCCTTCGGTCATCTCGAAAAGCTTTTATGAGCTCCAAGTCCTCGGAACTCTCTATCCAGGTCGCCCAGGCAATTTGGAGTTGCGCCTCCTAGCCCGAGAACCCTTGCCTAAAAGCGGCCTAGCTCTGACCATCCTGCCCCAAGCCGCTTTCGAAAACCTTAAACCAAATCTAAGGCGAACCAATAGCCAAGGCGTCTTAAAAATTAAGGGCTTAATAGTTAAAGCCGGTTACGCCCAAATCCCTCTGACCGTGGACATTGGCCCAGGTCTTTCGCGAGCCACGGCTTTGGTCAAAGTTGAGAAATCCGAAAGCCAAATGACCCTTCTTAGTTTACGGAAACGTTCCGGGGGGCTAAGCCCCCCGGAATCTCAAGATTCTGTTTACGACTTGGAGCTGGGATTTAAAGTTCGAGGCCTTGACTATAATGGATCCTTAACATTTCTTCCTAGCCCCAGTTTTCCCAACTTAAGAAATGGCTCGCGCTTAGCGCGAAATGGCCGCGTTCTTTTAAAAGGCTTAAAGATCTTAAAAGCGAGCGACCTCGTCGCTAACTTAAAAGGCGAAATGTCTCCCATGGCTCTTTTGGTGGATCCTGGGAACGATTTTAAGACGAGAGAGACGAGAGAAGAAATAAGCCCAAGCCGAACGACCGAGTCTCCTAAAAGCTCTAAAGGATTTCTCGGCCAAGCCCTAGAGACTTTGGTCGCCAGCTCTTACGCTTTAGCCGGCTCGAGCGGATCCAGTAGATCGGAAGGCCGGGGCAATTTTATCGGGGCGGCGGTCTCGAAAGGCTTAAACGTCTTAGGGTCGACTATTGGCCAAAAACTCTCCCCTTGGGGTCAATGGCGATCGCGCTTTAGCTCTGGGGCTTGGGGGGAGTTTCAAGGCGGGGTGGATTATTTCCGGCCATTCATCGAAAAAGAACCTTGGCTCTTCTTTGGGCAAGGAGGAGCTAGCTGGACTGAAAAAGGCCGCTTACTGGCTTATTTTGGTTTAGGCCAGAGATTTTTCCCTAAAGCGGATCTGGCTTGGGGTTATAACGCCTTTATTGAGGGGGATTTAAAAAGAGCCCATTACCGAGCTGGCTGGGGTTTCGAGTTATGGTACGCAAAACTTAAACTAGCCGCCAATTTCTATCAAAGTTTAGGTCCTTGGCGAAGATCGCCGGATTATCCCCAGTGGCCGGTCTGGGAAAGAGCCGCTTCTGGTTGGGATATTCGGGCTTCTGGTCAAGTTCCTTTCGTAAAAAACCTATCCTTAACTGGCTCCGTCGGTCAATGGCGAGGCCTTTTCAACAGTCAAGGTGGGGCTCAGATCGGCTCCTTTGACCCAAATCGCTCGGGCGGGCGAGGTTTGTCCTTTTCTTATGGTTTAAGTTACTCGCCTTGGCCTTTTTTAACCGCGACTCTCACGCGCGATAAAACCAATGGCCAAAAAACCCAAATGAATTATGGCTTGGCCTTCAATTTCCGGCCAGGCCAACCTTGGTTTCAAAATCAGGATTCGGATCAAGAAGAGGCGAGCCCTTCTTCCGCCGTCCAACTAGCCAGACATGACTTTGTGGACAGGGATTACCATCTGCCTTTAGCTTATAAAGGGCAAACCATTCATAAGATCCTTTTGGTCGCGGATTTAGGTCAAGGCCTTTATCGCTTTAGGGTCATAGACGGGTTTGACAGAATCTTAACCAACCAAACTGTCTTCGCCTCTTTAGCCGATCCTTTGGGTTTGATTTATGATCCCTTAAGCCAAAAAGTGGTCAATTCTTTTGTGACCAATGAATCTGGGGAGTTTTTGGCTTTATTCCAATCCCCATCCGGCGCCCCGACGGAACTTGTTTTGCGCTCGAGCGATGGAGAAGGGCAATTTATAGTCAAACCCTTAGCCCTGGATCCAGAGACGATTGAGGAGCCTAAAGAAGAAGAGAAACCGCCCGCGGATCCTTTGGCTATCATTCACGCTATCTCTTTGAAAGCCAACAAATCCCCGGATTTCACTTTCGAGCTTTTAGATCAAGACCAAAGCCCCGCTCCTCAAGAAGAAGTCGCGGCCGAAACCTTGGATGGGGTAATCCAGATTCTGAGCCCCAGAACCCGCTCCATAACCGCCTCTTTCTTAACTAACCAAGAAGGGCTTTTTGATTTGTCTTTAGGGCCCCAACCAGGTTATCCCCAAACCCAATTAGCCTTAACCCCGCCAAAAGGAACCCGAAAAGTTTTTAATTTGCCTCTGCCCCATGAGTTGGCTTTATCCGCTTCCATTGACGCCTTAACGACCCTGGAGCCGACCGCCGTGACTTTAACCGTCTTATTCAATAATAATCCTTTGCCTTTGGGAACCGAAGTCGTCCTTTCTGGCCCAGACGGAGCTTGGGACAACCTACCCGAGAAAGCCGCGGTGAGCGACAAGGGAGAGATCTTCTTGCCCAATCTCATCGCTAACTACCAAGGCTCCCTAAACATCGAGGCGACTGTGGCTGGCTACTCGGCGGGAACCGTGACCTTGGTCTCCACCGCTTTGACTGGCCCAGATCAATTAACTTTAACCGTTAACCCCTCTACCCTAAACTATGGCCAAACCTCGACCTTAACTTTAACCATCTTAAAAAATAATCAGCC
>JAISWW010000162.1 GCA_031270705.1 Deltaproteobacteria bacterium
AATAAATATCAATTATGCTATATAATATTAATTTAGCTTTTACGAGCTGAACAAATTTTGGAGGCGCGTTATGTCGGCTTACATGAGAACGCGGACTATCGGCGAATCAGTTGAAATAAACCTGTCAGTTATCGTGTCCGCCTCTGAATCGCGGCTACTGGCCGAGGCTTTGAAGGGAGTTTTAGCCTTAGTCGGCCAAGAAATTAGGCTCGTCAATGAAGAAGGTGACGAATTAATTCCCGCCGATGAAGTTTTCCCCAATACCCAACCTGGGGATATGCTCAAGGGCCTCCGAGCGCGTGAAGGGATCACCCAAAAACAAATGGCTGAAAGATTGGGCCTCAAATAGCGCCATATTTCCGAGATGGAAAAAGGAAGTCGCCCGATTAGCTTGGAAATGGCCAAACGCGTCGGCCAGACCTTTGACATTTCATACAATGTCTTTCTATAAAAATCAGTTTCCAGACGCGCCCGCAAAAGCCACATGTCTCCTTGACTTGGCGCTAAGAGGTAGCGGACATGGTTAGATCTCAGTATTGGTTGGAAGGAGCGGACGAAAGCTTCGGTTATCCTTTAAGACGTAAACCTAAATATGATTTAATTTAAGGTTAAAATTAGCCGTTACAAGCTAAACTTATAATTTATATTATAATTTAGGCGTTTCGAGCTAGGTCAAAATTTTTAGGCGCGCCCTAAGACCTTGGAAGACCTTGGGAAGTCATTGTTAAGTCATTGTTAAGCCTTGACAAGAGATGATTAGGTAGCTATAATCAACCCAATCTTTTCGCCATCATTAAATAAGCCGCGAAATTAGCGCGGCTAGATTGCCACCAAGCCTTAAAGGCTTTTTTTTAGGCTCTGGCCGGGGAACTTTTTTGTTTTACGTCGAAACTTAAGAGGACGATTTATGAAATATAGCTTTTTATTAGCGGATCAGACGCAGGAAGTGCTCAGGTATTTCCGGGAAGACAGCGTAGCCATTTCAGAGGAAAGCCTGGAATTGTTTGATGTCGCGGCGAATTTTTTTTACAACTACCACGTCAAGGAAATGCCCAAGTTTATTTCTTGCGCTCGATATTTTGTTTTTTTTGACCGCCTCATTATCTATTGCGCGGAACGGTTGGAAAAACTGTATCCAGGCTTTAAGGACGCTCTCGAGCCCGAGGAGTTAGGTTATCTGGAGAAGCTGGATATTATTAAAAATTTTATCCAGGAAAAACTGACCCTAGTCATTAGCCTGCGGCCCTAAAACCTCACCGAAGAATTAAAGGGCTAAAATTGGCCATAAGCCTTATGGTTTATGGCTGAGGCTAGGCGGCCCTCTCTTTTTTCCGCTACCAGTCGCCCATTTGGAAGCGCGAGCGTTTATACTTTTTAGTTTTTTAACTGTTAGTTATATATAACTGTTAACTCGGATTTTTCTTCATTACAAAATAAAAAAATTCTTGTTTCCTGAACAAAATTTTTTTAGCCTTTTTTTGTCTCTTAACGAAATTATCTGGCTCAATCAAGCCATCGCCCTTTCGCTTACCTCGCTTTCCCTTTAAATCCTGGAAATTCCCTAAAATTACGGCCTCCTTTGGTAACTTTAATAATTTGACAAAAATCGTTAGCCGTAAAACAATAGGCCTTACGGCTTAGGCCTTTATTATCACCATTTTTTGACAGAGAGGAAAAAAAGATGAGCCTTAAGGAAATACGGGTTAAAGCGCGGGAATTGGCCAAAGGGACTTGTCGGGTCTGTCCTGTTTGCGATGGTCGAGCCTGCGCCGGGGAAGTGCCAGGCATGGGCGGAACTGGGACTGGCCTTTCTTTTGTGAATAATATCACGGCTTTAAGGGCCATTTATCTTAATACTCGCCTTATCCATAAGGTTCATTTTCCGAATACGGAAATTGAGATATTGGGCTTTAAACTCAAATCTCCTCTCATGATAGCCCCCATTGGCGGGATCGCCTTTAACCTTGGCCAGGCCATGCCAGAGGCCGCCTACCAAGAAGCCATCGCCTTTGGAGCCGTGGACGCGGGGATCATCGCCGGCACCCCCGACGCCGCGCCCATGGAGGTCATGGAAATAGGCCTAGCTCAAGCTAAAGCTTTGGGCTCGGGCCTGACCATGCCTTTTATAAAACCCTGGGAGCTCGAGAGAATCAAAATAGAGCTGGAAATGTGCGCGGCGGCGGGCTCGAAAGTAGTTTGTTGCGATCTCGATAGCGTGGGTCTCATAACCTTAAGGCTCATGGGTCATCCCGCTTATCCCAAAGACGCGGGGGAATTGGCCAAAATTGTCGCGGCGGCTCGACAATTAGGCTTAAAGTTCTTAATCAAAGGCGTTATGAGCCTCCAAGACGCTCTCATTTGCCAGGAGGCCGGGGTTGATGGGCTAGTTATTTCCAACCATGGGGGCCGCGTTTTGGATGGGGTTCCGGGCGTGGCTCAGGTTCTGCCAGCCATAGCCCGAAAGCTAAAGGGTCAAATTAAGCTTTTGGTCGATGGCGGGATTCGGAGCGGGGTGGATATTTTAAAGATGTTGGCCTTGGGGGCCGACGCGGTCATGGTGGGGCGGCCTTTCGCCATCGCGGCCATTGGCGGCGGTCGGGAAGGCGTCACTCTTTTCGCCGAAACTCTCCGCTCCCAGTTGGAGCAGGCCATGATTATGACCGGCTGCCCAGAGGTGGCCGCGGCTAACGAGGATTTATTGTGGCGGGCCGAGTAAAGATAAATTAAAGAGAAGTTTCGGGCGAGATAGTTTGGCCGCTTTAGCTAAAATAGCTAAAGCGGCCTTTTTATCTTTATTTGCGGGCGAAAGATTGGCAATTCTGGCCAGAAATCCGAAAAACTTGGACATAGGGCAAATACTGGGACTTAAAGCCCATAAGCCGGCAACCATGAGGCAGACGCGGTTCCCAGGTGATAAAGTAGTGGCGGCAATGGCGGCAGTTGATGCGCGTCATTAAGCCTTTGTCTTGGTTGGCCGGTCGGCTCACGAATAGTCCCTGGCCCCAAAAAGAGCTGTCCCTATCCGAACCACCGTCGCCCCTTCCTCGATGGCCACCTCAAAGTCGCCGCTCATGCCCATGGACAGATCTTTTAAAGAAGGGGCGACTTTGGCTTGAAGCTCAAAAAGCTGGCGAAAATAGGGCCTTGATTTTTCTGGATTGGGATCAAAAGGCGGCAGAGTCATGAGCCCCAAAGGAATTAAGGCTGGGAATTTAGCTAGCCCTTCTAAAAAAGACGGGAGTTCTTCTGGGGATAGGCCACTTTTGCTGGCTTCGCCCGAGACATTGACTTGGACAAAGACTTTCAGAGTTTGGTTAAGGTTTTGGAGCCTTTGGTGAAGTTTTTGGGCCAGATCGAGGCTATCTAGGGCGTGAAGGCAAGAAAAAAGACCCGGAACAAAGCGGGCCTTATTGGTTTGGAGGTGGCCAATGAAGTGCCAGGTGGCTTGGGGCAAGAGCCCGATCTTCTCCTCCGCCTCTTTTAAGTAATTTTCCCCAAAATCAGTTTGGCCCAATTCCCAAAAAACCTTAATATCCTCCAGAGGGAAGGTTTTAGAGACGGCCAATAAGGTAATGTCCGCGGGATCGCGCTTAGCTCGCCGGGCCGCGTCTTGGATTTTTTCCCTAATTCGCCAGAGGTTGTCCTTGGCCAATTGGGGAGTCAAGGCGGGCATATATTAGCCTTCCCCTTTGATATTAAAGTAATAGGCGGGATCAAAACCGGCTTTTTTCGGGGTAATGACTTCTTGGATGTTAAAGCCTTTGTTTTCCGGCTGTTGCAGATCCAAAAGCTTGGGCCTGGGGTAAAGCTGACCATTGGGCTCGGCGACGATTTTAATGAGGGGATTAAGGAGGGAAGCGTGGTTTACTTCCATGACCACGGCCACGTGTCCAGTATTCAGCTCCACCACCGAGCCGGGCGGATAGATGCCCACGGATTGGACAAAACGATCCACCCACTCGGGCTGGAAATGGGTGCCCCTTAAGCCATAAATAAATTTTAAGGCTTCGTGCGGCAACATGCCTTTGTGATAAACCCGATCCGAGGTCAGGGCGTCATAGACGTCGGAAAGCCCGCAAATAGTGACCAAGTTGGGGATATCGGGGCCCTTTAAATGGTCTGGGTAGCCACTGCCATCCATGCGCTCATGGTGATGGCGAGCCACTTTGATGACCATGTCGTCAACTGGCAACTTCTGCTCAATGAGAATATCCGCCGATAAAGCCGCGTGATTTTTCATGATGACAAACTCATCGTCGGTGAGTTTGTCGGGTTTATTTAAAATAAAGGCCGGCACCCGGCATTTGCCCAGATCATGGAACATGGTGCCCATGCCCAAGACTTTTAGCTCACTATCGGATAAGCCTAAAGCTTTGCCAGAGGAGATGGACAGAACCGAGACATTTAGAGAATGGGTATAGGTATAATCGTCAAAACGCCTCAGCTTAATTAAGGCCGTTAAAGCGTCAGGGTTTCGCGAGACGCTTTCCACCAGCTCATCGACGTTTTCTTGAACCGCGTTAATCTCAATGCGCTTATTCATGCGACAAGCGGCGACCAAGGCTTTGGAAGTGTCCAAGGCCTTGTTATAGGCTTTGGCCGCTCTGGGGAGTTCTTGCTCCAAAGCGCTGACGGGATCGGGTTTGGGCGGGGCGGGATTGGAATAAACTCGGGCTGGTCTTTGTTCAGTCCCGGGTTGTTTTAAGGGAAAATCCTTGGCCGAAAGCTTTTTTTCCGAGGACGGCTTTAAGGTCTTTTGGGTATCAATGTATACCTCGTCAATGCCAAAACGAATTAGCTCCTCAATCTCGCTCCGATCGGAAATATATTTGCTCTTGGTTTTCCAAGGATGGTTAAACCAAGCCCGGCCCACATCGGAGACGAACATGCCGACTTCAAGACTTTTGGTGGGAATTTTTCGGATCATTGGTTAATCCAACGCGGATCAATCCTATCCGGGTCAGGCCGTTCCAGGTTAGGCCACTTCGGAGGATACCCATGAGTTATGAAATGTCGGGCGAATTCGAACAATGTGTCACCTTAAATAAAATTACCCCAAAAACGCTTAAAAGCTATTTATTGAATAAATTCGTGGATAATTCGAATGGCGTGAGATAACAAGCGCTTAACCTTTAGATATTTTTGGCGCTTAACCAACTAAAATCTATAAAAAATCGACAAAAAAAGGATATTATTATGTTTGGCCAAAAAATAGTTTAGCGACAGAGCCTAAGATCCAAAGGGTAAGGTCTAAAGGGTCGAAGCCCGCCTATATAAGTAAATTATAATACGTTTATCATATGTGTCAAGAATAAGATAGAAAATGGCTATTTCTCGGCCAAGGGGAGGTCTAGGGAGGGTCGGGAATTGTTGAGGCCAAAAGGGTTGGCGCGGGGCCAAGAATTCTTTTAGTTTTTGAAAGCGAGCGGCAATAATTTTTAAAGGTTAATTTCTTAGAATAAAATAATAATAGACAATAAATTAGTATTTAAAAAATATTATATATATTTTATAACTTTTTAAAAGACTTAATCTTTATTAAATCAAAAGTTAAAAAGAGGGTGGGTTTTTGGCTTTAGGTCAAGATTCAGGAGTGGCTTATTTTTTTCTTTCCACAATGTCATAGCGCTCAAAATGAGCCAAAAACGAGCCCCGGCCTTGGGTTTGGGAGCGGATGGCCGTGGAATAGCCAAAGAGCTCAGCCAAAGGAGCTTGGGCCGAGATAACCCGAAAGCCGCCCGCGTGACTGGTCAGATCGTCGATGCGGCCTAGGCGAGCCGACAGATCGCCAATGATTTCCCCCATAAACTCGTCTGGGCTAGTGATTTCCAAACGCATGATCGGTTCCATTAAGGTTGGTTGGGCCTGGGTTAGGGCCGCCTGACAGGCTTGGGCCACGGCTACCCGGATGGGGGCGTCGGGGCCCATGTTTTCGCTAAGTTCCAGTTTATCCAAGGTTAAATTTAGGTCTAAGAGGGGATAACCGAGGATGGGCCCAGAGTTTAGGCAAGATTTTAAGGTTTCCAGAGCGCTTTGAAGCTGTTTTTCGGTGATATTGGGCGTTGGGCTTATGGCGAGAGAGGCGGAGCCGCCTTGACCCCTGGGCGCTTGCTGAGCCGAAACCCAGGCTTTGGCCATTAAAACCGTCCCGCCCAGCTCACGATCAAACAATCCTTCGCCTTGACCGGATTTAGTGATGGTTTCGCGATAAACGACTTGAGGTTTGCCCACGCGCACCGTTAAGCCAAATTCTCTGGTCAAGCGATGAACCAAAACTTCCAAGTGGAGCTCGCCCATGCCCGAGATGACCGTTTGCCCCGTATCCTCATCGGTCTTAAGCTTAAAAGTCGGATCTTCCTCGGTCATCTTGGTTAAGGTTTCCCAAAGACGGGGTTGGTCAGCCAAGGTCTCTGGCTCAATGGCCACGGAAATGACCGGATCGGCGGCTTGGATGCTCTCTAAGAGGACAGGTCTTTCTGGCCCGCAGATGGTGTCGCCGGTTATGGCCCTCAAACCGACCACGCCCACCAGATCCCCAAAACGGGCCTCGGTGACCCGCTCGCGTTTGCCAGCGTTGATTTTGAATAAGCGAGCGATTTTGTCTTTTTGGCCAGTTCTGGCGTTTAAAACCTCATCGCCTTCTTTGAGTCGCCCGGAATAAAGGCGGACAAAATTGAGCTTGCGGCCTTGATCCATCATTTGGATCTTAAAGACCAAGGCCACGAGGGGATCTTTTAAACGCGGCTCAATGGCCAAGTCGCCGCCTTTGGGCGTTTGAGCCATTAAAGGCGGGAGATCGGCGGGAGCGGGCAGGTAGTCGACAATGCCATCCAAAAGAGGTTGGACGCCTTTGTTTCTTAAAGCCGCCCCCGCGTAAACCGGGGAGACGCGCAAAGAGATGGTGGCCGCTCGAATGGCTTTTTGGATAGTTTCCAAAGGGATGGGCTCATCGGCTAGATAGGCTTCCAAAATGGCGTCGTCCGTTTCGGCTAAGGTCTCCAAAAGTTGGCGATGAGCGGTCGCGTAGATTTCTTGGGCTTCCGGGGGCAGGGGTTTATCCACCATCTCCGCGCCCAGGCTTTCATTGGGCCAGGCGTAAAATCGACCTTTTAAGACATCAATAACGCCTTTAAAATTTTCTTCTTGGCCAAATGGGATCGTGATAGGGAGAGGAGTGGCGCCCAAACGACTTTTAAGTTGTTCCATGACCTTATCAAAATCCGCGCCAATTCGGTCAAGCTTATTGACAAAAACAATCTTGGGAGCCTGGTGACGATCGGCTTGGCGCCAAACTGTCTCCGACTGCGGCTGAACTCCGCCGACCGCGCAAAAGACGCCCACCGCCCCATCCAAAACCCTTAAGCTTCTTTCCACCTCAATGGTAAAATCCACGTGCCCGGGCGTGTCAATTATATTAATGTCCGCTCCCCGCCAGCGACAAGAGGTGACGGCGCTCATAATAGTAATGCCGCGCTCTTGCTCCTCGGGCAAAAAATCCATGGTCGCCTCGCCATCATGGACTTCTCCCAATTTATGGGTAACGCCGGTGTAATACAGAATTCGCTCGGTCAGGGTCGTTTTCCCCGCGTCAATGTGAGCGATAATCCCGATATTTCGCAAGGGGCGATTTTTGGTCGATTCAGCCATTTTGCTTAAGGTTAGCCGCCTTCTCTTCCACTTTTTGGGCTAGGCGGGCTTTAAATTTTAAGAGGTTATTAGCTAAAGTCTCGTCGGAGAGGGCTAGGATTTGCGTGGCTAAAACCGCCGCGTTTTGGGCGCCGCCAATGGTCACGGTGGCCACGGGCACCCCAGAGGGCATCATAACGGTGGACAAAAGCGAGTCAAAGCCATTTAAAGGCGAGCCAGACAAAGGCAGGCCTATGACCGGGAGGATGGTTTCAGCGGCCAAAACTCCCGCCAAATGGGCGGCGTAACCAGCTCCAGCGATCAAAACCTTAAGGCCGCGATCTCTAGCCGTTTGGGCGTAGGAGCTAGCTAAGCGAGGCGAGCGATGGGCCGAGGCGATGGTCATCTCCCAAGGAACGCCCAGGCTATCCAAGGTGGCCGTCGCTTCTCGCATGATAGGCAAATCGCTATCAGAGCCCATAACTAAGCCAACTAATGGCGGTTTTTTTTCAGTCAACAAAAGCCCTCCCCAAGGGGTTGGATCGATAGCTTGATCAATAGCTTGATCAAGCCTTTGGCTTGGTCAATCAATAAGCCTAATTATTTTGTTCTCGAGTGTCAAGAGCGAGCGAATTTTGGAAAATAATTCTTGGTTAAAAAATATTGATATTTTAGTTAAGGCCTATAATAATGAACAATAAGCGGAACATATTCGCGTCATGAATTTAGAATAGAGAGCCTGAGAATCAATATAATGATATCTAGTTAGTTGTATAACGCTAGTGTTTTTTAATAATTTAGCATTTTTTAGCTCAGAATTAAGAGAAAGATTTTACTATTTTTTGTTATTGCCATGATATTTATTCTATTAACACGAAAAAAGACCATAATAATCTGAAAAATATTTCTTTATTATTTAAATCAGTAGTTAGAAGATTTGTCCTCGATTAAAAATCAACCTGACCATCATTTTTTTAAATTTGGCCAATAAAAAAAAGTTGTTTTTTGGGCGGTTCTAGGTAGAATGAATTTATGGCCCAAAGGGCTACTGACAAGACGACTGGGCCAATACGGCTATCTTTTGGCCTAATTGGCCGCTATTTGTGAATATTTGCTTATATTTTTATATGAGGTTTTAAATGAGGTCGGAATATAAAATTTTACCTTCTAATTCTAGTAGTTTTCTTAAAATACGACAAGAAAATCTTTTATATATTGATAAAACTGAATATATTCATAATCTTTTATCAATAAAAAGTTCTAACAATTGGTTTTTAGCCCGCCCTAGTGGTTTCGGCAAAACCTTGTTCATTGATACCTTGGAACAATTATTCCTGGGCCACGAGGAACTTTTTCGAGGCCTTTTTATCCACTCTAAAGGCTACGATTTTAAGCCATGCCCGGTCGTCCGGCTGAACATGGATATGAGCTCCTCGTCAAAAGACGATCTTAACGCGGCCATTATTTCCGCCCTTAAAGCCAGGGCTAAAGAAGATGGGTTGGCTCTTATGAGCCGAAACCCTGGCGAGGCCTTGGAAGGGCTTATTTATGAGCTTTATGAAAAAAATAACAATCAACCTATCGCTGTTTTGATCGACGATTACGATAAACCCATTTTAGATCATTTTAATCATCCTATTAAAAATCCTAAATTACTACTGGAAATCCAAGAATTCCTGTGTGATTTTTATGTTAGCGTAAAAAGATCCGCGAAATATCTGGGTTTTGTCTTTATGACAGGTATTTCCGAGGTCGGTGAAACAGATATCCACTCGCGTCTAACAATTCTAAAAGATATTAGCCAATTGCCTTTGTATGGAGGAATTTGTGGTTTTACTGAGACAGAAATTATTGATAATTTTCATCCGTTATTTGATAATCTTTTAATGTCGTTAATAAAATCTCGTGTCTTAAAAAAAGGAGCTGATCATAAAGTTCTGATTAATTCTGTTTTAAAAAAATATGAATATTGTTGGGATGAAAAGACTATAGTTTTCTGTCCATCTTCAATTATCGAATATTTTATCTAAGAAGTTATTTATTGATTTGGCGCTAGCACCTTGTAACATTTAAATTTTTTGGTAAAGTCGGCTGAGTTTTATTCGAGCCGCCTCGGTAGCCAAGAGCCAGGTAATGTCTGGGCCTAGAGCGTTCCGGTCGGTTTCCCAGGCCCTTACTTCTTTTCTCATTGTCTTTAATGTCGGCGATACGTCTGTCCAAGCGTTGACCGGCAAAAACGCTCAACTCTATCGCGACCGTGTTCAACCAGCCGCCGTGTTTAGGAGTGAAGCTCGTTTCAAGCCTTGAAGGCTGTCTTGAGGTCTCTTGTGGAGGCCAGGCTTCAAAAATGAACCTATTTTATGGGCGCTCAAGGGGCGCTCTATTTGTAATATTTTTTAAGGCGCGATCCTATTTCGTTTTTTTAGAATCCTTTGGATACTCATATGAGATATTCCTTTACAACCTGGTTAGGCCTAGAAAACCATACTTTCTGGCCTTCCCCGTCGCTTCGGCAAATCTCTCTTGGTGAGCTCTCTCGCGGCCATTTTAAGAGGCCAAAGGGAACTTTTCAAAGGACTGTGGATAGACGGCTCGGATTACGACTGGAAGCCTAATCCAATTATCCGTCTGAGCCTAGACGGAATTGAATCCGAAAGCGTGGAGAGGCTAGAATCCGGATTAACTCGAGATATCATGGCCATCGCCGAGTCTGAAAGCCTATCTCTACTAGGCTCCTCTCCTGTGGAACTGTTTCAATCTCTTTTTGAGGAACTTTACGCCAAATACAATCGTAAAGTGGCCGTTTTGATCGA
>JAISWW010000255.1 GCA_031270705.1 Deltaproteobacteria bacterium
CTAAAATTGGCAATAATTGGGGTTTTGAGTTAGAATTAAAATAGGATCAGTAAGGGGCTTTAGGTGGCTTTAATTGGCTCGAAAGCCATGGGCCAATAAACCCCTAAAGGCTAAACCTCAAGGGGGCTACTCCTTCTCTGGGAATTATGGATTCTTGTTAAATGCTCGACGCCTCAGACAAAACCCCCCTAGTCATGGTGGTAGATGACGAGGAATTAAACCGCAGAATCATCACCGCCATGCTGAAACCCCAGGGGTATCAGGTTGTTCAAGCCAATGATGGGCAGGATTGTCTGGCCAAAGTCAAGGCTAACCCCCCAGATCTGATCCTTTTAGATATTATTATGCCTGGAACCAACGGCTTTGAGGTTGTGCAAGAACTCAAAGCCGTGGAACAATTTTCCCTTATTCCCATAGTCATGGTCACGGCCTTAGGCGATGTCAATGACCGGGTTAAAGCTTTGGAAGTGGGGGCGGATGATTTTTTGACCAAACCCGTGGATCGGATGGAATTGCGGGCTCGGGTTAGATCGTTATTAAAGGTTAAGGCCTATAACGATCATATGGTCAATTATCGGCAAGAGTTAGAGACCGAGGTGGCTCGGCGGACTCTGGAGATCCAAGAAGCCAACAAAAAATTGGCCGTGGCCCACGAAAAGCTCCGCGGGGCTTCTTTGGAGACCATTTTTAGATTATCCCGAGCGGCTGAGTTTAAAGACGAGGATACGGGGGCGCATATTATTAGCATGTCCCGGATCTCGGCTCGCTTGGCTGAGCGCCTTAGTCTCTCCCCAACCACGGTCGAGAGCATCCTTTACGCCTCCCCCATGCACGATATTGGCAAAATTGGCATTCCGGATCGCATTTTATTAAAAAATGGCCCTTTAAATGAAGAAGAGTGGCCCATTATGCGCCTCCATACCGTTTATGGGGGCAAAATTTTGGAAAACTCCGACATTGGTTTTTTGCGTTTAGGGGAAGTCATCGCTCTGACCCACCACGAAAAGTTTGATGGCACGGGTTATCCTTTAGGGCTAAAGGGCAAAAAGATCCCTTTGGCCGGGCGCATTGTGGCCGTGGCTGATGTTTTTGACGCTTTAATGTCGCGGCGGCCTTATAAAAAAGCCTTTACCGTGGATCAGACCGTGGAGATCATTAAGGAAGGGCGGGGCCGACATTTTGATTATGACGTGGTGGACGCCTTTATGGCTGATCTGGACGAGATTTTGCGGATCTGGAATTCCAGCCAAGCTGAGCATAAAAATGAATTGCTTGAGAGCATAGAGGCTCGCTAATAGCCCGAAAGGGCTAAAGGGTTTAGGTTATTTTGGCCCTGGTGGCCTTTTTTTATATCTATTTTAGGCCTAATTATGAGTTTTACGCGGCTACTGTTTATACGACACGGCCAAACCGAAAATTATCAGTCTTATCCTTTTAATGGCTGGACTGACGTGCAATTGACTGACGAGGGCCGACGCCAACTGGATCAGACGGTGGAGGCTTTAAAGGGTCTGCCCATCCAAGCCGTTTACTCCAGCGATCTGAGTCGAGCGGCTTATGGGGGCTTACTCTTGGCCAGATCCTTAAATTTGTCCTTAAAGGCCAGGGCCAATTTTCGGGAGATCCATTTTGGGGAGTGCGAGGGCTTAACCTGGGAGACCATCCAAGAGCGTTACCCCGCTTTAGCCGAGTCCATTAGAAATCCTAACCAAGAGATGGCCTTTCCCGGAGGGGAGTCGCCCAGTCAATTTCGGGCTCGCGTGGCCGAGGCTTTGAGCGAGATCATCAAAGAAAATCCCGAGGGTCAGGTGGCTTTGGTGGCTCACGCGGGGGTCAATAGGGCCATTTTAGCCACCTTATTAAATTTAAGTTTGGGAGCCATGTGGTCCATTACCCAGGATTTCGCTTGTTTAAATGTCGTGGATCTTTATTCGGCGGGATCTTGCCAGGTGCGCTTAGTCAACGCTTACGCTGGGCCAGAGGGGTATTTCCAACAAGGCCCTGGTTTTGAGCGGATCGCGAGGGTATAAGGGCCATGAGCGTTGATGGCGACGAAATCAAAAATGTTCATGGGCCAGATCATCCCAACTCGGTCGGTTGGACAAAGGCCCAAAAGATCACCCTCTATGAGGATGAGGCCAATCCTTTGGTTTTGGAGGCGGGCGGGAAATTAACGGCCATTGAGACGGAATACGAGACCTACGGGCGTCTCAATGACTCGGCCTCTAACGCCATCTTAATTTGCCACGCCTTAACCGGAGACGCCCACGCCGCCGGTTGGGATCTAGAGCCCTCAGGCTCTTTGAGGGAATATCGCAAAAAGAAGCCTGGTTGGTGGGATAGCATGGTGGGGCCTGGCAAAGCCATTGACACCAACCGCTTTTATGTCATTTGCGCCAATGTTTTGGGGAGCTGTTACGGAACGACTGGGCCCTCTTCTCTGAACCACGAGACAGGCCGGCCTTGGGGCCTATCTTTTCCCGTGGTGACCGTGGGCGACTGGGCGCAAACTCAGATGGAGCTCCTCACCCGTTTAGGCGTCCATAAGTTAAGGTCAGTCATTGGCGGCTCCATGGGTGGCCAGATCGCCTTGGAAATGGGTTTGGCTTATCCGCAGAGGGTGGGCTCAATGATCATTTTGTCGGCGGGCCATCGGGTGACCACGCAAGGTTTGGCTTTTAACGCCGTGGGTCGTCACGCTATCATCAATGATCCCAATTTCAATAGCGGCGATTATTATGGCGGCCCGCAACCTATAGCGGGTTTGGCCGCGGCTCGCATGATGGCCCAGATTACCTATTTGTCCGAAGAGAGCATGGGCTATAAGTTTGGGCGCCGTTTAAGGGGCAAGGATTCCTTGGACTTTACCTTGACCGGGATAGAGTTTGAGATGGAAAGCTACTTAAGCCACCAAGCCGAAAGTTTTGTGCGCCGCTATGACGCCAATAGCTATCTATATATAACTAGGGCCATGGATTATTACGAGGCCGCCGAAAAGTGGGGCCAAGGCGATTTGACCAAGACCGCGGCTCTTATCCAAGCTAAAACCATGGTCGTGTCATTTTCCTCGGATTGGCTTTTTCCGCCCGATCTGTGCCGGGAACTGGTCTCGGCCATGTGCCGGGCGGGTTGTCCAGTCAGTTACGTGAACATCCCCTCCCGCTACGGCCATGACGCCTTTTTGGTGGAAACTGAAGCGGTTAGGCGTCTAATTACCATCTTTTTAAGGGACTAGAGGGGATTTTTATGGTTAAAGACATCATTAAGTTGCCCGAAGGAACCATAACTCGGCAAGAGCTGACGGATCTGGCCAAAAGCCAACTTTTGGATAAACTCCGCCCTGAATATCAGCCGGCTCAGCCTCCAGCTCGGCGTTGGCAGGACAAAGTGATTTTAGGGGAAATCGCTCCTGGCTCAACGGTTTTGGATTTAGGTTGCGGTCGGGGCGAGCTTTTGGGCAAACTTATCGTGGACATGGGCGTTAAGGGGCAGGCCGTGGAAGTGGATCCCGAGGCGGCCATGGCGGCCATGGAGCTCGGGGTGCCGGTCTTAAACCTAGACATAAACGAGGTTTTAGGGGATTTTCCCGATTTAAGCTTTGATTGCGTCATCTTGGAAAGCACCCTCCAAACCTTAAAGGAGCCTCTCCGGGTCTTAAGCGAGATCCTAAGGGTCGGTCGACGGGCCATTGTCTCTTTTCCCAATTTTGGCCATTGGCGCGTGCGCTTGGATTTAGCCATCAGAGGCCGGATGCCCGTGACTCCGGGTTTGCCCTATGGTTGGCATGACACGCCCAATATCCACCTATTTACTTTGGCCGATTTTATGGATTGGCGGGCGGCTAATGAGGTCAAAGTGGCCCCTGGGTTCGCCTTGGTCGATGGGCAAGTGGAGCCTTTAGCCGAGGACAGTAACATTTCGGCGGAAGAGGTCTTGGTCTTTTTGGAAAAGGAGCGGCCCATCGGGGTTGGGAAATAAGTGGTCTTGGGGCTGAAAAAAGTCTAAAGTTTCGCGCCAAAAATCAAATATTATTAAAGATAACCCGCGCGTAAGTCCTTTGACAGACTACCATAGCGATTTTAGTTATTTTCCTGCCTATTAGTTGGTCTTTATCAGTATATTTCCAGCTATTTATCTGTTCAAAAGCTTGTATCGCGCCATCGTCAAGAAGTTTATTGATCTTAGCCAGCTCATCTTCAGTTGGCTTGGGATCCAGAACCGCGCCAGTAACTTTGTCTGATGATCCAGGCAATTTCACCCACTTCATTTCAATGACCAGGATATGGCCTCCTGGAGCGTCCAACACAGCGTCAATAAGGCCATCGCCAGACGGGATTTGAACCTGAAGAGGTTGGCCTATTAGGCCTAAAGCCATAAAAAAAATAGTACGATAGTAATCTTCCGCTTGAAAGCGCGTTGGCCAAGGGATTGTCCCCAGTAAGATACTGAAGGCCAAAGAGGCTTTGGCCGGATCTTCTTGGATTAAAGCTTCCCGAAGCTCTTCACCCTTCATCCAAAGCTCTTGATAATTATCAAAGGAAGTTATATCCGCTAAAAGATAGGCGAAAAATGAGGATCGAACCTCATGATTAGGAAAAGTGAGAAAATAGTTTTTTGTTTTATGAATACGTTTAATATAATTAACAGTTAAATACCCAGTTTGAAACATTAAAGATTTAATTGAAAATTTTCCAATATCTAACGCGTTCATATCAGCGGTTATAGCTTGATCCTTTTGAAATAAATTAAAGTAGGCGCGGTTATTTTTGACTAAATTCATAAGGAAGGAAGGCGATCCTGTTTCAAACCAAAAATTAGAAAAATCTTTGGCGCCCAAAAGCTTGATGATTGAAAAAGGATTGAGGAGTTTAGTCTTTCCGTCCCAACTATAGCCGCTATAAAAAGCCAAAATTTCGTTGATCAAATCATCTGTTGTCGCTTTAGGCGACATGGAACCACCAGACTTTAGCTCATCCAATATCATTTAAATAAGCGTTAAAAAGCGATTATAAATCTTCTTCGGTAAATCCGCAAATATTTGCGTAAAGGGGATTAAGGGTAATGTCGTCAAGCTGGTTAAGTTTTGAAAAAATAGTGGCCTGAGCGAATTTAGAAACGCCTGTGATAAGAGTAAACCTTATGTATTTTTCAGAGCTTTTAAGGACAGCGTAAAACTCTAGGAGAGATTTGCGCGTTTCCATGGTCAAAGCGTCATCTTCAATGTTGTCAACAATAGGAGCGTCGTATTCATCGATCAAAATAACCACTTTGACATTCCCAGACCGCCGATATAGTTCTAAGATCAGGGAACTGAATAAACTGACCGGGCTTTCTCCCGGGATTGAAACATTTTTATCTAAAGCGATTCGATACAGCCGTTCCTTTAGGCTTTGATCTAGCTCCAGCCGACTGGTCTCATTGGTCGCGCTCATATCCAGGGAAACAACTGGATGGATTGGCCAGTCATATTTAGGCGTAGGCTCTGACTCAGTCCTAGGTTTTGGGTCATCTATCCACAGCCCTTTAAAAAAGCTCCCGGTGGCCCAAAAATATATGTTCAATGGTACTAAGCGATAAAGATTTTCCAAACCTCCTTGGTCTTGATAAAAAATAAGGTTTATCTGTTGAAATAAGTTTGTGAATAAGTTCAGTTTTATCAACATAAACATATCCGCCTTTAATTAATTGATCAAAAGTTTTATTGCCAATGGGTAATGATTTCATAATCAAGCGTTCTTTATAAATGAACAATATAAAATTAAGAAGAAAATTACTCGCCAAAAAGCGCGAGCAATCGGACTCGCCAATACTATTGTCTAATATTTTATACCAGCTTTTTAACGGGAAATAAAGGTTTCGAAGGAGACAAATAAATTTTAATTTCCGGCCTTGATTGGCCATAAAAACGAAATCTTTTGGGTTTGTGTCTCCTGGAAATCTTACAGATCATGGTGACGCCTGAGTTGGGCTCCCTGACTGTCCAGATTAACGGTAACATTAAGGTCTTGATTCTTTGGAGCCAGCTGATCCCGTTGGCCGTTAAGCGCGGGTATCTTAAGACTCCTGGTCAAGAGCCACTATTTAAAATTGAAGGGGCTGACTGTCAGTAGTCAGACAGAAATGTTACTTCAGGCAATTTTTAGGCCATCTCCAACGTTAAGACGAAAAACTATAGCGTTACCTCGCAAAAAATTAAATTTATAAGCCTAATATTAAATATTTATGATAAAATAAATATATTTATTTGTCCTTTAAAATCAGGTCGCTATCTGGTTGTGAATTTGGTATAGTCAAAAAACAGCTAAAATCGTTGGTTCCCAAACAATGCGCCAAAATTTTTTGGGGTCAAAAAATATAGTAATTTTAATAGTTACATTTGTAAGTTATTTTTTATGACCAATAAATATGTTATTTTTTGCTATTACAAAAATTATAGACTTAAATTAAAATTATTAACAGTATTTATCATTACTTTTTTATATGGTGGAAAATGTTTAGAACTAAAAAAATCAATCAAATCAAGATCCCTCTTTCGTTTTCTAGTTTAGAACGCGTCTGCGGCGCGTTTGGGCTATTTCTTCTTATATCGCTCCTATCGGTTCAGGCTTTGGCTCTACCTGACCTGGAAGTCCAGGCTATGGCCAAGGAAAATTCTTTGTTTCGGCAAGCGGAAAACCGGATATTAGCGGTTTGGAAAGACTTGCCTTCTGATTTTAAGTCAAAAATTCGCCCCGAACAGATTGAGTGGATTAATAACGGACGAGACCAAGCCGCGAGTTCTCTAATCGCTAAAGGATTATCCAAAGCTGAAGCCTATACGAAAGTCACTAATGATCGAAGCGATTATTTACTTAGTAGATTAAAAAATAATTCTAATAATACTATAACAACTAAATTAAATACTAATTCAAATTCCAATTGCGTTTCAGGTAATTGTAAAAATGGAATAGGCGTTTGGGAAAACGACGAATATACTTACGCTGGTGAGTATAAAAATGGGAAAAAACATGGAAAAGGAGTTGAAAGAAGGAAAAAGGGCAATCAATATCTTGTTTATAATGGAAATTTTGTGAACGATACTTTTTCTGGGTCTGGAATACTGTATATAAATAATGGCAGGGAAAATCCTTATATTTTTGGAGAATTTAGGAACGGAGAACTCGCCGATGGCTCTAGGGCCTTGATCAAATTTGAAAATGGGATAGAAGCGTATTATAGTATAAGCTCAAATAATGGAAAATCTACTATGACATTGATTAAAAAAGATACGGCGGAATTATATTGTTCTAAAAATAAAACAAGTTTTCACTGTATACAGCGATGGGCCGAGTCGAATAAAGACGCTTTAGCCACTTTATTAGTAGTAGGATATATTTCAGCTGTAGTTAATAGTAAAAACCGAATATCTTTTAATGATATTGTTAAGGGAATGCAATCTATTGAAGACTCTTTAAAAAGAAGAAGTCAAGAAAGAGGCGAAGAATTTGCGAATAGAATTTTGAGAAAATTACGATTAAGATAAATATAATTTTTTATTATAAAAAATATATTGAATTAGTTGTAGATATATAAAACTAGAGATTATAGATTATCTGGTTTCTGAGAAAATCACGTTTGCCTAAAGGCCCCTCCGCGTCTTAAGCGAGATCTTAAGGGTGGGGCGACGGGCCATGGTCTCTTTTCCCAATTTTGGCCATGTCCGCTTCCGCTTGGATTTAGCCATAAGAGACCGGAGGCCCGTGACTCCGGGCTGGCCCTATGGTTGGACACGCCCAATATCTACCTGTTTATTTTGGCCGATTTTTGGCGGGAAGCTAATTAGGTCAAAGTGGCCCTTGGTTTAGCCATGGTCGTTTTGCCCTGGTCGATGGGCAAGTGGAGCCTTTAGCCGAGGACAGTAACATTTTGGCTGAAGAAGTCTTGGTCTTTTTGGAAAAAAAGAAGCTAGGCTTTTTTATCGCGCTTAAATAAATATTTCAAAAATTTAAACGCTTGATTGATTAATCGCCGCTTAATAGGAGCGTTATCTAGCTCTAAAATACGATCCTTTTCGACTTTTTCGAAAACAAACAAGACATCCTCCCTTCTATTAAGCGCCAAGACTGTTTTGTAAATAGGCCGGTTGGCTCCCCTAAAACGGCAAAAATATTTTTTTAAGTCGATTTCTTTTAAGGCCGCCTTAACCGCGCTCTCCATTATATTTTGTCTTCTTTTGGCGCCCTTAATCGCCTGGCCTTTTTTGTCTCTTAGAGAACAGTATTTCATCGCGATTATAAAATCTGGCCCATCTGGAGCCTGGTAGAAAGCCTCAATATGGCCACTAGTTGCGGTAGGCTCAACGGTAATATCCTCTCCAACCATCAGCGTGGCCACATGAAAGAGAGCCTGATAATAGGCTTCGCTTGGCTCTTGGATTTCAGCGGGAAAATATTGAATCAACCTCGCCAAAGATTCCTTAACCCCTAGAGGATCCAGATTCCTTACCGAATTGAGGAAAGCTCGGGAAATGTTCAAGATGGCTAAAACTTTCCCAGCCGCGGGTTTAAGGGACGTCAAAAGAGGAATAAGGCTGGCTTTGATCTCCAGATTTGGTAGGCCGGTAAAATATTCCTTCGGGGAGGCAGTTTCGTCTACCCGGCTGACTGTCAGGTAACCAGTCTGGAATAAGACTGGCCTCGCCTCTATCTCCTTTTCTAAATCAATGGCTTTTAGTTTTTCTGAGATAGTATCTTTATTTATAAAAGAGTCAATATTAATAGACTTCTTGAGAAACAGGCGTTCCAGAAAACTAGAAATTCCGCCAGACTGTGACCAGTAGTGGCCGAAGTCCTTCTGGTCAAAAAAATATAAAATTGACCAAGGGTTTAAAACTCGGGATTGGCCATCCCAGGAGTAGCCGTCATACCAATCTAAGACCATTCGCCGCAAATCAGAGACTGCGGAATCCTTATCCATAACGGATCGGCATTGAAAATGGGCCAAGACTTCTTTCATTCGCGAAGCGAAGAGAGTATCAAATTCCTCTAAGGTAAAGCCGCAGATATTGGCGAACTCGGGCTCAAGGGTGAGATCTTTAAGATCATTTAAAGTAGGAAAAATAGAAGTCCGCGTGAATTTGGTGACTCCAGTAATAAAGGTCAAACCCCGATAATTGTCGGCCTCTTTTAAGGCCGCGTAGAATAGCTTTAGGGTCTCGAGAATAACTTTAGCTTTTTCAGGATTATCTATATTAGCTAAAATTGGCGCGTCATACTCATCAATTAAAACAGCTGTTTTTTGGCCATATTTTAGAGATAGTTTTTCTATTAAAAGTCTAAAAAAAGCGCTAGGGTTAGAAGCCTTTATAGCCAGATTTTCATGGACGGCCATATGAGCGACAATGCTTAGTAAGTCTGTTTCTAGGCTCTCTGGGCTATTGGCTTTAGCGGAGCTAAGGCTTAAATGGATAACCGGGCGTTTTACCCAGTCATAATTAGAGCTACCTATCCAGAGACCTTTAAACAATTCCCGTTTTCCTTCTAAGATTGCCTCAAGAGCGCTCAGCAAAAGGGTTTTGCCAAAACGGCGGGGCCTGGACAAAAAGTAGGGTGTATTTCCGCTGAGCAGTTTATGGAGGAGCCTAGTTTTATCGGCGTAAATATAGTTTCCAGTTATGATTTCCGTAAAATCGGCGATTCCATCGGGTAATCTTTTCATTTCGCGCGTCCTTTGGATCCATTGAGCGTAAAACCAAAGAATCATTAAAACTATAATTTTTTTTTATGGAGCGCTAATCGTAACAAATTCTTTACGGGATAGCAAAAAATATTTGTTCGAGGCGGTTAAGACTCACTAAGGGTTTCCTCAAGCTGGGCTCACTAAGGCGCTAAACAGATCTTTGGCCAATAATTAAGTGAGCCGACAATATTTAAAAATTATTGACCGCTATATTTATGATGATGGGAGTTCTTTGGTCGACGAAATTAAGTTTGACTCAGACTCGCGCCAAGAGTCAAAATTTAGGCCCCTTGGCGCGATGAGAGGGAAGGAAAAGTCAATAATCTAATGAGAGGCTCTTAGGTTTAGCCAAAATTTAAGATTATGATAATATTCAACTAAATACGCTAATTTACTTAAATATAATTATCAAAAAATTACTTTAACAATAATTTTAAGGTAATGGTTTTCCATAGTCCTGGTTTTTACAAAATTCGCTTAAGGTCGCCTAGGCCGGATTGTCTTACCATTCGTAACGCGCGCTAACCACGGCGTGAAAGCCTGGCTCTAGGTAGCTATTGTTTGGGTAAGGCTGATTGGTCAGGTTTCTTAAGCTCACTATGAAACTAAAATTATGTTCCCGCTTAGCCTCGTAACCAATTGTCAAGTCGACCCTATGGCTGGCGTCTCTCGGGGAAGTTGAGCCATTCCAATCGTTTTCCATGCGGTTGCCCGAGGCGAAGGCCAAAGCGGCGTCCGTAAATATTTGACCTGAATAAAGCGGTCGGCGGTATTTTAGGCCAACAGTTCCATAAGCCTCAGGCCGACCGCTTTGAAAGGTTTTAAAGCCTGTGTCCCCAATGGTCTGAAATCGGGCTAAAGTTAAAGCTAGATACGGGTTAAAGCCTGTCTGGCCAAGGTTCCAATCCACAGCCAATTCCGCGCCCCAGGTCTTGGCCCCATTGCTGTTAAAGTATTGAAATACCCGGTTGGCTGGATCTACTTCTCTTGAGCTGATGTAGTTTTTGAGCTTGGCGTAATAGAGGCTAAGATCCACGGTTAATTGTGAGTTATCGTAGCGGAGGCCTATTTCATAGTTTTCCGATTCTTCGGGCTGTAAAGTTGGGTCGCCTATTCTGGTTGTGGAGGTTCCATAGAGCTCGGTGGTCGTGGGGGTTCGATAGCCTTGGGAATATAGGGCCCTTAAGGCGAAATTGGTCAATCCTCGGTAGACTAGGCCCAGATTGAAAACTAATTTATTGGCCCGAGTTGATCCGATGTTGCTGGGATCGGTATTGTCGACTGAGAGTTTGGTTTTTACGACAGTTTCCCTTATGCCCAGGGTTAACAAAAAATCAGGATGAAAGCGCCATTGATCTTGAGCGAAAAAACCGAAAGTCTCTTGCTTGGCCTCGCGAATAGCGTCTGGGGTTCCAGTATAGGATTCTTTGGCTTTAAGCTTGTCGGCGGCGTAATCGATCCCCAGGTTTAAAAGGTGGTTAGCCCCGAGCCTAAAGTCAATTTGCGCGCTGGAGCCTAATGAGCTTGTCTTGTCGGTTACTTGCCAGTAGACTCCAGGCCGATTAACGTAAGTGGAGAGCGAGTCGTCCAATTTATTTTCCCGGTAGGCGGAAATGGTAATTTTATCAATAAACTCGGATAGCTCCAAAAGCTCTAGTTTGCCGGAAAAAGTCTCGCGATCGGCGTGGAGGTTGTCGGTGACGTTGGCGTATAGCGATCTGGCTTTGACCTCAGCCATATTTTTGGCCGGAATTATTCGACCTTCGCGGTCATACGCGTAAGGGTTAAACTGTGATTCGGAGTCAAATTCCGAGGCTCTGAAGGTTAATCGGCCATGATCCCAGTCGTAACCAACCTGGGCCGAATATTGACGAGTCTTATAGCGGCTATAAAATAGGCGATCGCCATTGGGCAGGCGCCTTTCCCCAGCGTTGACTCCGGTACCGAAAAATCGGTAGTTAAAGCCATTTTTGGCTCCAAAAATAGCCACGTTGGGCTCTAAGCTACGGGTCGAGCTATCAAAAGTGGCCCCTAAGCTAAAACTGATCGGCTTATCGCCACCTCTTTTGGTAATGATATTGACCAGCCCGCCAATGGCGTCGGAGCCATAAAGGGCCGAAACTGGGCCTTTAATGACCTCAATTCGGGCGATTTCCGAGGGGTCAATAGTGACGCCACTAGCCGCCGGCACGATGCCTCCGACTTTTCTTTGGGGCACGCCGTCAATTAAAATTAAAACGCGTCCGGGCTCAAACCCCCTAATGTAGACCTGCCTTCTACTCGCTGTCCCAGAGGCGGCGTGAATGTCGACCCCAGGAATCCGGGATATTTGATCAGCCACGTTGTTTTGAGGATCGCGGCGAATCTCGACCTCATCTAATGAGCCTAAGGAAAAAGGCGTGTCCAAAAGTTCCATCTCGGTTCTTTGAGCGGAAACGATAATTGGCTCAAGATTTAGTCGATCATCCGCTTGATCCTCTTGAGCCCAGGCCCAGCCTTGGCTAAGAACCATTAACCCTAAGGCGGCCAACATGATTATTATATTCCGCGTGTTAAGGGCCATGAATCACTCCTCCAACAAATAATCTGGCTAAATGGCTATGGACAAATTGTCAAATAAATTAATTTTACACTTTTGTGAGCTTCAATATTTGTTTGATTATAACGAGCTATATCAGGAGGCTCAATTAACTGAATATGATCTTTTGTTAATTTTTATTTTTCTAGATTTGGTGGGTTAAAAGTACCAGCTTTAGCATTTCTTCTTGACAAAGTCGGGGGGGCCAGTAAAATAAATTTTGGTAGCGAATTTCCTTGAGTCTAAGGTTGTTTTTGACTGAATATTGGCGTGGCTTCCAGAGCGTTTTTTATAATCCATCCAGATACTCTGTGGATTACTAAATATCGTAAAAAGAGACACGCTGGCCCGGTCACGCTACAATTACGCGCAATAGTCAGGGAAATCCGCGCGTCTGAGTCAGTTGAGATACTGGGTGGATGAATTACTAACGATTATATATATTTTTTTCTCTCATATAACAGATGAAATTATAAAAAACTATATTGAAAATTAACATGACGATGATGATGAGTTTAAAATAAATTAACTTTCCGCTCTTTTAGCCGGTGGATATTTACTAATCTATATTTAGGGAATGAAAAAATGAGCTTAGTCGAGGATGTGGCTAAGAATGACCGAGACACAATGGATTGGTTTAAAGGCTCGTCTGATCAAAGTTGCCTTTGCAAAGGGCTTAAGGTTTTGTTGATTGACGATGACGTTAAGCTGCATCTGCTGTTTAAGGATTATCTGGCTGGGTTTGGCGGCGAGTTGATTAGCCATTTGTCTGGGCAAAATGTGGAGGAACAGGTCAGTAAAATCGCTCCTGATTTAGTTCTTTTGGATATTATGTTGCCAGAAATCAGTGGCTTTGACTTATTGGCTAGCCTTAAAAGTTCTTACCAACGCTTGCCGGTTATCATTATCTCGGCCCGTGACGATGTCTTTGACCGGGTTTTTGGCCTAGAGTCTGGAGCGGATGACTATCTCGCCAAACCTTTTAGCCCCCGGGAATTGATGGCCCGGATCAAGGCCGTTTTAAGGCGTTCGGTTCTAATGGAGCCAGGGGCCTATTTGCCTAAAGGCTATTTGGTTAATGGGGAATTGAGCTTGGATTTAGCTAAAATGACCCTTGACCGCCAAGGCCAAAGCGCTAATTTAACTGTGGCCGAATTTAACGTTTTAAAGCTTCTTATGGAGCGTCCTGGGCGAGTTTACTCCAGGGAGGAAATCATTGAAGCCGTTTTTGGCCAAAAGTACAGCGTCTCGCCAAGAAATATTGATGTCCATATTAGACGCTTAAGGATAATTTTGGAACAAATTGGGGCGGAAAATTTGATTAAAACGCTGAGAGGAGGAGGTTATTGCTGGGTTGGTGGCGTGTGATGGGGGGATTAAAGCTCCGTTTGGGGCCCAAAATTTTTTTGTATTTAGTGGCTTTGGTGGCTTTTTCTCAAGCTGGGGTTTTGTTGGTTTTCTATTTAAACCGCTGGGACAACGCCGAGGACACTCAATGGAGAGTGGATTTTATTGAGTCCTGGGCCGCCAAGTTTGTTCAATTGGGCCCGGAAAAAGCCAGTTTATTCGTGGAGTTGTTTAATCCTCAAGGCGGGATGGTCTGGTTTGAGAACGAGGCTGGAGATCCGGTTATGGGCCGTCCCCATCCTCTTATGACAGCCCAAGCGCGCCCTAAATTAACTGGTCGGCGTCAAACTCATGGCGACATTGAGATTTGGGAAACCGATCTGCCGGTGGAAAGACCCATTTTGCTAGCCAAGCCCATTAATTGGCCAAACCATAAATACATTCTTTATTATTCAAGCGGTTTTTACAAGCGTTTGCCAGTAGCTAACTCTTTTATTCAGGGTGTTTTGGCCCTGGTCGCTTTGACCCTAGTTATGAGCGTCTGGATGGCCAGAAGAGTCTCCCATCCCTTAAGGATTTTGCGCGCCGAAGTCTTAAATATCGCTGAGGGGGGTTGCCTAGAAAAACCAGTTTCTATTCAAGGCGATCCAGAAGTGGCCGACGTGGCTCGCTCCATCAACCATCTGTCGGCTAAACTAGCCAAATATATCAATGAGACGCGCGATTTGATGGCCAATGTGTCCCATGAGCTGAAATCGCCTCTCGGTCGCCTGAGTTTAGCCCTAGAAATGGTCACCGACGAGATTGACCGCCTGGCCCAGGATCCTTTGGCAATTCAACCAAAGAGTTGGGATAAGACGCGGGAACTGCTAAAAAGCGTGACCGAAGAACGGATCCGGATGGCCAAGATTGTGGGAGGCGTCTTGTTGTCCAGCAAACTAAATTTGGGACAAGCTAATTTTACAATGAATTATATTAACCTATCAAAGTTATGCTTATCTAGTATAGAAAGAAATGCATATTTTTCTGAAAGCAAGACTATAAATATTATAAATAAGATTGATAATAATATTTATATTTTAGGCGATAAGACTTTGCTTGATTTAGCAATTGATAATTTAATTATTAACGCTATAAAATACACAAAAAGTAATATATATGTCATATTAATTAAAAACGATAAAAATATAATATTAAAAATAGATAACGAACATGATTTGATTCCTGAGACAAAATTTCCAAAATTTTTTAGGGCCTTTTACCAAGAGTGCCCTGGTTTGGGCGATGGGGTAGGCTTGGGTTTAACCATAGCCAAAAGGATCTTGGAACTGCACAAGGCCAATATTGAGTTAAAAAATAGTTCCCAGGAAGGGCGAGCGGTGGTGAGGGCGGAAATAGCTTGGCCTGAAGTTGAATGGGCTTGAGATGGTTTTAAGTTTTAGCCCAAGCGGTGGTCTATTTTATTCACTTTTAAGAGCGCGTCCCTCGGCGATAGAAGCTCATTGGCGAGCTATTAATAGACCTGGGGGGTGTTAGCCCTAGTAATGTTCTGGCGCGTCCACCAGCGCCTATTCCAGTAAAGTCCATGCCGTCAAGCCACTTGCGGGCGCTTATCGTCCGAGTAATGCTTTGCGAACAGCGGGAGTATTTTTTTGCTCGGCGTAATTAAGCGTCTAGTTTGCCAACGTTGCCTTGCTCCGAGTCTCGATAAGCCGCGTCAGTACGACAGTAGACGGGGCGCTCACGTCGCTGTAGGTCTTTCGGAGTTTTTTGTCCATATAAATACCTCCACGATTTTCGACGCGCCGTGGTTCAGATAAACTTCCCTGTGTACGCAAAGCAACCGTCCGCGCGAGGGACATTCCCATTCCATTTCTCATTCTCTTTTCTGACGAATTCCGACAGTCCATCGCCAACGATATCAGCCAAGTTTTGAATCATGCTCATGCCGTAGTTTTTGCGAGAGCGTGGATCAAGTTGTTTGAGGCGTTTGCGGGGAAATTCGTCGCAATCAAAACAAAATCCGGTACTTAAGTTTTAGATTTTCGGGCAGTTCCTTATAATGCATTTCCGGCAATGCCTGTGAATATCATCTATCACTCCCCTGTAGCCAGCGTAGCGGTTCTTTTCGCGATGGTGGTCAAGGCACAGGGCGCAATTCATCTCACACGGCGCAATCATTGATTCTTAGTCTGATATTCGATCACTCCGAATTGCGGTATTCCTCCAATGTTAACTGTGCGTTTCGCGGACGCCCGACCAGCGCCGCTCGGAAAAGCATTTTCACTCGACAATCTCCCAATGGCCGCTACGTTCAGAGCCGATGCGGTTGAGTAGCCCATCGGCCTTTAGCTTTTGGATATGACGCTGAACAGTACGTCTGCCCAGCGACAGCTTCTCTGAAAGGAGATTGTACGTAATTGTTGGCTCATCTTTGATTATTTGTAAGATTGCTGTTGCTATTTTGCTCACACTCGCATTGGAGCCATCGGAGCCATTGGAGACATCGGAGCCAGCGGAGACATCGGAGCCATTGGAGCCAGCGGAGACATCGGAGCCATCGGAGCCATCGGAGCCATTGGAGACATCGGAGACACCTTCGCCTGTCTCCGATGTCTCCGAAAGCGGGATGATAGTCTTGAAGATGTCGCCCTCGATGAGTTCCGGCTCACCACCTGAGTAGATTTTCGTGTATTTGTAGAGGTTACGGATACCAGAACCCATGTAGTCGGCGCGGCCGATAATGACAAAGAACCATGCCAAAAGCGGGTTTTTCGCATTGGGCGTGAAGTTGTCCGGATCGATGCGCCCGTGACGGTTTGAGCGGTTCCAGTTCTCGGCGTAAATCCTGTTCTTCTCGATAACAAGTCTCGCCAGAAAGTAATTCGAATACTCTCTGTGGACGAGCAGGTTGCCCACAAGTTCGCGCGCTATCCACGAGCGGACACTCATGCGCAGGTTGTCTACAAGGAAAAACCTGTCCAGGGTGTGGCGGGAGATAAAGTCTATTAGCTGGTCGTATGCCTCTATCAGATTCGTGCCGACCGTAAGACGGTCGTCGTAGCGGTCTAAGTTATCCCTGCGGAAAAGCGCATCTGTTATATAACCCGGCGCGCACGAGCGAATTACGTCATTGCGTCCGAACAGAAGTATGGCGGCAAGGTTGAAGCCTTTTTTTTTTGCCTGAACGCCAGTCATCCTCATAAAGCCCTGCGCTACGGAGCAATTCCATTGGCGACAGCCTCTTCCACGGATGTTCGGCGTTCAAAGAGATAGCCATCTTCTGTGCCCGCTCAACAAGATCAAACCGTAGCTCGTTTTCCGTGACGTAAGGAAATATCTCACGCTCCGTGAACTGATTTGACTTGCGCGCGGATAGTTGCGCCACAAGGTCGGCAGAGTTAGTGATGTCGAAGTCGCCATCTTCGTTGCGGTCGTATATCCTGCCGGAACAGGACTGTATCTGCGAACTGATCGGCACGTAGACGTAGAGCAACTGTTTTCCGTCCACCTCAACATCCTCGAGACTGAGGAACAGCGACGGTGACACTTTCTGCGGGTTGTTGAGCATATTGACAAAGTTCTTCTTTATCTGCGGCGCGGCTTTTGGGTTCACGCCTAGCACATCTCCACTATCGGTTACGCCGAGGATAAGATGACCACCGTAGCGGTTTGAGAATGAACAGACCGTTTCCCAAATACTATTGTTCAGCCTGTCCAATACTATTGTTCAGCCTGTCCACGCACTCCTTGTATTCGACTGTCAGCCCCTCTCCTTCGAAGAGCAATCTCCTAATATGCTCTGGTGTCAAACTGTAAAACCTCCTACACAATTATACTTGCGTCGCAATCAAGTATTCATCGCCAGCGACGATGACATGGTCGTTGGTGATGTGGACGATAGAACTCTTATATAACTCCTTGTTTTTACATGATATTTTAGGCTTAATCCGTTTTTATGCCATCAAAAATACAAACAAAAATTTATCTCCATTTCTTTACCATAAAACATTCAAACTTTTAAAAGTCACCAAAATTAGAACTAAAAATAAAAGACTACATGACTTAGTGGAGTCAGAGGTCACAACTTTTGCGGGAATTGCAACTAATTAATATTTAACAGCCAACAATGTGAATCATTGCGCCTTCACGGTCATTAGTTTTCCAGGATAGATTTTCTTCCCAGCTTTTATTTCTGTCTCTGTCAAAAATTACTAACCAATAGCTTCGGTATGTTGAAGGTAAAGGGTTCCTATCTCGGAACGCGTGAAATTGGCCAAGGTTAAAGACTCTTTTTTGACGTTGAATGGGCTGGCCAGGCCCCGCGAGTCTGACTCCGGCCTTTCCTGAACAAGGTAGTCCCGGATGTCCCCCATTGGAACTCCATAAGCTTTGAAGAACCATGGTCAGGGCAGAGCGTGAGAAACTGGAACACTAGTAATAATTTATAGAATAATTACAAAGCGTTTTAATAATTATTAAGCTATGATAGACATAATTAAGCGAAACTTTGTGGTTTTAGGCGAATATAAAAGGTTAGGTTTAACCGCGCCGTTGATGAAAAATTTTTCTTGTTTTACGGGAAATATCGCGCTATAATCCCAAATTCCTGATGGGGCCTTATGTAGGCTTGGAGGTTAAAGATGTCTAGAGTTTGTGATTTTTGCGGTAAAACCACGCAGAACGGCAATAACGTTTCTCACGCCAATAACCGCACCAAGAAGATTTGGCGGCCCAACCTACAATCGGTTCGTCATCAAAAGAACGGTCGGGTTCAAAAAGTCAGGGTTTGCGCCCAGTGCGTTAAGCAAGGCTTGGTAGTCAAACCCACTCCCAGGGATTATACTCCCCCCGAAAAGTAGGCTGATTTTTCCCCGGCTTTTCAGCCATGGGAACCTAGAGGCCTTTTTTCCAGAGCTCCGCGGTTCTGGAAAAAGGGCTTTTTTTACGCGCTCGCTTAATAAAACTCTGTTTCCAAGGGGGGGAGCATTTCTGGCTCAAAGACCGGGCGACCTAGAAAACCCAAGGACATAGTGACCTCGCTACTTTTAAGGTCTAATAGATTGATGGTTTTTTTGGCCTGCTCTAGCTCCGCCTTGACCCGATCGCGCTCTTGAGTTAAAACCACGTTTTCGGCCTCGGTTTTGGCCAACCGCTCTCGGTAGGCGCTAGCCTCGCCCGTGGCTACCTGGGCTTCTTTTTGAGCCGCGGTCGCCTTTTGAGCCTCAGTTTTTAAGCGGGCTTGTTCGGCTCGTAAGCTGGCTTGGTCAGCTTTTAGGTTCTCATTGGTCGACTTTAAAGAGCTGATCTCCCGATCTTTCCCCTTCAGGTTCTCTTGGTCTTGAGCGACTATGGCCGCGGATTTTTTCAGATCCTCGGCCAAAGAGGCGGCTTTTTTAGCCCCATCCGCGGCTTGGCTTTCCAGGGAACTGATTTGCTCGCGGGCCTGAGCCAGTTGTTGGGTGAGTTTCTTGTTCTCAGAATTAGCGCCCCGCCAGAAAATGATAACAATGACGAGGGCTATGGCCAGCGCGATCGAGGCGATAATGGTTATTATTTTCACGGCCCGCTCCTAACTAGGAATGTATTAGTTTTGGGATCAAATTGAGAGGAATTCGTATTTGAAACAAGGCCTCAATAAGTTTTGGCAAATTGACCTCATTTGAATTATTATATCACAAGTATGGTTAAAAATTAAAGGTAGCCAAAAAAAATAGGCTTAAACCGTGAAAATTGATTTTTCCAAACATCAGGGCTACTGTTTTGGGGTTCGTCGGGCCATGGATCTAGCTTTTAAGAGTCTGGCTCAGTCGGGTCCAGTCTATAGCCATGGTTCTTTGATCCATAATAGAGCCGCTGGAGACCTTTTAGCCGCTAAAGGGTTAAAATTATGGCCAGGCTTTGTTGAAAAAGGAACATTAGCCACAGTTATTGTGCGGGCTCACGGTTTAGCTCCCTTGGCCATGGAAGAATTGGTTAGCCAAGGCGTAAAGGTAGTTGACGCCACCTGTCCTCGGGTTTTATGGGTGCAAAGGCTAGTTAGGGCCGAGGCGAGCCTAGGGCGAACCGTTCTCATTTGGGGTTCCGCCGGTCATCCGGAAGTGGAGGGTTTATTAGGCCATAGCTTGGGTCAGGGCTTAGTTATCGCGGGGCCGGAAGATATCGAAAAATTGCCTGATTTCGCGGCCACCTTTTTGGTCGCCCAAACCACCCAGGATTTGGAAATTTGGTCTTCCGTGGTGGCCGCCACCTTAAAGCGTTGGCCAGACGCCAAATACCGCGACACTATTTGCCGGGCCACCTTTAACCGCCAAACCGAGACTAAAAGATTGTGCCGAACCGCCCAAGCTTTGGTGGTGGTGGGGGGCCGAGATAGCGCCAACACCCAGCGTTTAGCCGAGATAGGCCGTAAAGCCGGGCTTCCGACCTTAGCCGTGGAAGGGCCTGAGGAGATAGAGCCGGGTTTTGTGGCCGAAATCCAAAGCGTGGGCTTAGCCGCGGGAGCTTCCACCCCCATTTGGCGGATTCGCGCGGTGGCCCAAAGGTTAGAAGCCTTGGCTAGGCGCCAAGGCGGCTCGCCCAAGGATTTTTTCCGGCGTCTTTTGCGGTCTTTGGCTTTATCCAATCTTTATGTGGGTTTAGGGGCGGGAGCTTTGGGTTGGGCCATGGCTAAGTGGAGTGGCTTCGTCCCGCCCAGCTTTTTTTTCGGCTTGTACTTTTTTTATGTCCAGGCCATGCACCTTTTAAATGGTTTTTTGGATCGCGAATCGGCTCGCCACAATGACCCGGATCGAGCGGTTTTTTTAAGTCAATATCGCTGGCCTTTAGCCTTTTGCGGGATCACCTGCCTCTTTTTGGCTTTGTCGGCCGCTCATTTGGCTGGGCCTTGGGTTTTAACTCAGCTATTGATCCAAAGCGCTTTGGGCTTGGCCTACGCCTTGCCTTGGCCTTTTCGGGTCTTTGGCTTTAAACGCCTAAGCGAATTGCCTCTCTCCAAAACCATCTCCACCTCGGTGGGCTGGGCGGCTTTGTTGTCTTTGCCGGCCATCCTGGCCGATCCGCCTTTAATGGCTCGGGATCTGGCTGGCCTGAAGCTGACGGGCTTAATTTTTGGGGAGGTTTTTTTAGAGGTTTTGAGCCGGGCCATGATTATGGATCTCCGGGAGACCCAAGGGGATTGGCTCTTTGGTCGGCAAACCATCGCTTCCTTTCTCGGTCGAAGTGGGGCCATAAAATTATTGGCCACTATCCTCGGGGTTTGGGCCATATACCTTTTAACCATATGGTTTATGGGCGGGCCGAGCGTTATATTATGGTTATTGGTTTTTGGGCCCATCTATAACGCTCTCTTTTTAAAGCGTTATTGGCGGGGACTTGGGCTCATGGGCTATCAAATGGACATTATTTTGGACGCTCGGTTATTAATTTGCGGGGTGGCCTATTGGCTCCTTTAGTCTCCGTCATCATCCCCACTTATAACCGGGCTTTTTGTTTGGCTCGGGCCGTGGATTCGGTTTTAAGACAGACTTTTCCAGATTTTGAGCTCTTAGTGATTGACGATGGCTCGGTGGATAAGACTCCAGAACTATTGGCGCCCAAAATTGGCGCCAATTTTTTCTATGTCCAGGAAAAAATCAATAAAGGGGTCAGCGCGGCTCGGAATCTGGGGGCTCGGTTAGCTAAGGGGAGCTGGCTAGCTTTTTTGGATAGCGACGACGAGTGGGCCCCCCAGAAACTGAGCGAGCAAATGCTCGATCTAAAGGAAAATCGGGATCTTTTGGTCTCCCAGTGCCAAGAAATCTGGTTTAGAGGCCAGAGAAGGGTGAATCCGGGCCTGAAACACCAAAAAAAAGCTGGGGATATTTTTCTGGAGTCTTTGTCAATATGTCTCATTAGCCCCTCGGCTATCATTATAAATAAGGATCTCTTCTGGGCTTTAGGGGGGTTTGACGAGACTTTGCCGGCCTGTGAGGATTACGACCTTTGGCTAAGGTTAACGGCCCAACATCCAGTAGGCCTATTGGACAAACCCTTAGTGACCCGGCATGGAGGCCGACCCGATCAACTCTCGGCTGGTTGGGGTTTAGACCGTTATCGGATTAAGGCCTTAGAGAAGATTATCCAAAGCGGTTTATTGGACGCTCCCAAAAAAATGGCCGCGGAATTGGAGTTGGCTCGTCGAAAACGAATTTTTGAGGCTGGTCGTCTAAAAAGAGAGAGACTTATAGATGAAAAGTATTAACGACTCCTTGACCTCTTAACTCATAACTAGTTAGTGGCGGATCCAATACGCTAAAGACCAGGCTGTTCATTGGGCCATAAATAATCAAAAAACTGCGCTTAATACCTCCTAATTCCCCGATTTTCCAACAACAGCCTATCCATATTCTAAAACCAAAAGATCTTCTTGCGCTAAAAACCGTTCACGAAGTAAAGGCTCACCATGGGTAAGGGCCAAGGAGCGCGCTCCATAGCGCGAGTTTCGCGGAGCGCTCCGCCTTGAAGTTAACCGTATCACCCAAAAGGGGTAATAGTTCTTCCTGCATATTCCTGATCCAGGTTGCCCCATCACTTATAAGCACAGTTTGTCTATAAGAACCATAGCCATTCCTGATTGCCATGTCAAAATGATGTTTTTTAATATTTCAGCTTCACCAAGATAACATATATATTCTATTTTTGTTATAACATAATATTGTTATATATTTTATCATATTTATCCAAAAAAAAATATCAGTAAAATAGACTAAAACAAGTTGATTTACCATCCAAATAGACTTTTAATCACTATTATAAGTCTTATTATCTTTATTTTTAATTCTTGTAGGGAGCATTGACCCATCAGTTTCTAAATAAAAAACATGATTTTTTTTGGTCTTGGGAAAAGATAACTGCCCCGAATGTAATAATGACCAAGTCTTACCGGCCCTCTTTTGATCTTCTTCAAAGACCATCTTGCCAATAAGATTAGCCACCGATCTAATAGTATCATCGTTAACTCTTATAGGAGTGTTTCTTTGTATGGCTCGTCTGTCTAGCCGCTTCGCAGGAAGGTATTTCTTGAACCCAGTAGGCAATCTCCAGCATAGCGCCAACGCTTATTTTAAAGGGCAACAATGTTACTCCAAGGACTTCATCCAAGAGAAAAATCCACGACCGCCTTACACAATATTTTAAGGGAACGGATGAGGAAGGTGAAGAAGTTTCACTCCCCATGATACCGTTTGGCTGAAGGTTAGAAGGCTATCTCGGAAAGAATAATGGCCACCTGTCACAAGCCTCAAACCCTACTAGATGGAGGAGATCCTGAACGGATAACGAAAATTTGGGGGAGTGACTTATTGAGAATTTAAAACCGCTGAGTTAGAGTTGAGTCAGTGAGTGTGAGTTAGTGAGTTATGAGTTAGATTGGGGCTTGACCATGGTCGGGCTCCTGTGATAGACTGAAATAGTTTAGGTACATAGTAGGCGAGGGGGATTGTCGCTCGATTAACTTATCGGAAATGTTGGAGATTTTTTTAAGGGGCGAGAATTTTTGTTGATACTGTTCCTTTTCTCGGGGATACCGCGGGAATAGGATACTGGCTGGATGACACGCGTGGATGTTTTCAGAAGCCAGACTTCCAGCTATCACGACCCTAGCCTTTCCCATTTTCCGGATCCGGTGATCCAATTAATTATGATGAACGGCGGGCTTTTCACACCAATTCTTCGGCCTGTTTCCAGACCAACACGGTTCTGATTTTAACCTATTTGCCGCCAACATATATGTCAAGAAAAATTATGAAGAGGGTTTAGCCTTTTTTAACGAAATAATTGATAAATTAGGAAAATTTCTTAGTGTTGTTCCCGGATTTTCTCTGGAAAGACTTTTTGAATACAGTAAAATAGATGAAATTGGAATTAAACATACTTTTTTACTCTTTTATGTTATATAAAAATGTGTGTAACAGGTAAATTTTGCCCTGTCTTGTTGCCTGAAAATTCCATCGGCGAAGAAATTACCTTTAACTGCCTGGACTATATTTTGGCCAGCGAAGATTTACTCGGTAGGGAAAATATCTCTATAATAATTCATACAGGAATAAAGTTAAATGGATTTTAACAATGAATTTAGATTAGTTAATGTTATACATAAAACATTTGATTACATAATTAAAAATAAATATTTTTTAATTGGCTGTTTTTTATTTATTTATTTATTGCACAAAATTACAATTAAATATTTACTGGGAATAAATTATTGTCCTTTATGCTTTGGTTATTCTGTTCTTCTTTCTATTTATAAAATACCTTTTGCTGTTTATTTTGGGTTTCATTATACATTTATTGCATTACAATATGATTTTATAACATTTTTAATATTAACATCATTTATATGTTATCAAGTGAATAAAAAAATTTACTTACAAAGTACTAAGTTAATTAATGTTAAATTTAAAATTTTACACTATGTAAAAAAAATATTTATTTATATGGTTTTTTTAAAAATTATTTCTACAGTTGTATTTAGTATTTTATATTATGAAAAATTTATAACTAATTTTTTAGAACCAAATTCTATATTTAATCTTTTTATATATTATAATATATATATTTTTATTGTAATATTAACATATACGCCGTTTTCTTTAACAATTCCTATATTAACAAAAGAAGACATTAGCTTGGTGAAAAGTATTAAAAAAAGCTTTAAACATACAACAAAGTATAATATATATATAAGAACATCACTTTTATTTTATTTTTTAACATTATTATTTTGGTGTTTATTTCTAATTATACTAGTAATTATTGATTTTGATTATTTTAGCAGAACTGGTATTTATGAAATTATTGATTTGTTAACAAAAAGAATAAAAGTGACTGAATATGTGTTTGAGCTATTTTATTATTTATCAACATTATTGTTAACTTTTTTAGCTTTAATAATTCATATTGTTTCTGTAATTATATATAAAGAACTTAGTATATGTCAGAATAAGACTGATCCCATTGTTTGAATTTACAGTTCCGGCTCATTATAAGGAAATCGCGTTAGAGAAATTCAAGGATGAGATAGAAGGCGACGCGATGGGCCAAGCTAGGAACAAGAAGGAAGACGAAGCTAAAGCAAAATCTTAAGACGGAAAAGAGCGCTAATAAATCGACTGACTAATAAACCTGGGCTCCCGAAAATTATAACATGGTGGAAAAACTAAATTTTTACTTTTAACTATATTTATTATAATAAAAGCAATAAATATAGTAAAAGTAAAATATTATATCGTAATAGGCAT
>JAISWW010000038.1 GCA_031270705.1 Deltaproteobacteria bacterium
CTCAAAATTGGGGCCTTGAGGAACGACTTGGGCGGAATGGCCTAAACCTTTGGCCATTTTGCTGAGGTTTTGGACGGCGATGTCATTATCGACCAAGACCGAGATAGTTTGACCCTCCGTTGTCTCTCTTAAGGCTTTTTTGGCGTTAATGACCGGCAGGGGGCAGGGTTGGCCTAGCATGTTTATAGAGTTGGACATAAAATCTCCAAAAAGGGTTTACCAAACGGCGATCTTGGGGCGCGCGGGCGAATGGCGAGAAATCTGCCCAATGATGGCCGCTTTGGGCTCGGTGGTTTTTAAAGCCGCCAATAAGAGCTCGGCTTGATCGCTGGGTAAGCTTATCAATAAGCCCCCAGAAGTTTGAGGGTCAAAAAGGATCTCTTCTTGGGCGGGATTAAGGGCTTGTAAATCCAGCTGACTAGATAAATTGAGCCGGTTACGCTGGGCCAAAGCGCTAGCGAAAAATTCCGCCGCGTAATCCAAAGCTCCGGCTAGAAGGGGCAAGGAGTCAAAATTCAAATCCGCCGCGTAATCCGCGCCCAAGGTTTCGGCCAAATGGCCTAAAAGACCAAATCCCGTGACGTCAGTCACCGCGTTAACGGGGAAATTGGCTAGAGTGGCCGCCGCCTCGGCGTTTAAATGGGTCATATAAGAGATAGCTTCTTGAAAATGATCTTTTTTAGCCTCATTGACGCGACTCGCGGCTAAAACTAAGCCTAGGCCTAAAGGTTTGGTTAAAATTAACGCGTCGCCTTCTTGGACGGCGTTATTGCGCCAAATTTTATCCGGATGGACTAAACCGGTTACGGCTAAGCCGTATTTGGGCAGGGGATCGTAGATAGAATGGCCACCAGCCAGAAAAGCCCCGGCTTTTAGGATCATTTCCGCGCCCCCAGCCAAGATTTCGGCTAATAAATCCGGATCCAGGGCTGGGGGAAAACAGACAAGATTTAAAGCCATAATAGGCCGCGCGCCCATGGCGTAAATATCGCTTAAAGCGTTGGCCGCGGCGATTTGGCCAAAAAGACGCCCATCGCTAACCATGGGCGGGAAAAAGTCCACCGTTGAGACCATGGCCAAATCCGGGCTCAAACGCCAAACCCCGGCGTCGTCCGATGAGCCATAGCCCACCAAAAGATTATCGTTGGCTTGGGATGGCAATTTGCTCAGGAACTTAGCCAATAAGGCTGGATCCATTTTGGCCCCACAACCGCCTGAGGGGCAACCATCCAATAGACTCGCTCCCACGCTCTACTCCAAAAATGACCCCGGATAATATCTGAAAACGATATTACTATTATAAAAAATGATTATAAAAAGTCAATGGGTTGAGGGCTATGAGGCTGAGCTAGGGGGCTGGGCCAATTTACAGGCTCAAGTTTTAAAGGGGCGAGTTTTTAGTTTTTAAAGACTTTTTAAGGCCGAATAAATTCTAAATACTCTTTTATATTGTTATCATAACTTTTTAATATCTTTTAGCCCGGCTTTCGCGAACCCGGCTCCGGGCGAAGGAACTCCTGGGGCCAGCGGTCAGCGCGGCTTTATGGCGAGGGATCTGGTCAGAAGATCTGGGCGCTGAGAGCTAGCGGAATTACGCGGAGCGAAAATTGGCCTCTTTAAACTTTCATTCTGGCTCTGATAAAATTTTAGGCGCGGATTATTGGCCTGAATGGTTGCGTCTTGACAATTATCCCTTTTCAAAGGTATAGCTGAAATATGAGCGTACGCCTTGGGGAAAAAAGCGCTGAAGCCTTGGAATGGCGCGAAGAAGCGGCTAAACAGTTAAGGGATCAAGCGATTGACCATCTGGAGATTTTGATTACGGTAGATTCTGATGTGGCCGAGTTTATGGGAGCCTTATGATAGAAGACCGCTACGATATAGCTTTTGTGGCCAACCTGGCCCGCCGGGAAAAGCAGATTCAGCAAATTTACCGCCCTGTTATCGCCGTTCATAAATGGTTTGCCAGAAGACCTGGTACGCTGTTTAGGGCTCTTTTGCTCGCCGAATTTTCCGATCTTTCTTTGCGGGAGGCCTTTTATCAAGCGGGCAATCTTTCCGGAAAAACCATCGCCGATCCTTTCATGGGCGGAGGCACTCCTCTGCTTGAAGCAAATCGCATGGGGGCGGATGTCCAGGGCTGTGACATCAATCCGATGGCCTACTGGATCGTTCGCCAGGAATTGGCATACCTGAATCTTCAAGATTATAGCGCGGCGGCGTCTAATCTCAGAAAAACCTTGGAAAGCGAACTAGGACACCTGTACCGTACCCGTTGCGAAGTCTGCGGCAACCCAGAAGCGCGGGTCAAATATTTTCTCTGGGTGAAAGTTGTGGACTGCCATAATTGTGGGAACTCGCTTGATCTCTTCCCCGGCTATCTAGTGGCGGAAGACTCGCGACACCCGAAAAACGTCTTTGTGTGTTCAGAATGCGGCCAATTAACGGAAACGTCAGACCGAAAAAAACCGGGGAACTGCGCGTACTGCCAAGCCCCTCTCCCTACTGTCGGCTCAACAAAAAACAACCGATGCCATTGCTCCCGTTGCGGAGAAGAAACAAAGTACCTCATTGGGACGAAAACGCCCTTTCGGCATCGGCTTTTTGCCATTGAATACCAGTACCCAAACTGCAAGCCTAAGCATCAGGGTCGTTTTTTCAAATCCCCGGACGCTGACGACTTGGCGAAAGTCGCTGAAGCGGAAAACCGCCTAGCCGCTTTATCGCCGCGATACATACCTGACGACGCTATTCCCGCCGGGGATGAAACAACGCGCCTGCGCCGCTGGGGGTATACGCGCTATAAGGAACTCTTCAACGCCCGTCAGTCGCTAGGCTTGGAAACCAGTTGCCGTCTGATTGCCGCCCAAAAAGACGAACGTATCAGCAACGCCTTGGCCACCAACCTTTCTGACCTCCTACGCTATCAGAACATGCTCTGCCGTTACGACACTATGTCTCTAAAGTCGCTTGATATTTTTTCCGTCCACGGCTTCCCTATCGGGCTGATTCAGTGCGAATCCAACCTGTTGGGCATAGAAAACGGCGGCAGCTTGCCCACAGGTAGCGGAGGCTGGCTGAACATCATTGAGAAATTCGCCAAAGCCAAGGCGTATTGCGACAAGCCCTTTGAGGTTCGCTACCAAGGAACCGCCAAAGGCGAACGCAAAGTCAGAACGCCTATTGCGGGCGAATGGATAGGCGATACCCGAAACGGCGGGCCAAAGCGGGAGCTGGATAT
>JAISWW010000049.1 GCA_031270705.1 Deltaproteobacteria bacterium
AGGATATGGTAGCCATCCTCGCGAGGAAGAGCCTGGGCTAAAGTCTGGCCAATATTGTGATGAGTTCGCGGCAGACGGGCCCCCACCAATTTCAGCTGGCCATTGGAGACATCTATAACGTCCCCAGCCCCAGGGATGTCCAAAAAATCAATGATGTTATCCACAACCAAAGTGGTGGGATCAATAATTAAACTCAGGCCCAAGCCGTCCAAAGCCCCTGAGACTTTTAGCTCTTCCAAAAAACCCGAGTCTTTGATCCGAGCGACCCTAGTCGTCTCGGGAGCTAAAATCTGGGCTAATTGGCAGGCTAAAAGATTGACCTCGTCATTATCGGTCACGGCCACAAAAAGATCCGCGTCTTTGAGGCCCGCTTCAAGTAAGATCCCTGGCCGAGCCGCCGAGCCTAAGATAGTCTGGCCATCGATGGCGTCACTAACTACGGCTAGGCGCTCAGGGTTATTGTCAATAACAATAACGTCTTCTTTTTCGCGCGAGAGCTTTTCGGCGATGGAGGCCCCGACTTCGCCGCCCCCGGCCACGATGATCTTCATAGGAACTAAGAGACCTTGGCGTTTAAGGGCACAGGCTTATTGGGAGCCAGAAGAGCTAGCCGCCCATCGCCAGAAGCGGCCAAGATCATGCCTTGGGAAGCGACGCCCATGAGTTTGGCGGGAGCTAGATTGACTAAAGCCACAACATTTTGGCCAACCAACTCCTCTGGAGCGAAGTATTGGCCAATTCCAGCCACAATGGTTCGAACTTCCTGGCCCAAGGAAACTTTCAGCTCCAAGAGCTTGTCGCTACCTTTAATTTTTTGGGCCTCTAGGATCTCGACCACGCGGATATCCATTTTTTTGAAGTCGCTAATGGTTATCTGATCTGGCTCTACCTCTGGGCTAGGTTGATTTTTAGATTTTTCGGCTTTGGGTTTGGCTTTGGTCGCCTCGGTCTCAACCCTCGGAAATAGAGGTTTCCCAAGATCAATGGGGCGATTGGTCGGCAATTTAGCGAAAATAGCCTTAAAATCCAAAGAAAAATCCCTCGGATCCAAACCCAAGCGCGACCAAATGGCCACCGCGGTTTTAGGGGTGACTGGCCAAATAAGAGCGCCTATATAAGCTAAACCCTCGGCCCAACGAGTCAAAACCGTCTCCAAACGAGTCTTTTGGCTGGGATCTTTGGCTAAAGACCAAGGAGCCTCCAGATCCACGCTCTTATTTAAATAGCTGACCAATTCCCAAACCGCGATAAGGGCGGCTCGAGGATTGACATTTAAAAAAGCCTTCTCGTAGGTCGAGCGCAATTGGTCAAGTCTTTCTAGCCATTGAGGCTCATCTTGAGCGGGCTCTTGTTGGGGCGCGGGAATTAAACCTTTATTGAGCTTAAAAAGCATGGCCGAGACGCGTTGCCAGAGATTGCCCAAGTCATTGGCCAAATCCGCGTTATAGCGGTCAACCAAGCGATCTTCGGAAAACTCGCTATCCAAGCCAAAAGTCATCTCGCGAGCCAAAAAATAGCGAAAAGCCTCGGTTCCGTATTTATCGGCCATGGATAAGGCTTCCACGACATTGCCAACGGATTTGCTCATTTTCGATTGGCCCACCCGCCAATAGCCATGGACGTTTAAATGAGCGTAAATGGGGAGTTCCGCCGCCTTAAGCATGGTTGGCCAAAAAATGGCGTGGGGTTTTAAGATGTCTTTGGCGATGGTATGCTCAGCCACGGGCCAAAATTTAGAGAATTTTTCTCCATCCGGCCAACCTAAAGCTGAGATATAATTAATTAAGGCGTCAAACCAGACATAAGTGACATAATTATCATCAAACGGGATGTCCACGCCCCAGGTAAGACGAGATTTAGGGCGAGACACGCATAAATCTTCCAAAGGCTCTTTTAAAAAGCCCAAAACCTCGGAACGATAACCCTCAGGCCGAATAAAATCTGGCCTTTTTTCGATATAATCGATAAGCCAGTCTTGATAAGCTCCCATGCGAAAAAAGTAATTTTTTTCAGCGATATACTGAGGTTTGGTTTGATGGTCTGGGCATAGACCATCAACTAGCTCTTTTTCGGTATAAAAACGCTCGCAACCGAAGCAATAGAGACCCCCATACTCCCCAAAATAGATCTGGCCGTTTTTATTGACCAAATCCATGAAACGAGCCACCACGTCTTTATGGCGTTTTTCCGTGGTTCGAATAAAGTCGTCCACTTCAACGGATAAATTAGGCCAAGTTTGTCTAAAAAGAGCGCTAATTTCGTCCGTATAGGCTTGAGGCGTGAGGCCGGCCTTGACCGCGGCTTGAACAATCTTATCGCCATGCTCGTCCACGCCAGTTAGAAAATAGGTTTCCTGACCAGCCAAACGGTGAAAACGGCTAAATATGTCATTAATAATGGTCGTGTAGGCGTGGCCTAAATGTGGCCTAGCGTTAACGTAATAAATGGGCGTAGTGATATAATGTCTCATAAAAGCCTGGCTAAGGAACGAAAACTTTGGAGTCGCTCCTTTTAAATTTATCGTTTTCGGAGCCGCCA
>JAISWW010000095.1 GCA_031270705.1 Deltaproteobacteria bacterium
AAAGAATATTGCGCGAGAAGGGGCGTCTTCTCTCGGAGGAGGGGACGTAAGACCCGCCTAGGCGGGCGGTTCCTGTTGATCCCGGAATCCCACGACTTTAGCCGTGGGAGTACGTCAAAGTCCTGATATACATTTTTACAGCCTTTATCAAGAAGAATAAAAAAGACAGATCCGCGAAAGCGAGAGTTTTTAGGCTTTAAGTCTATAGGCCATAAAGTCGAGCCAGGCCTTGGGCGAGGGGCGATAACTCGCCTTTGGCGCTCGCCTAAAGCGCGGTTGGCCACGGCTTTTTATCTCCTTAGGTAGCTCGAGACTCGCTCGGTTTTGTTTCTATTCGGCGATATTTGTCTGGTAAAAAAAATTTACGGCAAATAGACAAAAGCTCCCACCGGGATGGTCTCGCCCAAGATATGAGGATTTAGGTCGCGGAAAGACTTGTGATCCAAATTATTTTGGCTAGCCAAGGCTCTGAGATCTTGAGGCGCGGTGACTTTTTGGCGTTTTTTGGCTAAGTTGGGCCAGGTTTTGGTCAGGTTATAGCCATAGACCTGGGGAGCGGAAAAGAGGATCTGGCCAGCCAAAACTTGAAAGACCGCTTTTTCCAAGCTTTCGGGGCAATACAAGCGAAAATAGTTTGTTTCATTGGCCGCCGCGGCCATGGCCGCTCGCGTCGCGTTTTCGTCTATAAAAGCGGCTAAAGCCATCACTGGGGAGCCCAAAGACTTTTCGAGATTTTTGATTTTGGTGGCCGAGGCCAAAGAGGCGGCCACGGGATCTAGGCGCTCGTCGAGTTCTCGGCTAATGACTAAACCCATAGCTTTAGCCTCATTGGCGCTTAAACGCCACAAACCCGCTCGCCCGCCCACTTGATAGGTGGGGGAGAGGGAGGTCAAGGTCATGGGCAAATACCGAAAATCAGCCGAAACCCCAGTTTTGGAGAGGGCCGTGTCTATGATGGGCAAATACTTGGCCGAGCGACGCAAAGTCAGCCAGACCCGGCTTTTGGCCTCAGACAATAACAACAGCTCCTGATCCACGCCCTCCGCCACCTCAGGCCGATCCAAAGGGACAGCTTGGCCGGCGAATTTTCGGTCTTCGGCTTTGAGAGAGGTTCCCAATATAATGGTTAGGGCCAAGAAAAAGGCTCCAATAAATAGGCGTTTCATGGTTTGGCTCCGTTCGTGGGGCTGGATTTTGGCGGAGTTTTAGATTGTTTCGGGTCTTTCTGGTTGGCCGCCCAATCCTTAAGGAGGGCCACAATCTCCCGGGCTGGGTTTTGCTCGGCTATTTCCAGAGCGTTTAGGCCATTTTTGTCTTTGACATTGGGTTTGGCCCCAGCGGCCAATAACGTTTTAATGACCATAGGCTCGCCAGAGACGCGGGCGGCCACCATTAAGGCGTCGCGACCGCTATTGTTTTTAATGTTCGGATCCGCCCCTTGAATTATGAGCAAACGCGTTATTTCGGGATCCGGGTTAGCCACGGCGGTCATGAGGGGAGTTAAGCCCAAGGAGTTTTGGTGGTTTATGTCCAAGCCCAAGCGCAAAAGGTTTTTTAAGACCTCCGGGTTGGTGTTGGTCAAAGCCGCCCCAAAGAGAGCGTTATTGCCCGAGTTGTCCAGGGCCTTGGGATCGGCCCCCGCGGCCAGCAATATTTTTTGAAAATTTTCGTTGGGGTTTTGCGAGGCGGCCAAAAAAGGCGTCTCGCCATTCTTGGAGCGGGCTTCCAATTTGGCTCCCGCTTTGATTAACTCGCTGAAGACTTCCAGAGAGGAGCCGGTTCTAGCCATTTTGATTAAGGCGGTTTCCCCTTCGGGGCAAACTTGATCGATTTCGGCGCCCAAAGAAATGATCTTTTGAATGACGGCTAGGCTCGGATTGCGCAAAGCCGCCAGAGTCAAAGAGCTGAGACCTTGGTCGTCCTTGAGCGTCAGATCGCCGCCCGCTTTGACCAAGGTCTGGATCATCAAAGGATTGGGATTGCGGGTGGCGGCTAAAGTCACGGCGGTGTTGCCCGAAAAATCGCGGGCGTTAATGGAATCGGGGCCCGTGACGAGAGCTAGAGCCACGCTGGGATTAGCGTTAAAAAGAGCGGCTAAGCGCAAGGCGTTATAGCCAAAGCGCGTTTCCATGGCCTCGGGATCCGAGCCTGCGTCTATGAGAACCTTTATGACTAAAGGATTAGGATTGGCGGCGGCGGCGATCATTAAAGGCGTTAAGCCATCCGGCTCAATGGTCTCCAGCTTAAAATCCTTTTTAAAGGCTTGGCTGACTTCCGTGGGCCCTCCGGTTTGGACGATTTTTAGCCAAGGCGGGGCGGGAGCGGCCTTTTCTTCGTCTTTTGGCCCGGGACTAGCGGGCGCGGCCTCGGGAGTTGGCCCGCCCTTATCTGGGCCAGCCGCCCAAGAGAGATCCCCGCCGACAGCTAAAGCCATTAACATGATCCCAAAAATCAAAAGACTGGGCCCGAGGTTCTTGGCTGTCTGACCTAAGCTTAAAACTAGCCCTAATCGCGTTTTGGCCCGCTTAAATGTTCCGCTCATCCGCCCTCCATTATCCTTGTCTTAAAATTCGCTAAATTTTTTCCAAATCGGTTTTCGTGACCACCACAATGCCGCGCGGGGTCACGGTAAAACGGCTCCGATCGGCCGCTGGGTCGTAGCCAATTTCGAAACGCGGCGGAATTTTGGCCCCATCGGAGACAATGGCTTTTTTGATTTTGGCGTAACGGCCAATATCCACGTTTTCCATGATAACCGACTCATCCACCGTGGCCCCCCGGTGGATGGAGACGTTATAAGAGATAACGCTATTCCGAGCCAAGCCTCCGCCAATTATGGAGCCGTGGGCCACTAAGGAATCCTGAGCCATGCCCTGCAAAGGCCGACCATCCTTATCTTGAACGGATAAGGTCTTCACCGGCGGGTATTGCCTTTGGTAAGTTCGCATGGGCCAACGCACCCCATAGAGATTGAAAAAGGGCGTGAGGCCGCAAAGATCCATGTTGGCGTTCCAGTAGGCGTCCAAGTTGCCCACGTCGCGCCAGTAACTGGAGTCATGGGCCACTTCCACCGGCGTCTCGGCCCGGCTCCCCTCGGCGTCGGTGAAGAAGACCACTTCCTCGATCTTATTTTCCCGGCGATAAGGGTAGGCCATGATTTTGTGGGACTTTAAGATGTTGGGGAGGATGTCTTTGCCAAAATCCGGCTTTTCGTCGCGTTTCAAAAGATCAAAGAGAACGTCGGCCGTAAAAAGATAAATGCCCATGGAGGCCAAAACTAGATCTGGCTGGCCGGGAATAGTGGCTGGGTTTTTGGGTTTTTCCTGAAAGCCGGTGACCTGGAAATTCTCGTCCACCTGGAGAACGCCATATTCTTTGGCTTGGTTTTTGTCCGTCTCAATGACCGCGATGGTCACGTCCGCCCCAGATTTTTCGTGATAGCGCTTAAAGAGGCTATAATCCATCTTGTAAACGTGATCAGCCGAGAGAATCAAAAGGTGGGAGGGTTTTTCGGCCTCAATCATGGCCAGGTTCTGACGGATGGAGTCCGCCGTGCCCTGATACCATTGCGCGCCCCGCATCATTTGCGGGGGGACTATCCTTAAAAAATGACCCAAAGCCGGGCTAAAAATATTCCAGCCCGTCTCCAAATGCTGGATGAGGGTCTGACTTTTATATTGCGGCAAAACCAAAATCCGAAAGACTTCGGAGTTGATGCAATTGGATAGCGTTAAGTCGGCCAACAAGAAGACGCCCCCAAAGGGGATGGCCGGTTTGGAGCGAGACTCCGTGAGAGGCATGAGGCGCTCGCCCTTGCCGCCAGCCATGATTAAGGCCATAACATTTTTCATAAGCCCTCCTCGCTCGCGCGAATTTAAGAAAACCAAGCCTATCTCAAAAAAACTCCTAGCCAAAAAACAGCCAAGAATGGCGCCGCGAATCCGAAAATCTAGCGCGCGAATCGCCCTAGAAAACTTCAAAACTTAAAACCAAAAAAAAGACCATAGCCAGAGAAAATATAGATCGAAAAGCGCGCGCGAAAATTTGTCTAGACGCCCCGAGGATTTTTTTAAGCCAAGGGCTTTCTCTTAAAAAAGAACTGAGCGCTTTTAAAGCTTCAAAAGGCCTAGAGCTCATGAGGAATCAGAGCCAAAAGGCGTTTTTCCTGGGCTTCCTGAGCGGCTTCTTCTTTTGGCCCCAACGCGTGGTCATAACCCAAAAGATGGAGAAGCCCATGGATTAAATAAAAGTAAAAGACTTCCCCTAAGGGGCGGTCAGCGGCGAGGGCTTCCCTTTGGACGGTTTCCATGGATAAAGCCACGTCCCCTAAATAACGGCCTTTTTCCCGAGGAAATGGCTGGCCATTGGGAAAAGCCAAAACATTGGTGGCCTTGTTGAGGCCTCGAAATTCTAAGTTTAAGGCTAAAATACTCTGATCGTCAGTAATTAGAGCCGTAAAATCGGCTTCCGCTTGGTTGAGGGCCTTTAAGACCTTATTTAAGCGCCGTTTAATGGAAAGCGGCCTAATGGGCCAGACGCTTTGGTTGTTCGTTATCAATATGCCCATAAATGACTTTGCTTTTGGCCGCTTGATCCCCGTGCGCGGCTTTGGAGATGGCTGGGTAAGCGATGCGATGGTGATAGATGCCCACTAAGATGTTGGTAAAGACCCTAATCGTCTCCGTCACGTCTTTGAGCACCAAATCCGAGGCGTCCAATTGCCCATCGTCAAAAATCCGGTTGACCAAAGCCCGCACCAGATCGCGAATTTTGGTGGGCGTGGGCTCAGTAAGAGTCCTTGTGGCCGCTTCGCAAATGTCGGCCAGCATAACCAAGCCGGCTTCTTTACTGGCTGGTTTGGGGCCAGGATAGCGAAAGTCTCCTTCATTTATGTCGGGGGAGTCGGCTGGCCGTCTTTCCATGGCCTTGTGATAGAAAAAGGACATTAAAGAGGAGCCGTGATGTTGCTCAATTATGTCAATGACCGCTGGCGGCAATCCGTTGGCTTTGGCCATTTCCACGCCATCTTTGACGTGACCCACCAAAACCAGAGCCGACATGGTGGGCGTTAAAGACTCATGGCGGTTTTCGCCCATCTGATTTTCAATAAAATACAAAGGCTTTTTGACTTTGCCAATATCGTGGTAATAGGCCCCCACCCGGGCTAGGTGGTTATTGGCCCCAATGGCCTCAGCCGCGGCTTCCACCATGCTGCCCACAATGACCGAGTGGTGATAGGTGCCCGGGGCGGCTAACATGAGTTCCCTTAAGATAGGGCGATTGAGGTTGCCTAGCTCCATGAGCTTAAGATTGGTGGTAAAGCCTAGGGTCATCTCAAAAAAAGGCACTAGGCCGCTAGCCACCGTGCCCGACAAGACGCCGGAGAGCAAAGCCGCGTCCAAATCAAACAAGAATTGCCCGTCAAAGGAGCCGCCTTTCAGTAAGGTCAGACCCAACAAAGTCAAGCAATTGACTACGGCCACCAAACCCGCGGCGGGAATAAGCCGGCCTCTTTCGCTAATATGCTTTAAGCGCCAATTGGCGATCATGGAGCCGTTGCAGATATAGAAAAAGGCCGTAAGATAGTCGATAGGGGCGATGGAGGCGGCCAACAACGAGCCTATAAAGGTGATAAAAAGAGCCCGCCTTAAGCCTAAAAAGATGGAGCAAATGATGGTGGCCGTGGCGAAAGGCATGGCCAAAAAGACGGTGTGAGTCTCGATGTTGTCAAAGCCGCTGGTTAAGCCTTGACCCAAGCGACCAGCCGACCAAGCCATAAACAAAAGCGTCAAAAGGGTCAAGATGACCAGGATTTGCTCGCGGTTATTATAGAGAAATTTTTTCTCCAAAGCCGAAACCGTTTGGGCCACGGTCAAAAATATTAAGAACAAAACCAATAAACCCAAAGAGGAAACCAGCCATTGCCGCTGGGCCGTTTCTTCCCTTAAAGCGTTGAGCTTTAAGGCGGTTTGGGCGTCGACTTTTTGGCCTTCGCGAATTAGTATTTCCCCAGGGGCCACATAGCGTTTGACCTCGGGGATGGCGATGACCGCTTGCAGTCTTTTATGGTTAAACTCATTGATATTTAAAGTTAGGTTAGGGGTCAGGCAAGCTAAAGCCAGTCGAGCGGCGAGTTGGCTTTGTTGGCTTTGGTGGGCGTTTGACTCCAGATCCATTTGTCGCGTGCGGGAGGCGAGGAGATAGGCCGCTTTTTGTTTGGTTAAAAGGGTGTCGTAAGGGGCCAGATGCCTTAAGCCGAGGCCCAAGCGCGTGATTTCCACGTTTTGGCCAGTAAAGTCAAAGTTCTGGCTTTCGTCCAAAACGCCTTGGGTCAAAAGCTCCAAAGTGAGCCAAGCCACTAAGCGCTCCAGACTTTCGCTAAAGCCAGTCAGGGCCATTTGGGTTAAGAGATCTTCTTTGTCTGGGCCAGGGAAAAAAGCCAAAATGTCCGCCGCTAAGGGCTTTGGCAGTTGGCCAGAATAGAGTAGATATTCCCTGGCCTCCCGAAATAAGGCTCTAATCCTGGTGATAGTCAGATCCGTGACCCGCTCGTCCAAGACGAAGACCGCGGTTGTCGCCCGATAAGCCGCTTGTCTGGCCGCCGCCGTGGCTCCTGGGTCGGCCACGTAGATTTCCCTATCCGAGCGAATGGCCCGGTCAGCCACTAAACCAACTTGATAATTTTCCGGGGCTGGGTTGGCCATAAAAGCCGTGGCTCCGGCGATAATGACCACAAAGGCCATCCTTAGGCCAAGGCTGGCGGGCTGGCTCAGTTTTTGGATCAGGCGCCAAGAGCGTTCCGAGAAGCGCTCGGCCGAGCGCTCCGCGTAACGCTCGGAGCCAGGTCGCGATTTAAAATGAGCCAATTTGGCCAGGCGCCTTAACCAGGTCATAAAACACTTCTAACAAAGGTTGGCCGGCTACCCGCCATTAAGCCGGTCGGCCTTTGCGGTCATAAGCCTCGAGGATGGCCCTCACCAAAGGATGGCGAACCACGTCGGACTCGGTTAAATGACAAAAACAAACTCCATTGACTCCAGGCAGAATATCCATGGCTTCCCACAAGCCCCGTTTTTGGCCGTCCGGCAGATCGCTTTGGCCAGGATCCCCAGTAACGACGGCTTTTGAGCCAGGCCCTAGGCGCGTGAGGAACATTTTCATCTGGCTCGGGGTGGTGTTTTGGGCCTCGTCCAAGATGACAAAAGCTCCGGACAAAGTCCGACCGCGCATAAAAGCTAAAGGAGCCACCTCCAAAAGCCTTTTCTCCCAAAGCCGGTGCAGTTTCTCGGCTGGGGCTAGCTCGGATAAGGCGTCGTATAGTGGCCTTAAATAAGGATCGATCTTTTCCGTCAGATCCCCAGGCAAAAAACCCAGTTTCTCGCCAGCCTCCACCGCCGGCCTAGTCAAAACCAAGCGGTTGACCTCGCCTTTGTTTAAGGCGGCTAAAGCCATGGCCACGGCTAAAAAGGTTTTGCCCGTGCCCGCTGGTCCCAAGCCAAAAACCAGATCGTGATTGGCGATGGCCTCTAAATAAGTCCTTTGCCCGAGGGTGCGCGGAACGACCAAAGCCGAGTCCAGTTGGAGCTTATTGGAGGCGAAAAACTCGTGACAATCCAACTGGCTATCTTGTTTTAACAGAGTGGCTAGACACTCCACCTCAAAAGCGCTAGGGGTCGGGCCTAAAGAGGGCAAGCGCTCCAAAGCCAAGAGAGCTTTTTGGCCTAAAGCTTTCTTTTCGGGATCCTCGTCAAAAAAGATGACTTCCTCGCCCCGTTGCCCAGCCGAAAAACCCAGTCTATCGGCTAAGATTTTTAAGTTTCTAGAGCCTGGCCCTAAACGCGCTCGACGGGAAAAAGATTCCAAATTGGCCTCTTTGGTTAAAGCTCGGCCCACTTAAGCGACCGTGGCCCCAATGGTAGCGTAAATTAAAAGCGAGGCCACGTCATTGGCCGAGGTGACTACTGGTCCGGAGGCCAAAGCTGGATCGATATTTATGGCTCGAAAAAACAAAGGCGTTATGGCTCCCAAAAAAGCTGAGACGAGAATAGCCGCCCCAATGGATAAACCCACGGCTACGCCTAGCCTGGGAGCTTGATGGGTGGCCCCAGCGATTAAGGCGATGACCAGGCCAAAGACCAGGGCCATTAAAGACGACACTTTTTGCTCTTTGCCGAGGCTCCGAAAAATAAAGCCAGCGGCGATGCGGCCAGTGGCCAAGCCGCGCACGGTAATAGTGGCCGTCTGCGAGCCCACGGCCCCAGACAAACTCATCACCATGGGCACAAAAGCCACTAAAGCCATGGTTTTTTGGAAAGAGGCCTCAAAATGGCTGAGGATTAGGCTAGTAATGAGCCCGCCCCCCAAGTTAAACAAAAGCCAAGGCAATCTTAAGCCCGCTAGTTTAAAAGCCCCTGAGGCGTAGACTTCCTCTTCCGAAGATCCGGCCAAGCGATAAAAGTCTTTGTCAGTTTCCTCATCGACTACGTCTATGATGTCGTCCACCGTGACGCGCCCTAAAAGGCGGTTTTGGTGATCGACCACGGGGGCGGAGCGAGCGTCGTATTTGCGAAATTTCTGGGCCACGTCCGCCTGATCCTCATCGACTCGAACCACTAAGGAGGGCGGTTTTTTGGCTAAGCTGGCCAGAGTTTGGCTTGGCTCAGCCAATAAAAGATCCTTAAGGCTAATCTCGCCTTGAAGGGATTTGGCCTCATCGACCAAATAAATTGAAGCCAGATCCCCTAAATCCTCGGAAGTCTCGCGAATGGCTTGGACGGCTTTGGCCACGGTGTCGGAGCCCAAAACGGCCACCAGCTCTAGCTGCATCAAGCCGCCCGCCGTTTCCTCATCGTACATCAAAAGGCGTCGGACTTCCCCAGAGCCCTCATCGCCAATGGCCTTTAAAACTTCTTCGGCCGCGGCCTCCGTCAGATCGCCGACGATATCGGCCGCGTCGTCGGAATCCATCTCGGCCACCATCTGGGTCAGCTTGTCCCGAGGCAGGCTTGAGGTGACTTGGTCGCGTTGGCGCTCGGAGAGCTCCACCAGAACCTCAGCCGCCTGGGCGATGTCCAACAGAGACATGACCGTAATGGTGTCTTCCATGTCCAAAGGCCCTAAAGCCTCAGCCACGTCAGCGGGGTGTAAGGTCGAAAGAAGGCCAGAGAGCTCATTTTCTCGGCCTTCTTCCAAAAGGGGCTGCAGGTTCAATAAGCCGCTGGAGCTCATGGCCAAACCCGTATGAGGAGCTGGCTAACCATCAATCGCGCCGCGGAAAGGCTAGCTCCACTGGTCCCTGAGGTCCTAAAAAGCCTAGATCTTGGCCATTCCACTCGGCCTTTAAGGCCTGACCATCGCCCGCGGTCACCAAAACAGACTTTTGGCTGTCATAGGCCAGGTTTTGGCCGGGCTGAAAATAAACATACTTGGTGTCCCGCTCATCGACCACCACCAATGACCAGGTGGGTTTGGCGGCCCGTAAAATTAAGCGTCCGCCCGCGGCGGCCTCAGAGGCTGGAGCCAGCGGGACGGGTTTAGGGGTCGTGGCCGGCCTCGCGGCTGGGCTAGGGGCAGGTTTAGCCAGGCTGGCCGATGGCGTCGCGGTGGCGGGCTCGGAATCCAAAAAGGGCAACTTATCGGTCACAAATTTATGGAAAGATGGGTTTATAAAAAAGAAAATTACCCCCACTCCCAATATCAAAAGAACAATAATAGCCGTAATGGTTAAGCCTTGGCCGCCCTCATCGATAATATCGCGCTCCACGTATTTATTTTGTAAGGGGCGACTGGGAGATTCCTCTTTATTGCCAGATAAGCGCCTATATTCTCCCAAAAAGACTTCTGGCTCTAAATTCATGGCCCCAGCTAAGGTTTTTAAAAAACCGCGAGCGTAAACTGGCGGGAGATTAGAAAACTGCCCCTGTTCCATTTTAGCGATTTGATCAATAGCGATGCGGGTAATGGAGGCCATGTCGTTCCGGGTGAGGCCAGCCTTTTCCCTCTCGTTAGTTATAAGTTGCCCCAAGCTTTCCAGCGAGAGGCTTTCGGGATGCGTTTTTTCGACCACAAAATCTCCAAAGAAATAGCGATTATTAAAGGTTTATTCTGACCACGGCTTTCTTTTTCAAATCGGCCATCCAAGCGTCAAACTTTTGGCGCAACTTAATCTGCTCAAGTTGGCGCCTAGCCGAAGCCCTTTCGTTTTCGGAAAACTCGTCAGCCGCCCCTTTTTGGCTTTTCTTGGCCGGCTCTTTTGGCGGAGAGGGCGTGGCGGCTACCGTGGTGATCAATAAAACGGCTTGGCCACCGTTTAAAGGCTCAGAGACTTGGCCGGGGGTCAGTTGCCGGGCCACTTGTTGAAGCTGGGGCTGCAGTTCGCCCACCTTGAGGTTATTGCCCGGATCCCCGCCATTGTCCTTGCCCGGGCCTTCGGAATAGCGCGTGGCCGCTTCGGGAAAGGATAAACCCGCCTCAATTTCGTTTTTGATTTGCCTGGCCTTGGCCAGGACTTTTTCGACTTTGGCGGGGGAGGAGGCCAAAAAGATCATCAGCACCCGATCGTTATCCGAAGAGCCAAAACCGGGCAATAAGGTCGAGTCAACCTTGGGGCCCTCGCCACGTAAAAAAGCGGTTATCTCGGCCTCAGTTATAACGATTCGGCTCATAAGCCTTAAACCTAAGATTTTGTTTTTTATTAACTCCATCTTTAGGCCCGCTCTAAAAGCTGGGAGATTTGTGCCGCTTTTGATTAAAGAAGCCTTAAACTGTTCAGGATTGAGCTTGTTTTCATCCATGATGGACTTAACGGCCTCATCGATTTCTTGCTCAGTCACCATGATGCCTTGCCGTTTGGCGTCTTGGTTGACTAGCTCCTGCTCAATCAGAAGGTTGAGAACCTCGCGCTGAACATCCCCGCCCTGTTTTTCAATGGCCTCTCTTTGGGCTTTAGGGATATTTTTCAGTTGGGCTTCCAATTCGCTTAGGGTGATGACCTCTCGGTTGACTTGGGCCACGATGCGATCGGTGAAGGTAGCGGCCTGGGCCAAAGATAGAGGGCGAGCCTGCGGGAAAGCCAATAAGGCTAGCCATACAACCGAGGCCAGAAGTAACGGTCCAAATCGGCGGTCGCTCATGTCAAAGTATCCTTAAGGGAAACGCGTCTTTGGCCAGAGGTCAAAAGGCCTTAGAGCTAGGCCTCAAGCGAGAGCGTCTCATATATTATGAATTAAAAGAATTATAACTAAATAAATAGTAAATAAAATTAACAAAAAACAATAAAAACATAGTAATTTAGTTTTTTGTTTCCGCGTTCGCTAGTCCCGAGATCGGGGCTTACAGCCAATTATTATTATGGATCAGGAGCCTTAAATCAAGTATTTTGAAAATCTGGCCTTGAGCCAAGCCCAAGGCGCCAAAGGATAAAGGCTTTGAGGGGGATTTTGGCCAATATTTGAAGCGCCCCTAAGATAGACCAAGATTGGACCAAAAATTGGCTTGATTATAGTCTAGGAATTAGTATATATTAATAGTTACTATTATGGTTAATTTGGATGGAGGGCGCGTGGCAAGAAAAATTATCATTTCCGAGGCCGAATATCAACAAGCCTTAAAAATGCGGGAAGAGGTTAAAGATGACCCTCTGACCCTGCGCATGGCTTTAGCCGTGATCTGGTTTTATAACCATCCCGATTCGACCACGGTGGACGCCGCGGAGGTCTTTGGGGTCACTCGAGGAGTTCTTTTTAAAGATCTTCAATATTTCCGCAAACCCGATACTGTGCCCAAGTGTCGTCGCAAGAAACGTTTGTCAACCTAAAAACGTAACGGTTTAATATGGTTGTATCCATTCTTACTATGAGCGCGTTAAGGCGCTCTTTTTTTTACTATAGATCTTTTATTTATGACGCCCTTTAACCAAAATTAGTTATTTATTTTAAAAGTAATTAAATTGTTAATAACTTCCGCTCGCCTTAACCTCGTCTTTCCAGCTGTTTGAACCTCTCTTAAAAAATATCCCTCACCAAACCCCAAACAATTAACTGAGGCGAAAAAGCCAGGGCTTGATCCTGAACCTGGCCGCGAGAATTTCGCGTCTCTGGCCGGTTTTTTAAGATCGCTTTGTTTTCCTATTTGAGATCCGGAGCCTCGACCGTCAAGATATGGAGCGCTTAGGCCTCGGGCTGTGACCTACGCGGTTAAAATTTTTGGCCTTCAAGGGCATCATTGATATTTTAGCCCACGGTTTGAGGAAAGTCCGGGACAAGTTCCGTCCGCGGGTAAAAAATAGTTTTGCCTCACAAATGCCTAAATTCAGGACTTGAGCTAAAAAATTGAGCGTGGGGCATTTGAGATGTTAAGGCTAAGGTTCAAAATGCTAGGGCTTAAGAGGCGAAGGGCCTAGGGAGATTGGCCTAAAAAAGTCAAATTTTGGTTTCGCTAAAAGATCAAATCATTAAGACCGATATTGAGTTAGCATTTAAGGCTTGTTCTCCTTTCAGATCGCCCTAGAACTAGTCCAAAAATGACCATCGCGCCCAGCTCCTTAACCAAAATTTTTAAGGCGAAACTTTTTTAGACTCTTGACTAGAAGATTTTTATTGGCAAAAAAATATACCAAATGGACTTTTGCCCCTCTCGATAGACCCTCAATCAAAATTTTTTCAAGATGATTAAAAAATTTTTGTCCTAAGCTCGTGAATCAACAATATAGTATTTCGCAATACTTTTAAAAGTTATCAACATGGCTTTGCGCCTTAGGCTTCAAGGACATTATAACCGAGATATTAGTTGTCGGGAAACTGACTAGAAAGGTAATTTTTGAAGCCACCAAGGAACTTAAATAAGATTATTTTGGGCAACCGATAGAAAACAGGCTTGACAGGAAAATTTTTTGTTCCTATACTCTTAGAAAACGCTTTGAAAAAATATTTCTTTGCTTTATACTAATGCTCAGGTCGCGGTCAGCTGGCTCTTTGATTTATGTGCCCTGAAAAAATTTGCCACCTGGCTGACCCAGTTTAAGGCCTTGGCCGAGGCTGAGAGACGTGGGGCGCGCTCTCCACCGAGTTGACTAAAGTTAACTTTAAAAAGGAACTGATTGACCGCGCTTTCATTAGCGCGATGGCGATTTTTTTAGCGTGGGTTCGCCCAATGGCCACGCGCCGATTTTGGTTAACGTTTGGGTTATATTTTTAAACTATGAGTCGCGAGACAGGCCCTAATTTGAATGTCTTAAAATTTTGAGCTAGATTTTTTACAGAGATTGGCCTGATTTACATATGCGAATCGAGGCTTGGTCAGTAAACTCTACTGACGGGAGGCGTAAATATATTTAAATGGATACTGATATAAAAGAATGATTTACGGCATGTTCTAGGAACCCCTTAGCTAGTGGATCCTATGGAAAACCGCTTGATGATGGCTAACTATTTTTTTGGTTTCCAGACTGAAGGCCCTGCCGTTTACCTAATGTTTTGCAGTCTTTTCAGATAGCCTCTTGACAATAGCCCATGAAATGATTACAATGGGAGTGGAGACTGTTTAATGGTCTATTTATTAATGTGTGTAGTGTTTTTAGCCCTAATTGCTTGTATAAGCATCTTTAGTAACTCTGTTTTAGCTGATGAAAACATACAACATCCATATAAGTGGATTGATGTCGCCCATAAATTAGCTTTGAATGATCCATATGGGGCGCGTGATTTGATGACGTATTATGATCATAAGATTAAAATCGTCGTCAATTCTCCAACAGGAAATAATCCTACTGGAATCATTTCGAAAATAAATTGCGAGATCTATAAGAAACGCGCTATTACCGCTAAAGGTCTGTTGGCCCCTGATATTATCTATGAATATCAATCTGAGGAAAAAGGCCAAATATTTGAGAATTTTTTTATTATTGAGCAACAGCACGCGAGAAAAACTGATTTTGGTCAACGCGCGCATTCTATTATGGCCCGTATAAATGAGGAACGAAAAACAGGAAATATTGGTTTTCTAGCTATTTTTACAGGTGATAGTGGTGGCGTCACTCATTTTAGTAGAAATTTTATATCAGGTGGATCTATTTCCATAAATTATCGCTCAATTAACGTTAAAGATCTTGATTTAGGTGAACTTCGGAACGATAAACGAATATTCTCGTTAATTTTATTGGCTGACCGACTTTTTCTCGCTTCGTCTGAGCTTAGAGAAGAACAGGAAGCAAACGCAATGGAGGTTCTTAACCGAGTTAAAATCCTGGCTAAGGAACTTAATCTTGAAATCAGCCGCTTTTCTTACATAACTGACTTTGTTTATCGGCTTTTTATAGCTACTGATGAAGAGTTGGTTGATAATTTTAAGGAGGTTTATAAAATGATGGGTGTTTTGTCCCCTAGCGTAAGCGAGCAGAAGCTATGGGCTGATGCTCTGAAAACAAAGGCTGCTAGAGCGTCGGCTAATAAGGCACGAGAGGAAATGGCCTTGAAAATGATCGAAGATCGCTTCTCTGACGAGTTTATTATCAATTATACTGGACTGTCCGAACGTCATGTAAAGGGACTTCGGAAAAGAATCAGCTCATCGTCATCGCCTGATAAATCTGAATAATTGACCGAGGTTGGTTAGAGCGAGACTCAAACCTCGCTTTTGCCTACCGTGGCCAGTTTGTTGAGGTTTTCTTGACTATCTTTAGCTGATTCGTGGATGAATAGGGACGCCGGTAAGCGAGCCCTCTGGAGGTTCTTAACCGAGTAAAAATCCTGGCTGAGTAACTTAATCTTAATATCAGCCGCTTTTGTCATGTGATTATATTTGTCCATCGGATTTTTATAGCCAATGATGAGGTCGCTTGATAAATTTTAAGGAGGCTTTTACAAAGATGGATGATTTATCCTCCGCCGTAAGCGACCAGGAGTTATGGGCTATGGCTTTTAAAGAAAAGGCTATTAGAGCGTCGGCTAATAAGGCACGAGAGGAAGTGGCCTTGAAAATGATCGGGCTTCAGTGTTCTGACGAGTTTATAATCAATGCTACTGGACTGCCCGAACGTCATGTAAAGGGGCTTCGAAAAAGAATCAGCTCATCGTCATCGCCTGATAAATCTGAATAATTGACCGAGGTTGGTTAGAGCGAGACTCAAACCCCATTTTTGTCAATATGTTTAGGTTTTTTTGACCGTTACCGTTAATCTACATTTTTTTGCTACGCCTCCAAATCCATCTTAATTAGGTTTTGGGGGCGTTATTATTTCTAAAAATTTGTTTAAAAAGAGTTATCAATTAATCTTAACTGTTAATAGATATAATTATACTATTTTTAATATTAATTATATAATCTTAATGATAGTCAAGCGCTAAATTGAGCTAAGTTAAGAATTCTACCGAGCTCGATGGCCTATGAATTTCTAGCGACATCTCCAAACATCAGGCTTTTTTTGGTCAGAATCATTGCCCAGGTTATAGGCCTCTATTTAAGATGCTCTCGCCAAACCCTGTTTTGAAAAAAACAAAAAACGTAATAAAATAAGTGTGTTATAATGAATCTTTTTGAGGATTTCAATCAAGCCGTCGAGCTCTTTAT
>JAISWW010000160.1 GCA_031270705.1 Deltaproteobacteria bacterium
CAGACCCTTAATTGACGAATGGGTCGAGCTGGCCCCCGCTTTAATACCTAACCATGGAGGGCTTTAAAGTTGATCTGTCCTCGTTGCCAAAAGCCTTTAGCCAATGGCGCCCTATTTTGCGCTTTGTGTGGGGCCTCTTTAAATGGCCAAGGGGGCGATTTGTCCAAAATCCTCATTGGCCGAAGCTCGGAAGCGGATTTTATAATTAATGATCCAAAAGTTTCTCTGCGGCACGCGACCCTTTCGGAAACTGGGCCCGGCTCCTATCTCCTGACCGATCTGGGCTCCACAAATGGCCTGGCCGTGGGGGAGCCGAAAAAACTGGTCAAAAGCGCCCAGGTAACCGCTTCGGATCGGATCTTTTTGGCGGACAGATCTTATACGGTGGCCGAAATTTTAGCTGGGGCCCAAAAAGCCTCTCCTTTGCCCTTATCGGAGGCGGATCGCTACACCATTGGCCGAACTGACGAGTCTGATCTGGTAATTAACCAACCAGGCGTCTCCAGCCAGCACGCTCTTTTGGAATTAAGAAGCGATGGGCGCTGGGTTTTGACGGATCTGGGCTCCAAAAATGGCACTTTTGTCGATGGCCGAAGAATCAACTCTTCCGTGGTGGCCGAAGCCAACCAAATAAATTTTGGCCGGGCTAATACTAATCTTCCGGCTTTATTAAACCTAATTCAATATCAAAAAAGGTCCATTAAAACCAAAAGAATCTTAAGATCCAATATTCCAAAATATCTGGCCTTAGCTTGTCTGACCCTCATCATAGTCGGCCTATTCCTATTGTTTGACTCGCCGGATAAAAAACCGAGCCAATTATCGCCAGCGACGAATCAGTCAACGCCAAATCCGCCGATAGTTGAGGAACCCCAAGAGAAGCCTAAGCCATATCCCAGCTCCCCAACTTCGCCCCAAGCTCCCAGTCAGATTGGGCCAGCTCCGACTAAACCGATCGAGCCAGCTCCGCCCAAACCCATCGAACCGCGGAACAACTTGGAGCCAGAGTATCCTCCGAGCTTTGAGCCTCCCCGCCTTGAGCGCCAAGAGACGGAAGCGGACATTCGAGAGAGAACCAAAAAAGCCGTGGTTGAAGTCCAAAGACAAACAGTCGGAGGAACTGGCTTTTTTATCGGCGAGGGTCTAGTTATGACCAACGCTCACGTGGCCGGTTCCATAGGCCAGGTGGCCTACGTGAGAAACCAAGACATCGGGGTGATTAAAGCGGTTGTTATCGCCAGTTCCTTTAATAAAACTAGTAATAAAGATTGGGCGGTTTTGCGTTTAGACAGAAAACCGAGCGCGCCTTCTCTAGCTTTTAGCTCCAAGGCGAAAAACTCCAACAAGATCTTCACCTGGGGATATCCAGGCTTTATTCTGGATATGGGCGTTCCTAAGTCGTCCATTCCAGAGGCCGTGTACAGCGAAGGCGTCATTAATAACCTAGACTTTGCCCCTATTACGCCCCTGGTCGTCCACTCAGCCGAAACTCTCCATGGCAACAGCGGTAGCCCCCTCTTAAATGAGAAAGGCTTGGTCGTGGGCGTCAACACTCGTATATATATAGTTGACGACGATAAATCTAAATACAAAGGCAACATCGCTTTGAACGCTCAAGCGACGATGAAATTTTTATCTGACAACAATATTCCTTATCAACAAGACGAATGAGGAATTAGGCTGAGTCGTCCGCGTCAAAGCTTATTACAAGTTCGAATGAATATTTTTAAAACCTGTTCTTGACGAGCGGGTTATTTGGCCATAGCGGTAAGCACTATGTTGAAAAAAATCCCGCTCTTCAACTCTCAGCTCCTCCTGGGTTTTGTCCTGAGTTTTATCCTTGTTTTCGTTTTCTGGGCTCAATTGAGTGAAGCTCAATCACGGCTCGAGCAAGCCCCAAATTTCGTTGTCAAAAATCTGGTCACCAGCCAATGGCCAGAAATAAAGCTATCTTTGGTCAGCTCCAACCCTAACGAAACCCAAGATAGTTGGTCGCTCTTTATAGCGCCCGTAGGTCTTGAGGTTCCGGCTCAAACCTTGACTCCTGTTCCGCCGCCCCCAAGAGAGCCTTATCAGATTCTTGTGGCCCTGGACACCAGTAAAAGCCTCAATGAGCCTAATCTGGAAGCCGCGCGCAGAGCTTTGGTTTCTTTTAGCCGAAGACTGGATCCTAAAGATCAGTTAGCCTTAATCGCCTTTAACGACACGGTTCAATTAGCCTCCAGCTTTACGACCAGTCGCTTTCAGTTTGCCCAGGCGGTCGATAATTTATCTTTATCTGGCTCAAAAACCGAGTTATATAGGTCGCTTATCTATAGCGTTGACCTCTTAAAGAACCTGCCCGGACAACGCGTTTTATTGGTTATTTCCGATGGGGTTGAGGATGGTGGCTCTCTCACTCAGTTCGACGTCTTAAACTCGGCCACCGCCAATAAGGTCAAAATCTATTCTATCTGGCTGGCTTTGCCTAATACTGACGAGCGCCATAGAGCTTTCATGGAGAGGTTAGCCACTGAGACCCAAGGCCAATTCTGGCGGGTTAACCACCCTGAATCTTTGTCCATGGCTATTTTTGACGTCCAAAAAGCTCAAGCTCCTAAACCGCCCAAGGAAACTGTCTTTAACCTCACTTTTAAATTGCCAGAGGATTTTACGCCTGAGGAACGCGAAATTTACGCTTTATTGCGCCAAAAAGTTGGCGATGGCTATCAAACCCAGAGTTTAACTTTATTAGCGCCTGAGGATAAACTCAAAAAACCCGCGGATCCGAACGCCCTTGATCCGAAATCGCTAGATCCGAAATCGCTGGATCCGAAAGCGCTGGATCCGAAAGCAATCGCTCCGAAATCCCCTGATCAGAAATCTACTGATCCGAACGCCCCCGCTCCAGAGGGCCTTGATTCTCCGAATTCGCCCGAAACCGCGCCGGAACCTGAGTCGATAATCAATTGGTTATCTAGAACCTTTAAAGAAAAACCCTTAATTTTAATCTTAATCGCCGTGGCCGCTATTCTTTTTGTGGTCATTATGATCTTGGTTCTGGCCAATAAGAAAAAAACTCGCCCCACCAATACCCCGACGGTTTTGGATCGGCCTCAGCCTAACCGAGCCGATGGGGGCAAAACCGTCAAATTGGCTAAACCAAACTTTAGCCCATTTATTTTGGAGTTTTCGGATCACCAGAAGCGCTACCCTTTAACGCTCGGCAAATGCGCCCTAGGAGCCACGCCTGGCAATGATATAATCATTGACGCCTCCACGGTCTCGGGCCGTCACGCCGAGTTTTTGACCGACGCCAATTCTTGTCAGGTCAAAGATCTCAACTCCACCAATGGCACCTTAGTCAATGGCTCGGCCATTAAAAGTTTTACGCCTTTAAAAGTGGGCGACATTCTTAAGTTTGGCTCGGCCACGGCCATGCTGATTCGGAAATAGTTGGCTAATAATTGAAGGAGTTTTAGGTTATGTCCCATTGCTGGAACTGTGGTAACCAGGTCGACCAAGGCTATACCGTCTGCCCTTACTGCCAAGAGAATCTGGGGGCCGACGGTAGCTCTTTTCTTCGCTGCTCCAATGGCCATATTATTCCAGAAGGAGCCGAATTCTGTCCTTGGTGTGGGGAAAAAGCCGCCCAACAACCCCTTAGCCCGAACGATTCCTGGGTGACCGCCCCGAACCCACTCAGAAAAACCATAAAAATAACCAATGAGAGCGACCGCAAAAGAACCGTCATCCAGCGTCCAGGCCAAGATCCGGTTAAAGACGAGGGCTTGCCAGCTTTGGTGGGTTTTTTGGTGAGTTTTTCTTTAGACAAAGAAGGAGCTTTTTTCCCCTTAAGGGAAGGTCGCCAAACCATTGGCCAGGGCCCCAAATCCCGGATTAAGATTGACGACAAGATGTTGTCCGAGGAACACGCCGTCATTCTTTACCGCAATGACAAGTTTGTCTTTGAGGATAAACTCTCTTCCAATGGCTCCAAAATTAATGGCGTCGAGGCTGAGGGCCAAAAAATCATTCAACATGGGGATATTCTGGGCCTAGGCGCTCACACCTATGTTTTGGTGACCTTGCCGCCGAAAACTGTCCCATCATCAATAAAACCGTAACCTTTTGAGCCAGCGCTCGCGCTGGCTCAAATTGTCTGAAAAAGATGAGAGACTTTGTTCATGAGTAGTTAAAAATATTGTCCAGTTGGAGCCGATGGTTTTCGCTAAAGGCTTTCTTCTAGACCATAATATTAGACTAAATATTATTTTCAAGCGCGATCTAAATCTTGAAAATATATTTTATTTTATAAATTTGACTTTTTTAGCTCTAAAATAGCTGATTAACTTTTTGTGAGCTTGGACAAGATTTAAGTCAAATCACAGACAAATTGTTTTGGCTTTTTTGGCCAGCCCTAGCCGTCAGTAGCGCTATTCGCGTTTCAATCTTTCTTTAAAGGCCTGAAATAATGGGATCCAACCCCCAGCCTAAACCAACAAACGCCCAGACAACTGGCCCAAAAACCCCAGAAGGCAGAACCACCAGACCCTTAGACGTCTCGCGAGCGACGACGACTAATGGCCTCTCGCCCAAACCTCAAGAAAAAATGACCCCGGTCGCGCCTCGGCTCACGGTGGGCCAGTTGTCGCACCCGGGCACAATACGCGAAGTCAATGAAGATAGTTTTGGCTGGTTTACCTCCCAAGCTGGCGAGTTGCTGGTGGTCGCCGATGGCCTTGGAGGTTACGCTGGCGGCAAAACAGCTAGCCAAACCGCGGTTGAGGCTTTCCATCGCTATGTGAGCTCTCATCAAGAAGAGCCTTCTAGGCTATTGAGCCAAGCCTTATTGACAGCGGACGCGCGAATATCCCAAAAAGCCTTGGCCAATCCCGAGCTGGCGGGCATGGGCTCAACTATTGTGTCTTTGTTGATAAAAGGGTATGAGGCCTATATTATTCACGCTGGGGATAGTCGGTTATATCGCTTAAGAAGAAATAATCTTGAGCTTTTAACCAAAGATCACTCCTATGTCCAAGAGCTAATCGATTCAGGGCAATTATCGGTAACCGCGGCTAAAAAATCTGACCAAAGGCATATAGTTACCCAATCTTTAGGCGGAGGACTTACTCAGGAGGCCCTGGCCGTCCAGAAAATAAATTGTCGCTCCGGCGATCTTTTTCTTTTATGTTCCGATGGGTTAACGGAGATGGTCACGGAGCAGAAAATCAAAGCCATCTTAGTCTCTAGAGTTCCTATCCAAACCAAAGCCGAAAAACTGGTCTACGCGGCCATTAAAGGTGGCGGTACCGACAATATTACTGTCCAGCTAGCTCAACTGGACGCGCCCTACCAAAAAACCGCCCCCATAGGCCAAGATCAATTTCAAGAGGATTTCGCGCCTCGCTCCCGATTTCTCTGGCCCATCGCCATCACGCTTTTGGCTCTAATAGTGGGCGCCTTTGGGTATTTGATCTTTTGGCCCGAGAAAGAGATAACGCCAGAGGGGGTAGTCAATCAAAGCGTAAACTTAACCGCGCCCGCCAATGGGACGGCTCCTATCCCCCCAAGACCAGATAACCAAACCGATAATCTGACGACGCAAAAATACGAAGAGGGGGCAGTCAATCAAAGCTCAACCGCGCCCGCCAATGGGAAGGCTCCTATCGCCCCTAGACCAGATACCCAAGCCGATAATCAGACGAAGCAAAAACCTGACGAGGAGGCAGTCAATCAAAGCTCAACCGCGCCCGCCAATGGAACGGCGCCTATCGACCCTAGACCAGATACCCAAACCGATAATCAGACGACGCTAAAACCTGAAGAATGGACAGTCAATCAAAGCTCAACCGCGCCCACCAATGAAACGGCGCCTATCGACCCTAACCAACCAGCTGACAATAAGGCCCCTAACTCAGGTCTGCCCTCCCCGCCTCAAGAGAAAAGAGACCCGAGATCAGCTCCCATGCGAAAGGGAGCTAAGGGCATGCTTGAAGGCATAAACGTGTCTACTACGACAGAATCACCTAAAAATGTGACCTCCGCCGCGTATAATAAAAGCCATTCGCCAGACCAAAAAAATTCCTTAACCCCCAACCCGCCTCTAGAGCGAAAATTTTAGACGAATAAAATGAGTCCCAGCCCTATAACCCTCTCCCCCCCAGACTATTTGCCCCCAAGCTTTGTTTTATCAGGCTATGAGATTAGAGTGGTTTTAGGTCGTGGCGGATTTGGGGTGACTTATAAGGCTTTGGATCGTAAAAATAACCAAACAGTAGTAATTAAGGAATATTTTCCCGCTCCTGAGGTTATGGCGGTTCGAAGAGTCAGGGGGTTTTATTTGGAGCCCAATGACGCGCAAAGCGCTCAAGAATTCGCGGAAGGTTTAAGTTACTTTCTTAAGGAAGCCAAATTCCTCACTAAGTTTAACCACGCCAATATTGTGCCCATCATGAACTTTTTTCCAGCCTTAGGCACGGCTTATTTTGTCATGCCTTACTTAGAAGGAGAAACTTTAGATAATATTGTCGCTTCAAAACCAGAAAGGAAACAAACCCCCAGGGAAGTCATGGCCTGGCTAGATCCTATATTAGATGGGTTACAAGCCGTCCACGCTCGAGGCATTCTCCATCGGGACATAAAACCCAGTAACATTTTTATCCAAAAAAACCATAACCCCGTCTTAATTGATTTTGGGGCGGCGGGCGATGTCTTGGCTGGCCAAAAAGTTCCCTTAGCCTTGACTCACGGTTACGCTCCCCCAGAGCAGTACTCCGCCAATATTCCCCAAGGGCCTTGGACGGATATCTACTCCCTAGGGGCGGTCATTTATTATGTTTTGTCAGGCCTTCATCTTCTTAGCCCCCAGACCAGAATCGGCGCTGATCCTTGCGAGATAATTTTTAAAAAATTAGAACATGAGCACGATCAAAATTTAATTAAAACGATGGAAAGATGCCTAAAACTGAACTACCAAGAGAGGATTCAAGGGGTGGCTGAGTTAAGGCAAGCTTTAGGCTCGACGATAAATAGATCCATCAACCCTTTGCCCAAACCTAAAAATGTCATAAAACCTTTAATAGCCAATAAAGGCTCAATATTACTAAAGATACGAAGTTTTAAATTAAAAACAATTAATGTCATTAAAGAAACATACCTTTATTTATTTAAAAATATAAAACACCTCATTACTTTTTTAATAGTTGCGCTTATAATTGTATTGTTTTTTAAGATAATTTTAAAGGTTTTTTCTTAAAGCCATGGATCAAATAGACTCCCCAAACCCCTATAAAATTGTGGACATTTGTCTGCCCCCACAATTTACGCTCAAGGATTACTTAATTTTGAGGGTTCTGGGGCAAGGCGGGTTTGGGATCACTTATCAAGCCCAAGATCTCCGTTCTGGGGAGTTTGTGGTCATTAAAGAGCATTTTCCAACTGACTTCGCGGCTAGAGTCCAAAATGGGCACACCGTTATTCCCAAACCCCGAGTTGAGACCTCTCTATATAAAAACATCTTAAAGGCGTTTCTCACGGAAGCCCAAACTCTGTCAAGATTTAGGCACCCTAATATCGTCCAGATCCTTGACTACTTTGAGGCTCAGGGCACGGCCTATTTTGTGATGCCTTTTATTATCGGCCAAACCTTAGAGGATTTATTAGCCCAAAAACCCCAAGGAAAAATGGGTTGGCGAGAGGTTTACGCCTGGCTCCCCCAAATCTTAAACGCTCTGGCCGTGATCCATAAAGAGGGATTTCTTCACCGCGATCTAAAACCAGAAAATATCTTTTTTTCCTCAAACAATGAGCCCTTATTGATCGATTTTGGCTCGGCTAGAAACGCTTTAGTGGCTAGAAGCCAGAGCATGAGTGTTTTTGTGACCCCTGGGTACTCGCCAGTAGAACAACACTCCACCTGGGCCAAAGCTCAAGGGCCTTGGACGGATATCTACGCCTTAGGGGCGGTCTTGTTTAATGTCTTGACTGGCCAAAAACCCGCCCAGGCCATGGATCGTCAAAACGCCCTTATGGAAAATGAGCCCGATCCCATGATTAAGAGACTGGATCTCTTGACGCGAGAAAATGTTGACGAAGCCATGCTCGAGGCTATCAAAGGCTCATTAAAGCTGTATAGAAAGGATCGAATCCAAGGCGTGGCTGAGTTTGTGAATATCTTAACCAGCCATAGCCAAGATCCAGCTTTGTTCCCCAATATTAACCTTGAGCCACCCCAGGTCGCGGCCTTAAAACCGAGCGCTAAGCCCAAAGCTCAACCTTCTCTTGAAAAGAAGACCACGCCTCCAGCTAGCCCGCCCCAAACTCCGAACCCGCCCGTCTTAGAGCCAGTCTCGCGCGCTAAGACCCTGGCGTTATCCGAAGTTGAGCCGTTCGCGCCTAAAACTAAAGAAAAGAGGGTTTTCCGATTTCCCTTCAAACTAAAATCTACGGCTCTAATAAAAAAGATAAAAAATTTACAGTTAACCCAAAAAACTGAACAAACTTCTCAAGAGACTATTTATCTACCATTATATATCAATCTATCTGAAAATAGTAAACCAATTTTAGATGGATCGTTATTATTTATTTTTTTTGGTTTATCATTCTTAACAATAGTTGAAGGAATTTTTATATGGTTTTTGTCTGACCCTCTACATAATTTAAGTAACAAATTATTAGAATATGGTTTAAATTTAAAAAGATTTATTGTTTTCGTTTTTATACATTATATTATTTCAATCATTACATTATTTACTATATTTAAATTAAATAAAAAAATGATACTAGCTATTAATTTTAAATTTTTCTATGAACTCTCTGTTTTTACTATTTTTATAGCATTAATAAATGATAAAATTGATGTTTCAGGAATTAACAATATTATTTTATGTATAATATTTTTTATTCTAATTAGCTTTTCATTAGTTATCTATTGTCATACTTCTAAACGCGTAGCCTATACAATAGGAGATTATAAACTAGATAGAAATATACAATACAATTATATCTACTATGAAAGACGAATATTATGGTATATAAGTCAAATTATATTATATCTTTTAATTACTTTTTTTATCTTTTTACTTTTTATAGTTTAAAATATCTTTAAATATCAGAAGGCAAAATATGTTTCGTATTTTATCCTGGGAAAATGAAAAGAAAAATCAACGCTCGCCCGTGGAAATACGGATGGCGGATAATTCCATTGTGGTCGCTCTTTCTGACCGTGGCGGTCGCGAGGAAAACCAAGACGCCTGGGGGTTGGCTAGAACAGCCGATGGCAGTCTAGTTTTGGCCTTGGCCGATGGTCTAGGTGGCCACATGGGCGGTCGCGTGGCCTCGCAAAAAGCCGTCTCGGCCTCATTAAATTTTCTTTTTGAAGATACCAATATCAATAAAGATTCAATAATAAAAGCGTTTGAATTAGCTGATAATGAAATTTTTTCATCTCAAAAAGATGAATTATATAATATGTGTTCTACATTAACTTTGGCTATTATCAAAGAAAACCAACTAATTTGGGGTTACGTTGGCGATAGTCGATTATATTTACTGAGGGATAATAAAGTCCACTTTCAGACTTTGGATCACACCATAGCTCAGGTTTTGGTCGCCAGCGGGGAAATAAACGCGGCGGATATTAGAGGGTGTCCTGACCGAAATATTTTAACCAAGGCTCTGGGCCGCTCTGAGCCTGAGGCTCGGCCAACCATGGGCTCTGAGGAGAATTTACGAGCCTATGACACGCTGGTCTTGGCTACTGATGGCTTTTGGGAGTGGATAGATGAAGAGCAACTAAAAACATTGGTTTTTACTACATCAGAAGAGTTTAAGCCAACTATATTAAGAAAAAAGCTTAGGACTCTTGAAGATGATCTAAAAAATATAGCAAAATTTAATAAAAACGATTATGACAACTATAGCGCGGTTATTTTTACAAAATAATAACTGTCATTATTTAAACATAAACATCCCTTTTATAGGATTATAACGTCTTAATAAAAAGAAAGTTGAAAGTGAAATAACAATTAATATAAACCAAATAATTTTTATATTAGAAATATTTAAGATAGACTGTGGTTTATTAGATGAATCTAAGTTTCTAGGCAACTTGTCAGGCTTATCATTGAGATTATTTGATGAAATATTGGGTATACTTGAGTCATGTTTAGGCGTATTTTTCGGCACTTCTGATTGATCATTGCCTTTAAGTGTAGCATTTTTTTGAGGATTTTCTTTTTGATTATTAAAGAATTTAGTAAAATCTAATATTTTTAAATTACTTCTCATTTCTGCGGGCAAAAAATTAATTACATCATTATTCATTTTAATATAAAACATAGTGCCAGCTTGAGTAAATGTTAAACCTTGCTCCGCCATAAACTTATTAATAATTGTATCAGAAGTATTATTATGTTCTTTAATTAATGTTTTCAGAGCATCTTTATACTTTAAAGGATAATTACTAACTGTTTCAAAAAAATGATATTCAGCTTTAAGAAAATAATCATCTTTTCTCAATTCTTTAAGTTGCTCTTCACTTAACGCCAAAGTTAAAGATTCACTTAAAATAACTCCAAAAACCGTAAAAAGAGCTATCAAGATTACGTTGATTAAATTATAATTATTTTTATGTAATATAAAGCTAAATAACATGGCTATTGCCTACATTAATCTTATAACAAACTA
>JAISWW010000176.1 GCA_031270705.1 Deltaproteobacteria bacterium
GCTAAAGCCAAAAGCGGTCTATGGGATAAGGAGGTAGCGGACATGGTTAGATCTCTGTACTGGTTGGAAGGAGCATACGAAAAGTTAGGTTATCCTTTAAGGCGTAAACCTAAATATGATTTAAGGTTAAAGTTAGCCGCTACAACCTAAATTAGTCATTTATATTTTAATTGGTATATTTTAGATCTTAATAATTTGTTATGTGTTTTTAAACATATATTTTTAATCAATAAAATATCTAATTTATGTGTTCCAAGATAGGTCAAAATTTTTAGGTACACCCGAAATTTGGTCTTGTCTTTACATCAAATATGGATATAATATGAACAGGGAGGCAATAAATCGCATGACCAATGAAGCCCCGCCCTGGACAGTTACTTTTAGCGGCCAAGCTGACAAGCAAAAGGAAAAGTTGCCGACGAACATGAGAGAAAAACTGTTCGCCCTGGCGCATGAATTGCGATGGGAAGGCCCGGAGCAACCTGAATGGCCCCATTACGGCAAATTGTCCGGCCGTAAAAAAGGCGAAGACTACCGCCATTGCCACCTCAACAAGGGCAAGCCCAGGTATGTGGCGGTTTGGAAAGTTCTCGACATGGAACTACAACTTATGGAGATCAGATATGCCGGCACACATGAAAACGCAGATTACCGACGGATTAGCTGAAATAAATCTGAGCGTCAAAGTCCCGGCGGCCAATGCGGTTCTGCTGGAAGAAGCTTTGAAAGGCGTATTGGCGCTAGCCGGGCAAGCTGTACGTCCACTTAACGAAAACGGCGATGAAATGTTTTCTATTGAAGAAGCTTTCCCGGACGGAAGCCCTGGAATGTTGATTCGCGGCCTTCGCGGCAAGGAAGAAATGACCCAGGAAGAACTAGCCGATAAACTTGGAATCGCCCAAACAAGAGTATCCGAACTGGAAAGCGGCAAGCGCTCCATCAGCCGGGCTATGGCCAAACGTCTGGCTTCGGTTTTCAACGTCACATACAAGATGTTCCTGTAATCCCGCCGACAATCGCGCCTCATGACTGGAACCTCCGGTAGTAAGCGGACAAATATTCTTCCGGCGTTTGCTCCGCGAACTGTTTTCCCCGATAGCCGTGGTTCGGGAAAAACAGCTGTTAGACATGGCGGCCTCTGTATAATACAATATATCCCATTGAAGAAGGAGGGGCGCCCATGTTGACGATCAACATAAATGAAGCCCAGGAACGCCTCCTGGAATTGATCAGGCAAACCCAAAACGGCGACGGCTTCATCATTGCCGATGACGACAAACCTCTGGTTAGGGTTCTGCCCTACGAGGAACCGGAAAAATCCAGGCGTCTTGATATTATGCGCGGCCAATGCGTCGTCCCCGTCCCCGACGACGTTAAGGCTGTAGGCCGGGAAGAAATCATAGCTATGTTTGAGGGGCGGGAATAGCCTGATGAAGATTCTGCTCGATACTCAAATATTGTTATGGTCGGTAGCCCGTTCTGAGCATTTATCGGAACAGGCCCGGCAATTGATCACCGATAAAGAGAACGAGATTTATTTCAGCCCGGCCAGTCTATGGGAAGTGACAATTAAAAATAGCTTGAACCACCCTGACTTTCAGGTTGACGCCAGAATATCGCGGCGGCGACCGCTGAACAGCGATTACCACGAAATCGCTATTACCGGGCTTCACGCCACCGCTGTGGGTGATTTGCCCCCGCTTCACAAAGACCCTTTCGACCGTTTGCTATTGGCCCAAGCCAAGGCCGAAGGCCTCAGCTTATTGACTACCAATGCCGCTTTGTCGGCCTATCCCGCCCCGGTTCTCCAGGTTCGCAAGTCCGGCTGATAATTTTAACGAACGTCACGCGGAGTACAAACGTCCCGATCATAACATAAGGGTGGAGCTTTGGGTGGCTGATTGCGCGTTTTGCGACCTGTCTTTACGCTTTTGGTAAATTGGAGCGTCCTAGAGTCCTGTTCTCTTTCCTGTTGAATGTAATAGACAGTCGCCGTTAAACTACTAAGATATGGCGATAGATCGTTTAAAATCAACTTGCCTAAATACATTTCTCTTTTTTCTTTTGGAGCCGTGGTGTAATTATCTCCAACAATAGACGGAGGGATTTGCTTTCTAATGTCAATATTTACTGGATAAAAGTATGGCAGGTTGTTCCAACCATAAAACATTGAAGCCGCAAAATCTAAAGAGCCTTTATCCCACTAACCAAACTTAACGTCCATGACGTTTTCTAAGGCCGTCAAATGAGATAGCGGTTACCGTATATTAGTTTTTAGAAATAAACTTCTCGCTTTAGCCGTAACCTTCCAAGTAGCGAAGGCCCACCAGAAGCTCTAATGGGCCTTGACTTATTTACAAGCTATTAAAACTAATTGAGTTAAAATTCATAACCGAGCGTTCCAACTACATGAAAACCTGGCTGAAACAATCCATCTGGCTCATATCTCTCATCGCCAATGTTTCTAAAATTTAGGGCCGCTTTATATTTATGCTCATCACCGCCTTCTAGGCCAATTATAAAATCAGCCCTCAAGCCTGAATCATAAAAAATAGTGCTTGACGTTATTCCCGTCGCCCCTTCATCGTGAAACCCTCCTGACCAAGTCAGGCTAGCGTTGGTATACAACCTTAGATTTTCCGAAATGTCGCGCTCCCAACGAAGGCCGCCTACGCCCCAAGTTCTGGGGACTCCCGAATTGTCAGATTTATAGCCATTTTTGAATGTTCTAACATATCGCATGGCTGTCATGGATAAATAAGGGGTTAAACCTAAATCGCCAAATGTGTACTCCATCATAATCTCAGCGCCATATGAGGTGGCTTGGTCTGAATTTTGCCACTGTATATAATATCCACCAGCTGGGTGAACTATTCCTGATGATTGAGAATAAAAAGCTTCTTTGAGATGACTGTAAAATAAGGCCAAATCCAAGACGTAGGAGCTACTTGAGTACCTTGCTCCCATCTCAAAATTTAAGGAAGTTTCTGGTTCCAGGTCACGGTTGGGAATAAACCTTCCAGTTCCGCCAATAAGTTGTTGAGACAAAGTTGGAGCTCTAAAACCTTGGGAAATGAGAGCTCTTAAGCTTAAGCCCTCGGTTCCATGGTAAACTAAGCCTAAACTGCCAACCAGGTTTTTTTCCTTTGTGCTGGCTAGACTATTCGCTATAGTTGAGTTTTTGGTCAAGTTGTTTTCAATAACTGTATACCTTAACCCATAAGTTAAAGTCACAAACGGACTTAGGCGCCACTCGTCCTGCGCGAACAAAGCGAAAGTCTGGGTATTGCCTTCGCGATAATGCGAGCCGGACCAAAGATCTCCAGTAACAGCGAAATGCTCGGCGTTAGCTCGATCAGCGTCAATTCCTAATGTCAAATAATGGTCGCCAAACCTAAAGTCGGCTTGAATTGCGCCACCAATGGTCTCGCCCTCGTCTTTTCCAGCGGAAAGCCATAACCTTCCAGTTGGCAGGCCAGCGTTATTAAATTGTATTGTTTTAGAATCTTGTTCTCTTGCCTGTTTAAGATAATATATTGTCGCTGTCAAACTGTTTAAATACTGAGAAAGATTATTTAAAGTTAACTTACCTAAATACATTTCCCGTTTTTCTTCGGGCACTTTACTATAATTATTACCGACTATAGATGGTGGAACTGGCTTTCTAACATCTCCCACGGGGGATCTTGTGCCGGGTTGATTGTACCAGGCGGAAAATCTTGAAGCTGAAAAATCAAAACTGCCATTGTCCCACTGATATCCAAACTTGGCGTCATAATTTTCCCTATGAGCGTCGCTATGACGCAATCTTTCTCTATCAGGAAGGACTTTATCGCGACTTGTAAAACCCGAGCCTGACACTCGATAATAAAACCCCGCGTAAGTTCCAAAAATTGACGCTCGAGGAACCAAACTTTCATTGGAACCATCATATTTTAATCCCACGTTAAATCCTACAGGTTTGTCCCCGCCTTTTTTGGTAATAACATTGATGACTCCACCAATGGCGTCTGAGCCATATAAAGCCGAAGCTGGCCCTTTGATAACTTCAATTCGCTCAATTTCTGAGGGATCCACATTAATTTCGCCAGCCTCGCTTTCAAAATACGCGGTCGCGATTTTCTGTTTTACCCCATCCACCAAAACCAAGGTTCGGGCTGATCCACTACCCCTTATGCTAAAAGTAGGCGAGCCCATAGTGTTTTGTCCCACCTGCACCCCTGGCACATCCCTTAAGTAGTCAAGGGTTTCCGGCAAAGGTTTTTCTTCAATTTGAGTTTGCCCAATCACGGAGACAGACAATGGAATCTCGGACAAATCTCTGGTTACCCTTGTGGAGGTGACCGAGATTTTTTCCAAGGTAACAGAGCCATCGCTGCTTGTTTCCTGGGCCTCTGCCGCCATGGTTAATATCAAAATCAACGCGCCCAAAATTAAAACGAAAAGGCCTAATTTTTGACCAATCAATGGCCAGTTAAACGTACGAACACTCATCATTTTCTCCAATAAAAATGTTGAAATTACACATAAATATATCATTAACAATAAAATAAATATTATTTATATAAACATATATTGCCCAATTGAATATATTATTTTTGTTTATGATATTTTTATGGAGCAAAATTTTATAGATTAGAGAGAGAGGATTATAGAAGAGTATCGAAAAAGTAATAGAGTTAAAATAAGTTAATAATATAAATATTAGTATAATTAAAATAAAATAGTGATATATATAAGAGAGAGAGAGAGAGAGAGAGAGAGAGCATGAATCGCGCCAACTCTAAAAAGCTTAAGGGAAGATTTATTTTATCAATATTTGAGTATTTTATCATCGTTTTTATTATGTTTCGTTCGTAGAAATTTTCACTAAAGATTCTCTGATCCGTCCACTTCAAAAAGGCGCTGGTACCTTTGCCCACTCAAACTCATGCCGTGTTTATTGATAATGATATTAAAAATCAATATCAATAAATTTAACATCCCGCTTTCCTGATGTCAAGCTGTTTTCAACTAAATTTCGAAAAAAAATTCCCGCCTCTATTTGATATTTTTAAGAGCCCCATAGAGTCGCGCGAGTTTTAACCTCGGAAAAATTCCTAAAAAATGACCGAAAGGCGCAAAAAAAGCCCGTCAGAAACTCTGACAGGCTTAAATTGACTAAAATCTAAAAGCTTTAAGGTTAAGCCACCTCAGAAGACGGCTCTAGAGAATCGCTGTTTACCTTATCATTGAGCTTATCCTGAACCAGACGACCATGCTCTAAAACAATCACCCTTTCGGCGCGAGCGGCCACTTCCTGGGCGTGGGTGACGACGATAATCGTGCTCCCTTGGTCGCGGAGCTGGCGCAAAATGTCCATAACCAAATTCTCATTGGCCTCGTCTAGGTTCCCAGTAGGCTCGTCAGCCAAAATCAGCTTGGGGTGATTAATTAGGGCCCGAGCGATACAGACCCTTTGCTGCTCCCCACCTGACAACTGTTTAGGCAGATGCTTGGCCCTTTCCCGCAACCCCACGCGAGCCAAAGCTTCCAAGGCCTCAACCTCGTCGACCAGGCTATGGTAATACTGAGCCACCATGACGTTTTCTAAGGCCGTCAAATAGGATATAAGATGAAACTCCTGAAAGATTAGGCCAATGGACTCCCGCCGAATAGCCGTTAAACCTGAATGGGATAAATTCCCCAGGTTTAAGTCGTCCAACAGAACTTTCCCCTCGCTAGGCGTGTCTAGACAGCCAATTATGTTCATAAGAGTGGTCTTCCCAGATCCGCTTGGCCCCATGATAGCTAGCCATTGTCCTTGGGGAACGGCCAGGCTTATGTTATTTAAAGCCACCACCGAGCCATAGATCTTCGAGACGTTAAATATTTCCAAAATATGTTTGTCAGACAAAGCGTTCACCTTAAAAGCCTATTCGCCGCGCAAAACCAAGGCTGGCTCCACCGCCGCCGCTCTTTTGACTGGAGCTCGGCAAGCCACGACCGTGACAAGAACCATGACCAACATGGTCAAAGGAATCAGATAAAGATGGGGGGTTAAGGCGCGACCAAAAACGCTTTGAGCCACCACTCGAGCGAAAATCAGGCCCCCTAAAGAGCCAAAGAAGCCGCCCAAAAGCCCAATCAAAATCCCCTCAGCCAAAAACTCTCGGCCCACTCGCCAACTTTCCGCGCCTAGAGCCTTTTTTAAGCCAATCTCTTTGCGTCTTTCCAAAACCACGGTCATCATAGTGGTGGCCACGCAAATCATGGTTAAAGCCAAGACGATCAAAGCCACTAAGTAAACTAAGTAAGTCAGTTTACCCAGGATATTAGTCTCCGAGTCAGTCACTCGGGTCACTAAGCGGGCCTCTATATTTGGTATTTTTTCCTTAATTAAAGCGGCTTTTTGTTTTAAAGACTCGGAGTCCAACCTTAAGCTCACCTCGGCTAAATCGGCGACCCCAGGCGTTGAGGTCATGGTTTCCATGTCAGCCAATGACATGAAAATAAACCCATCCTCCACCCCGCCAGTAGTGACCGTCCCCACTATCCGAAAATCTTTTTCGTAACGTTCTTGTTTATCGTTACGGCCATCAATGGTGGCGTAGGCTCCTTCCTTAAGATCCGTGCCCAAAGCGATGTCCGAGCCCACCAAGAGATCCCCAGGCTCTTTGGGCCACTGGCCAGTCACCCGCCAAAAAGGCGAGGTTTTTTTCACCTGATCAAAATCCACGCCCACCGCCGTGTAAGGCCTTAGGCGATTGCGGGTCGACTCATAGCGAAAAGCCGTTAAGCCGACGAGCGAATCCTTTGGCAAAAGCTCTCGGGCTTTGGCCAAATCTAATAGGCTCATCCGACCAGAGCCCAAACCGGCCAAAGCGAGGTTGGCCCCATAAGCCCGAAACTCTTGACTCAATTGCCGAGGCAAATCGTAGCACAAGGTGACCATGCCCAAAAGAATCACGGCCCCCAAAGCCACGCCAACCAAGGCGGCCAATAACCGAGAGCGACGCCTGGCCAATGACCAAAAAGCCAGGCGTAACATAAAGGAGCGATTGGATATCATAATCTCACCGACCGTGGAGGACTTCGGTGGGCCGTAAACTCAATAAAGCCCTTAAAGCGGGGACGGCGCCCATGATGGTGACGGCCAAGACCATTAAGCCAGTTAAAGGAATGACCGCGGTTTTTATGTCCACCGTGGATCCAAAAACCGTGAGCCCAATCACCTGAGCCAGACCCAAGCCGACCAGGTAACCCAAAACCCCGCCCACCAAGGCCACCAAAAATAGTTCTAACAAAAACAAAAAAATGACCGAGAGATTGGAGGCCCCTAAAGCTTTAAGAAGGCCTATCTCCACGCTTCGCTCCATGATGCCGGCGGTGACCAAATTGGAGATGGCCAAAGCCGAGCAGACCAAAGTCAAAATAGTCAATAAAATCATCATTAACTGGATCTTGCCTAAGATAGCCCCCTCGGACTCGGCCACTTGCCTTATGGCTTTAACCCGGACGCTGGGCAGAACCTCTTCTAACTGATAAGCGATGGAGCTAATGTAAGCCGTGCAGTACCAGGTGTCCCATTCGATACGCGACAAACTGCCTGGATTTAAAGAGGCCCGCCGAGCCAACTCGTTTTCGGGGGTAGTCAAAGCCGAGACCTCCACCCTTTCCACTAAGCC
>JAISWW010000199.1 GCA_031270705.1 Deltaproteobacteria bacterium
CTACCTAATCATGCTCCCAACTCACTATAAACTCCCCAGGATTCACGTCGCCTTCGGTTATCTCCAAGACCGCCCGGCCTTCCGAAACCTCAGTAACTTTTAGGCGAGCTTTGGGTGGCCCTGGCACATGGTAAGGCACGTTAATGGCGTTGGTCACGACTTCTTGGGTGGGCAAATAAACAAATTCTGTCCCTCGAGACAACTTGACTTCCGTGCCAAAACCAATGGCCACGGTCTTTTCGCCAACGCGCTCAATGATCGGAGCTTTAAAAGGAAGAGCCGCCAAGCCATCCAAAGCCCTATAATAGGCTTCCTCAATGGCCAAATCCAAAGACTTTTCTATAGCTTCCTGGGGTGGGGGCGGGGTTTCCACAGAGACGTCAAAGGGATCGCGCTCGTCTTTGCCCATTTTATAGGTCGCCGAGTTAGCTCGAGCGGCCAAGACCACGCCATTGCTAGCGTCATAGCAAGTGACTAAGAGCATAGCCTCCACATAGCGCTGTTGCTTAGTGAAGTAGCGGATAATCCGTCGCCAGCCCTTTCTTTGGGAGTGTTGATCCAGCTGAGAGATAGCTCCATCCACGATCACGTTGACATTGAGATCGCGGCCTAACTGAATAATTTGCTCGGTCGTGAGGGGATGAGCGTAGCCACGAATAGCCACCGCCCGGGCTACGTCGCCAGCTGGCAATAAATATAAATCGCCACTGCGGCTAAACTCTTCAGTCACTAGACGGGCCATGTTGGAGCCAGCCTCGGGCGCGCCCAATCCCGCCTCGTCCGCGAAGGGAATCACCGCGACTTTGAGCTTGGCGGGACTAATAAAGCCAGCCACCCCTAAAGAGAAGAGGCGGATTTGGTTGTCGCGAGCGTAGTCATGGAAAACCCCACAACCGGTCATTAACAAGACTAGGGCCGATATGATAGGCCAAAGGCGGGGGGCTGGTCTCATGGCGTACTCCACAGAGGGCTAATCTAAAGCCTCAGAACCAATAAAAGAGTTTTGGGGCTGAGATCCGATCTAAATTACCGAAATTGACAGCCCTCGTCAACTGTTTGTTGGAAAAAATTATATAGCCTTTCTCTCTAGGCTAGGGAATCAAGCTATCTCAATAGTCGAACAAGCCAATCTAGCCCCAAAACATCTGGTTGGCCGCCTCCAAATGAGGGAGCCTTAAGGAGAGATGCTTAGCCACTAGATAGGCTGAGTGGATAGAGTAATAACCGCGGGAGCCGGGATCAGGCCAGAGATTTTTCTGATCTTTTTGGGTCTCTAAAAAAGCCGAAACTCCTTTAGAGACTAAAAGCTTGACCGTCGGAATCGTTAAGCCAGTTAAGGCGGCGGCGATAAACTCCGAGACCCAGGCTGGGCTATCGGCCTCAAAAGTGGCTGGTTGGCCGCCCAAAGCCAAAGCCAGGGTTTTCGCCTCCAGGCTCACTTCCCGGGTAAAGTTGGCCATGGCCAAAGGCGCCCGCAGGTTTCTTTGATAGTGGAGACTGGCTCCATACAAAGAATAGGCGTCAATCAAAGCCGCGGCCGTTTGGACGCCAATGGGATCCTCGGAGAGATAGGTCTTAAAGGGGCCAAACTTAAATAAGGAAGATTCGGCCACCCGACCATTTTTGGTGGCCGGCCCAGCCAAGACCCATAACCCGCCCCGATTGTTTAAAAGATCGTCCGGGCTGAAAGGCCCGGACAAAACCAAGATATTGGTTTCCGGGCGACCAGCGGCCACGGCGGCTTCCCAGGCCATCTGAATGGTCAAGCGATGGGAGAGACGATCAAAGCCGCGGCTAGCTAAAATGAGGGTTTTGAGTTCCCCAGAGTTAGCGAAGATGGTTTTAAAAAGATCCAAAGTCTCTTCCGGAGGCGCGGCCACAATGACTTCGCTGGCTTTCCGAAAAGCTTCCATGTGATCATAGGTCGGAAAAACGTTTTTGGGCAACCGAAAATCCAGGCCCTCTAGACCCCGTTTGTCGGCTAGGGCTTGGATGGCCGTTTCCGAAGGGTCATAAAGCGATAAAGAGGAATTATGGAACTTTTTGTCGTTGAGAGTTCGGCGCCCAATAAAATTGACCATAGCGAAACCCCAAGGCCCAGCCCCGCAAACGACTAGGTTTTCCTTGGCCGAGGGGCTATATAAGCGGCGATCGCTATGGGTGGCGTAATAGGATAGGGCGTGGTGGGCGATGATCTTGGGGGTGGATCGCCAAAATGGTCGCGAGACGACTTGTCGTCTCGTCAAGGATTCCAGGCCATCCGCCCAAACCTCGGCCAATGAGTGAGTTCGGACAAAATCCTCAAAATCTGGCTCTTGGCCAAAAACTCTTTGATGATAAGAGTGGATAAACTCCATGGATTTCTTTAAGGAATCGAGGAGATCTTTGGAAGAGTCTTCTCGCCGTATGGGATCCAAGGCGCTAGCCACCAATTGGGAGGCCATGATCTTTTTGTCTTTGGCGATTTCCCTAATGGCGTATAAGGCCACAAACTCGTCCAAAGCCAAATCTTGAGAGCCCGCGCTCCACTCGTTTTTCAGATCCGAAAGCGGGCGACTTTGACCAAAAGCTAAATAACTGCGGCCATAAAGATCTTTTAAGCCTCTAGCCAAACTCTTTAAAGGGGTCAAGGGATGTTTGAGGAGCTCGCGTAAGCAATGTTGGCCGCTCAGCCACGACCAGACCCCCGAGCCCTCAGACAGATCGCGATCCTCTGGCACCCGGCTATAACTAATGACCACGGGCTGAATCAAGACATCGCCCCGAGAGGCCAAAGAGCCTTGAATGGTCACCAAGCGCCGGGGATACCGTAAGCTGCCATCCCTGGTTCGAGCGCCCCCTGACCAAGCTTCCAAGAAGATGCCTTGGGGTTTGCCCATCTCGGCCAAAGCCTGACAATAATGGAAAAGAGTCGATAAATAGGCCCGGCTAGCTCCTTTGCGGACAATGACGTAAGAGCCCAGCATGAGCATGGTCGTTAAGGTGGGGGTGGCCATCATGTTCTGGCCAGCCGCGAACAAGGGCATGTCGAGGTTATAGAAGTCCAAAAAGACGTTGAACATAAACTCATCCCAGTGGGATGAGTGATTGATCAGGTAGATGACGCCCAGCCCATCTTTTTTGGCCTGTTGAAGCTCGGGCAAAAAGCGCAGTTCCCTTTGGTCGGCGGAGACAAAAAGCTTTTGGGGATCTTGGGATTGAAAGAGGGTGGTTATGAGGTTATAGCAGGCTCCCTTAGCCACCTGGTGCAAAGCTGTGTCATAACGACAAGAGATAAGGCCAACTAAATCTTTAAGTTCCGCGAGATCGACCTTTTCGCCTTTTTCCGAGAGAGCTTTTGAGGTCAGCTCCACGGCTAACTGGGCGATTTCTTCTTGATCCGCGAAAGCCGGGTCCGTTTGGCTAATGGATTGGACATAGGTGCGGCCCGGCTCTAGGTTAGCCAAATACTTGGCGGCTTTGACGAAATCCAAACGCTTAAAAGCGGATTTCAACAAAAAGTTCATAAAAGTGGTTCCCCAGGAAAGCGTTGTCATGGCCTTAGCTCTCCCCTAAATCTTTAGCCTGGTTGTCCAGGGCGTTGATCGGCGGGCGAGGAGCCCACGGGCTCCAAAATATAGGCGGACAGCTCATCTGGCAAACGGTCAAAGACCAACATAAATGGGACAGCCTTATTGGGCGGGACATTGACGTTGGAGTTGTCTTGGCCGCCTTTTATGGCCAAAGAAGCCAAGATTTCCGGCATGGGCGAATTGATTAAGTCATCCTCAGTCAAATAGTTGCCCGCGTAAACCTGTCTTTCGGCCACCACTTCCCCCCGGCTATCTTTGAGGGAGCCTTTGATACGCAGATAACTCCGCCGCTGGGGGTAGCCATTGGTGACTTGCCCAGTAATTATTAAAATCCGTCCCGCGGTTTTATTGACTCGGTAATGATGGCTTTCTTGGTCTTGGACAAAATTGAGCCGAATGGGTTCCTTGACGGGCGCGTTATTGAGGCCAGGGTTTTGGGCGACTTGGTTAGCCGGCGGAGCGCCAGGCGTCGCCCGCGGCTCGGATCCGCTGGGCTTGTTCGGGGTCTGGAGAGCCACGGGCTGGGGTTTTTGCCAAACCGACATTATTAATAAGCCAATGACCAAAAAGGCGATGACCACGGCCACGATTAAAAAATAGATCTTGGTTCGGCGACTATTATCGCGGGCCGGGCGTCTGGGCGGCGGAGAGGAGCCGAGACTAGGTCTTTCCACGGCGCTCGCGGCTGGGTCTGGCGCGTTGGGCCGAGAGTTATTGGGACTAGAAATATTAGGAATAGAATCGTTGGGCCGAGAATTATTAAGCGCCGAATCGCCTGATCCGCCCAAATCCCTACTCTCCGCCGGTTGGGGGCTGGGGTTTGGCGGGGCCTGGTCAAGATTCGGGCGCCTCGGGGGCGCCGGCTCATCGTCTAGCCCCAGATCCGCGGAGGCGCGCGGGACGGGCGGGGCGGCGGCTAGGGTATTGACCCGCGGCGGGCCTAAAGAAGGGTTGGGCGCCGTTTCCCTAATATTTTCCCCTAGATTTTGGGCTAGGTTTGCCCTTGGGTTTTCGCCTATGGTTTCGGCTAGGGTTTGGGTCTCCCCTAGATTTTCCCCTAGATTTTCGCCTAGGTTTTCCCCAAATGTGGCCGCGGGGTTTTGTTGAGGCCAAACGACTCGCGGCTGAGCCAGAGAGTTTTGTTCAGCTGGGTAGGGAGCTCGGGCTATAATTATGGGGACTTGGCCGGTGGCCAGGCGCACGCCTGGGCCCCGGCCAGGATCGGGTCGCGACTGTTGGCTAGAAGAGGGGGCCCGGGGAATGGGCTCGGGCGGTTGATCGGCGAAAGGGCTAGACTCAAAGTCATTATCGGTCGGAGCGAAGTTGTCGGCGGCCAAATCTTCCGCGTCCGCGAAGGGGTCATCTTCCGCGTTTAGGCCAAAATTTTGTCCAGATCTATTCCGCTGGATCCAGGTTTTTCGATAAATATCGTCTATCTCCACATCCTCCGCGTCTTCTGGTACTTGAAGAGGCGGTATGGGGCGAAAAACCGTAAAGACTCTCTGGCAATTGGAACAACGCACCCGCGAGCCGGTTGGCTTGATCAGGTCATCGGCGACCCGAAATTTGGTCTGGCACTCTTCGCAGACGATGATCATCTTCCATTCCAGAGCTGGCCCGACCTGGTCAATTGGCCTTTAATTTGTGGACCCCAGGCAGGTGCCGGTAATTTTGGGCGTAATCTAGACCATACCCCACTAAAAAGCCTTCTTGAACCTCAAAACCCACATAATCAATGGCCAAATTCACTTTTCTTCTTTCATTTTTATTGATGGCTACCGCTAGTTTTAGGGATTTAGGGCCTTTTTGCCGCAAGAAATCCAAAAGCCAAGCTAAGGTCAAGCCATAATCCGCGATATCCTCCACCACCAGCACATGGCGGTTTTTGACTTCCATCTCCAGGCTTTTGAGCATAACCACGTGGGCTGAGCTTTCGGTTTGATCTTGATAGCTGGACAAACGGATAAAATCAATCTCCAAGGGCAAATTTATGGCTCTGACCAAATCGGCCATAAAAATAAAAGCCCCGTTTAAGACGCCAATCACCAATAAAGACTCGCGAGGCTCCAAAACCGCCCCGTAATCCTTCGCGATCTGGTCGCCCATTTGAAGAACCCGGTCAGCCAAAGCCTTGGGGCTAAAAAGTGGCGCAAGACCTGGGGGCGAATAGGAGCTCATAACTTTGGCGGCGTCCTTTCCCTAGCTTTTTTCTAGCCTTTTCCCTATCTTTTTGTAGCTTTTTTCATAGCTTTAGCGCGTCAAAGCCCTTAACGCGAAAAGGCCAATAAATAAAGAGCCGACCAAAAGCGCCTCCACAAAAACGCCGAAAAAAGCGCTCAAGGGGTTTTTAGCCAATAGGGCCGGTAAATTGGCCAGGGTCTATCAATAATACACTTTTTAAGCAATTTTTTAAATGGTAAATTTGGGGCCCTAATCCCAACCTCACGGCCTAAGCCCCGAGGAGCGCCTTCGCGCCGCCTAACTTTTAGCCTCATCGGGCTCTTTAAGGCTCTGGGGCCCAGGGTTTTCTGGACTGGCTATCTCTTGGTTTGGCCCGCCTAGCTCTCTAGGTTGGAACCTATTTTTCAGTTTTTTCGGTTCCCCTAAGCTTTCGGTCAGCTCCAATAAATAGGGGTTTTGCCGCTTTAAAGCTAAGCTCAGCTTATCCAAAGCCATGGCCCGACCCCAAGCCCGAAAGACGAGATAAGAGCCAAAAATGGCTAAAATAAAGCTCAAACCCAATAAAGGAGCCAAGAGATAGAAGACCTTTTGGGGATCGTAATAGCGCGAGACAGCCACTAAGATACTGACCACCGATAAAGGCAAAACCAAGACCGCGAGACCCGTTCTTAAGACCGAAAGAGCCGTCCTTTTTTCAGCCAAAATGAGGGATACCTCATTAATGAGCATGGACTCGTGGCGAACTTGGGCTTCCGGGGGGATCTCGCAAAAAGGCGAGGGCGACTCATCCTCATTGGCCAGACTCATGGGCGAGCGGGTCATATATCGGTTCGGGCTATAAAAGGACAAACTAAACTCCAAAAAAGAAATTTTTTAATTTTTTGGTCTAAACTCTAACTGGTTAGGGCTTTTTGAACTTTATCCGCCTTGATAACGCTGGAAGGGGGCTTAGGCGGAAAGGCCCGCCGAAAGCGAAGGCGGGCCACGCGATCGAGCTCTTGGCCGAGCAAACTAAAAAAAGACCTTAAGACCCGAACCAAAGAGCTGGCCGAGCCCAATAAACTGGCCTTAGTCTCATCGAGATAGAGATCGCGCCGGATAGCTAAACCCAAAGCTTTTAAGCGCGCGTGTTTTTTTAAGGCTTCAGGGATAGGCGCCCCCACCAAAGGGTAATCCAGCTCGGACCACAGGCCAAAGCGCTTAAAAACGTGGCCAGCCAAATGGAGAAGGCCTTTGGGGGTGTGTCGCTCGTCAAAGCCTAGGTTTATTTGGGGTTTGGGGTTAGCTTTATGATCCATAATATTGGCTTTGGCCGCGAAAAACCTAATGGTCAATATTAAAACCAAAGATTCCTCCGCCAATAAGTTATTAGCCGCCTGACTCAATTGTTCTAAATACGGGTTAACGCAATGGGCGAAGATAAATTCTTTTTCGCTGGCCGTCCACTCGGGCAGATCTTTTTGGAGAGCCCCGCGGGTTAAGATGGTGGGGCTGGGAACGGCGATTTGACCTAGCTCTTGGGCCAAAGACCCTAAAGGATCGGCCACCAAGGGACTAAAGGGGTAGCTAATGAGCTTAAGATTGGGCCAGTTGGCGGAGCGAGCCGAAGAATTTTCCTCTAAGCGGCGTAAACTCGGGGATAAGGCGGGGCTGGCGGGTTGGCTAGCTTCTTTGACCAAATTCAAAAGAAAGGGATCGGTTAAGCGCCAATTTTCCCAACGCGTCTCCTCTTCGGTTAGGGTTAGGCGCTTTTGGATGGCCCTGGGCAAAAAAGGGCTACCGTAAGGGACATTTAAGATTAGGCCAGCCAAATTAATCTCCCTTTAAAGCCAAAGTTTATGGTATTATTTGGGCGCGCGCTGGGGCCTTTTAGCCGAAGAGCCAAACCCCCAAATAAGCTTTTAGCTAAAATCTATTCGCTTTATATATTATACAAAGAAAAGCCTTTTTCCGCCAAGAGGGCGAAGAGAGATTTGGCCTTGGGTTCCGCTAAATTCGGTTTTTGGTTTTTTTAGATCCGAAAAGGCCATTTTCGGGGCAATCTGTTAGCGGGCCCAATTTTCTGGTCAATAGCGCGGTTAATTTTAGTAAATCTAATTGGGCGCCCCTTTAAGCCAGAAAACCCATTGAAGCCAGAAAACCGATTTAAGCCAAAACCGTTTTAAGCCCTAAAACTAGAGAAAGAGAGCCACCCTACAGATGCCCCCAAAGACGCTCCCAAAGACGCTCAAAGAGACGCCCACCCCCTACGCCAGCCGCCTCAAAGCCTTGCGCGGCCAGATGAAAGAGCGCGGTATCCCCAACCTTCTCATCCTTAGCTCAGCCAACCGGCGCTATTTTTCGGGTTTCTTGGCCCGGGACGCCATGATCGCCGAATCCGCCGGATCTTTATTGATTACCCCGGATGCCCAGTATCTTCTGACGGACTCGCGTTATCTAATAGAGGCCCAGAACGAGGCTCCTTTATTTGAGACGGTTTTGACGACCAAGGGCTTGGTGGACTCTCTGACGGAATTGGGATCATTTGCCGAGGGCTTGGGTTATGAGGCCGATTATCTGACGGTTTTCCATTTCCTCAAATTAACCAAGGCTTTGGGCGAGGTTTTGCGGCCTTGGCCAGGATCTTTGGGCACCTTGCGGGCCAGCAAAGACGCGTCGGAGATCTCTTTGATCAAAAAAGCCTTGGAAATCGCCGAAAAAGCCGTGGGTCTCCTCTGGGATAACCTTGAGCCTGGCTGGACGGAGGGCCAAGCGGCTTGGTTTTTGGATCGGACTTTTCGGGATCTCGGGGCCGAGGGCTCTTCCTTTGAGACCATTGTGGCCGCCGGCCCTCGGGCCGCTTTGCCCCACGCGGTGCCCGGCTCCAAAGTCATTGAGAAAGGGGAGATGGTGGTCGTGGATTGTGGGGCTTTCTATGAAGGTTACGCTTCCGATATTACGCGAACCATCGTCCTGGGCCCGCCAAAAGCTTGGCAAAAAAAGATCTACCGCGTGGTGCGCGAGGCTCAGCAAAAGGCTCTGGACTTTTTAGCGCCCGGGAAAACGGGAGCCGAAGTCCATAAAGTGGCTTTTGATCATATCGCCAAAAATGGTTACGGCGACTATTTTGGGCATAGTTTAGGGCACGGGGTGGGCCTAGCCATTCATGAGCCCCCCAACCTTTCCCCTTTCAATAAGGAACCGCTCCCGGTGGGAGCGGTGGTGACGGTGGAGCCAGGGATCTATCTGCCGGATCAAGGCGGGGTCAGATTAGAGCAAATGGCCGTCTTAACCAAAACTGGTTGTCTTCTTTTAAATGAGGACAACCACTTTTACGATTTTTAGCCGTGCCGCCTCTAGCTCGCTTATGGCGCGGGGCTCGGGTTTGGACCATGGAGTCCTTAAGCCCAGTCGCCTCGGTCATAGCTACCCTCGGCTCCAGAATCGTCTACGTGGGCGACGATCGCCAAAAAGCCAAGCAGTCACTACCCCCCTCCTTTGAGACCATTGATTTAACGGGTTTGACGGTCATCCCAGGCCTCATAGATAGTCACGCCCATGTTTTGCATGAGGGTTTGCGTTTAAGCCAGTTAGATCTCAAAGGCTTAGGCTTTAACGAGACCCTTTTGACCATTGAGGACGCCGCCCGCAAATTGCCGCCAGGAGCCTGGCTCCATGGTCGGGCTTGGGATCAAAATATCTGGGCCGACAGAGATTGGCCAACCCTTACGGAATTGGACAAAGTGGCCCCCCTAAATCCGGTGGTTTTGGAGCGGGTGGACAAACACGCCATTTGGGTCAATTCCAAAGCCTTAGAGCTAGCCGATCCCAAGGTATTTGGCCCCGATCCCCCGGGCGGGGAGATTAGAAGGCTGGCCACAGGCCAGCCTTCGGGCGTCTTAATTGGCCCAGCCACGCGTTACGTTTATGAGGTCATGCCGCCTTTGGATGGGCAAGATCGCGGCCAAACCCTAGAGCTCGCCCAAAAGGAGCTTTTGGGCTATGGTTTGACGACGGTCGTGGACGCGGCCACCGGCGAAGCCGATCTCGCGGTTCTAATGGAGGGTTATGAGAAGGAAAGATATAAAATCCGTTTTCGGGCCTATATTCATCCGCGCCAATGGCGCAATTGGGGTAAACTGACCCGCGTCAACGGCCTATACGACGATCATTTGGCCATAGACGGCTTAAAGGTCTTTTCCGACGGCTCTTTAGGCTCGCGGAGCGCTTGGCTTTTTGAGGATTATAGCGATTGTCCGGGCAAAAGAGGCGCGGAAGGCATAGCTGACGAGCCTTTGAACCAGGCTTTGTTAATGGCTAGGGACAAAGCCTTGCAAGTGGCTATCCATGTCATTGGCGACGCGGCGGTGGCTCAGGCCGTGACCGGCGTCACTAGGGTTTTGGGTCGGGGCTGGACGGATCGCCGGTGGCGTTTGGAGCATTGTCAGGTCGTTCGGTCTAGCGATCGCGACCAAATTATCGCCATGGGTTTAATTCCCTCCATCCAAAGCGTGGGCCTCATGACCGATTGGCTCATGGCCGAAGAGCGCTTAGGCCCGGATCGCTTAAGAAGAGCTTACGCTTGGCGCGATTTTCTGGATCGGGGCGCTTATATCATAAATGGCTCCGACTGCCCAGTGGAAACGGCCAATCCCTTTGTGGGGCTTTACGCGGCCATATGTCGCCTGGATACGCGCGGCCAACCCGAAGGCGGTTTTTGTCCCCAACATAAATTAAGTCGCTGGGAGGCTTTAGCCAGTTACACTTTGTGGGGAGCGCGAGCGGCTTTTCAGGAAGGCCAAATTGGCTCCTTAAGGCCTGGGGCTTTGGCTGATTTTGTGGTTTTGGATCGGGATATCTTAAGTTGCCCCTTGGAATTAATCTTGGGAACGAGAGCCTTATTGACGGTCGTGGGCGGGGAAACCGTTCAGCGAAGTTTTTGAGGGTTAAGCGCGCTTAAAGCTAGATTAAAGCCAGCGCGAATATCGCTCAAAGCCGCGATTTTTATTCGCTAAAAAATATCAACCGCCCAGAGACTATTATAAGCGCCATTGTTTAAAAAAGGCGTAAAACATCTTTTCCTAAAAATAAAACCAAAAACCCTGGAACTAAAAAAACCTGGCCTTGGGCCAGGGTTTTTTAGGATCTTTTTAGGATTTTGGCGAGCTGAGGCCCCTTTAATTAAAATCGTCGAGTAACCTCACCTTACAGGGGCTAACCGAATTGACCCGCACAATGTCCCGGGCTTCCTCAACCATATTCTTTAAGCCCTTATAGCCTAAGTCCGAGGGGTTAAAGTTGGGCCATTGAACTTTAATGGAGCTACCCACGGACGATAAAAGAGCCCAACCATCCTCGCCCTCGTTTTCGGCCACGGCTTGTTTTAAGAGGCCCTTAAAGCGGCTTAAGCCCACGGGAGATTGAGCCTGGACGTTTTGGGCCTCTTCTTCCTCTTTCTCTTTCGGCTCATCTTCCCAGACAGGTTGGATCAGTTCTTCCTCAGCCCCTTCCGGCTCGTTATCCCTTAAGGCTTTCAGCTCCTCCACCGACCAGCACAAAGAACAGGCGGTGCGAAAAGGCCCATTGGCGGCCGGCGCGTTGGCGAAGCCAAAGACCATGGCCCCGGATTCCCTTAAGCGGATGGCCAAGCGTCCCAAACCCCCACTCCCGGTGACCAGGGCGAAAGAGTTGATCTTTTTGTTTTTTAAGAGATCCAAAGCCTCAATGGTCATGTCCACGTCCACCGAGGCGTCGGCGGGGTAATCAAAGCGCTGGGCGGGCACCACCGCGTAAAGAGCCAAACGCTCGGCCCAGGGGCGGGATTCGGGTTTGGACCAATTGCCAAAGGCTCTTTTGACCACAATCTCGCCATATTGGCTGAGGATGGAAAAGACCACGTCAGACACTTCCACGGGAAAGCTGGTGGCGTCAATCAAAACCGCGGTCTTTAAGCTGGGTTGTTCGGGATTGAAATTGGCTTCCATACGTGGGTTCTCCCTTAATTGATTCTGTTGGCCAAAAGAGCCTGGGTCAGCCAACCATTTTCCAGAGGACGAACCACCTGGGCCCTAATGTAGGCTTCCGGCAGAGAAAACAAGCGGATGCTCGCGGGATCAATGGTCATAAAATTGCTGGTTGAGTTAGTTTGGAATTTGAAGCCCACGGCCATGTCAGCTAAGCCGGCGTGGGTCAAACCCAAAGGCAAAACAATAATTAGAGATTTGGAGACCGTGTCCCACACCGGAACAAGATTTTCGCTAGGGTTTTCGGCGAATTCGGTGGCCGCGTTATGGAAAGCTCTAGCCATGTTAAAGCGGCATTCTTCCGCGTTCACCGCCAAGCGCTGGGGAATGATGCCATGCTCGGAGCCAAACCAAATAAGGCGCGACCAGGCTGACTCATCGGTTAAGCTCATGTTTAAGCGCTCTTGGTTAGAGGGCAATAAAGCTTTGATGGCCGTTTGGATGGCTTGGTTTGTCCCAAAAACTTCTTGGCCGCTGGCGCCGTAGTAATTAATGTTGGAAAACCGAAAAAAGAGCTCCGAAGTCGTCCCCCGCTGGAAAGTGGCGAAGATGGCTTGGCCGCTCGCGGTCACGAGGTTGGTGTTAAAGCTAAAGGTATTTTGGGACAAGACCTCGCTAAAGCCTTGGAGCAAAAAGATGTCGGAAAAGCTCCCAATAAAATCCGGATGGCGACCCCCGTCGTGATTGAGGATTTGCGCGGCCAGCTTATTTAAGGCTAGGTGTTTGCGCATCTCCAAAGAGTGGGTCAAGTACATCCGGAGGTTACTTAGAAGATACTGATACAAAGGATTGAAGCCAGTATCCTCGCGGAGCTTATTGACCATATCCAGATAGAACTCGGTGGGAAAGGAAGTGTTTAAGATGGCTCGCAGATCCGGCTCAATATCCGAGGAGCGGACATCATTGATCTCGTGGAAAAAGTTGCGCTTGGAGCTATCGTAAACGTCGGCTCGGTTAAAGGACTGGGCGCAATTATAGGTGACGTCAACGCCTGGGCAATCCAAAGAGAGAAGGCGGCCAATGAGATGCGCGTCATAGGGATCTTTGACGCGGGCTTTCCGTTCCAGGCCATCCTCGCCCAAGATGGAGACGCTATTTTTGTCCATAATTTGCCCCACCACTGTCCCCACCTTAAGGGAGGCGTAATTTTGGGAATTGAGGGAGGGGTTAGCGCTAGGCGATAAATTTTCTCGGTTATCGCTAGCCAAATAGACGTATTTCTGGCGATCGATTTTGTTGCGTTTGACGACAAAGAGTTCTTGGCGCGTCTCCAAAACCGAGGTCAAGTCGCTATATTCCCCATTAAAGCCCGCGTAACCCCCATTTTCCGCGGTCAGGCGCGGAATGATCTGGAGCAAAACCTCATGAAAGGTTTGGAGAGGCGCGGATTTTTCGCCCGAGGTTTTTTCCGAGCGAGCGGAGCAGAAATCAAAAACCTTGGCCAAAAAGGGCCCACCTAGCTCATTGACTTCCGGTTGGGCGTAATAGCGAGCCTCGTCATTGAAACTGGCCTTTATCTCTTGAGCCGAAATGGGTTTTCGGACAGGCGGGGCCTTTTCTGGGGGCCTCTGAAAAGCCGCGGCCATGGGAGCCCGCGGCGACGCTGGCTGGATTCTCGTGGGCCGTAGATTGGGCAACTGGGCCGAGGCGCTCTTGAGAACGCGCGGGGGCGGGGCTTGGGTTTTGGGGGAAAAGCCCAAAGGCGGAAAATCGGGTTTGTGGTGACTGAGGGGGGGCCGAAAACTCATGGCCGCGTCTTTGATTTTGCCTAGCCAGGTGTCTTGGAGCGTGGAAATTAATCGGGCGCCCTTACAAGCCATGGAGAGAGTCAAAACCGTGTGCACGAAGGGTTTGACCACCCCGCCATCGTTATCGGTAATCTGCTCAACCACCAAAGCGATATCGTATTCCCGCGCGTCAACCAAGGACAGAGGCAAGATGAAAGCCATTTTATCGCGCGCCGGGTTCCAATAAGGCAAAGGGATGCGGGGATTGGCCACGATTTGTCTTAGGGTTTGGTCGAGAGCCGTTTTGAGCTTTTCTTTCAGCGTCATGTAAGTGGCTTGACTGCCCTCGGACTCAATGAAATTAGCCAGAGGCGAGTTGGTGGCCACCACGTCCTCCGGCTTCATTTGGCTATTATCCTCGACATAAGAGAAATTTAGATGGATGGCCCCAATAAAGCGCCGGGGAAAGCGACCGCGCTTAATGCCATCTATAATTATATGGTTGCACTGGGCGTCGTGGTCGAGATCGATGGGGATGTTCTTGTAGATCATCTCATCGGGTTTTTGGTAATAGGTGGTGCGAACTGGCCGAGGATGGATCCGGGTCGAGACTTCTTTGCCTATGGGGCTATCGCTATTGGCCGCGAAACCTTTAAAGACATAGCGCTTTTGGGTAGGATCGGTCTTTTTAAAGACCACCATGATGTCTTGGCTAAACTGATCCAAAAGGCCAATGTTTAAGGCGGTCAATTGATAGTCAGCCGAAAAAGCTAAGCCCGCGTCATTGAGCTCCAAAAGGTCAGGCAAGCGGTTTTGGGTATTGAAAATATCCAAAAACTTATTGATCTTTTCCTTTTGCAGGTTTTGGAAGGTCTTGAGGAAATAATTTTCCAAAAGATTATAAGGCCTACGGTGGTCGTTGAAAAACCACTTTTCGTGTTGGGCGACCTGGGCCAGCCTTTCCAGCATCTGGTCAAAGGTTGGGTGAGGGGCGCCTGGGCCAGAGCTTTGTTTGGGCATGTAGATAATGTCGTGAAACCAGACCGACAAACCCCGGCTAGTTTTCTCGTCCAATTCCGCGTACTTAACTTCCGATAAGATCGGCAAACCCTGGGCGAATTGGAGGGTATCGGTATTGGGTTTAATGGTAAAGTCCACCCGAATGTCGGGCGTTCCCCGATCAAAGAGAGTTTTGATAATGGCCCAGGAAACGTTGGTGGGTTGCACGTAGCCCGTAAAGCAGTTGCCGGTCGCGTCATCTCTAGCGGTCAATAAATGGCGATCCGCGTTCAGATCCGTGACGATCCCTTGGCTAGGGATGTTCATGGGCACGGAATATTCTTGGCGCGGCCGACCTAGGTTTTGGCGGAGATCGCCTTTGAGCCTTAAATCGACCACAGGCCTGACAATAGAGCTCGGCTCAACGTCAGGGGTCACCAAGCTCACCACGCGCGGCTCGCCACTTTCCTCCAATTGAGCTTGGCTGAGTTCCGCGAGCCGGCGGGCTTCCCTGGCCTCTTGCTCTTGTCTAGCCACCAAGGCTTCTTGGGCTTGTTGAGCCTCAAACGCCTCTTTCTCTTCTTGGGCTTTTTGGGCCGCCAAAGCCTCGGCCGCCTCTTTCTCTTCTTGGGCCTTTCTGGCTTCTTCAGCCTCTTGGGCCGCCAAAGCTTCCGCGGCTTCTTTCTCTTCTTGGGCTTTTCGCGCTTCTTCGGCTTCTTGAGCCGCTAAAGCCTCGGCCGCTTCTTTCTCTTCTTGGGCCTTTTGGGCTACTTCGGCCTCTTTAGCTTGTTGAGCCTCTAAAGCCTTGGCCGCGGCCAAGGCTAATTTAGCCTCTTTGGTCTTTTGAGCCTCTAAGGCTTTCTGAGCTTTTTTGGCTTCTTGGGCTTTTTTGGCTTCCAAGGCCTCGCGAGCTTTCTTGGCCGCCCTGGATTCCGGGAGCTGGGGAGAAGTCAGCGACTCTAAATCGGAAAAGAGATCACTTTTGATTTTTCCCGGGATGATTTTTTCCGGGATCTTTTTGCTGGGCTCGCCTAGTTTAAGGGTGGGTTTGGGCTCTAACTCCTGGTCGGCGAAAAGGCTCTCGTCTATTAAGGTTTCGGAAGGTAAAGTTTCAGAAGGTAAGGTTTCAGAAGTTAAGGTTGCGGAAATAATGGCTAGAGAGGTCGCCGCGGTAGCCTGATCGGGAGTTGGCTCGGGAGTTTCTTCGGGCGCGCGGGTTTTGGCTCCTTTAGCGGTTTTTTTGGCCCCTTTGGCGGAGGCGGTTTTGTCTTCCGGCTGGGTTTTGGCGGTTTTTTTCTTCGCCGCCGCTGTTTTAGGCTCGGGCTCTTTGGCCTCAGGCGTTATGGGCTCGGGCGTTATGACCTCGGGTAGCGGGGCGGGGCGTTGAACTAACTCAATGACATCCCTTTCCAGGCCATCCGAGGCTTTTCTCGTGGAACACTTAAAATAAGGGGCGTATCTTAAAAGTAGATGCTTTAAGTTACGAGCCCCAAATAACTTGGAATAGCCTTGGGTGGGCAGTTCTTTGACAGAATTGCGCAAGAGCTTGTCAAAATCCAAGATAGTGACCGCGTCCGAGCCAGTTTGGGTCTGAAAGTCAAAAAGCTCCACTAATTGGTGGACAGACAATTGATTGTCTTTCAGCTCAAGGACTGGATAAGAGCTCGGGTCAATTAAGGTCGGCTTAGGCAAGGTCGACTTAGGCGCGGCTAGCTTTGAGGGCGCGACTTTCTCTAAGGGCAAACCTAAGTTATGAACGACGCCGGCGGGCGTGGGGTTTAGGCCTTCCGTCGCGATGGCTAGAGCCACGTCGAGGCTGGGAGCCTTATCGGGCGGCGCTAACTCTTCGCCAAATAAACTCAGTTCTTCTTTGGGGCTCGTTTTGCGGGCCTTAGAGGTTGACGGGGCTTTTTTGAGGGGGGCCGCGGTTTTTTTCTGGGACGCCAGGTTAGAGTTGAGAAGGGCCTTTTTGACGGCCGCCGCGGTCGTGGTCGCTGGTTTGGTTGGGGCCTTGACGCTGGGTTTGGGCGCTGATTTTGCCGGCGGGGTGGCCACTTTTGAGGCGACGGACGGGGGTTTTTTAGCGGTTGGTTTCTTTTCAGCGCAAATGTAACTTGGTCGTTTCAATGAAACTCTCCATATTGGCTAAATCGCCGTTTGTTTTGGCCCTCGCCATAAGGTCTAGAGGGTCAGGGCTTTTTGGCCATTTTGGCCAATCTGGCCCAGCAAACGGGCTGTTTAAGTGGTTTTCATCAAAGTCTTTGTTCAATCGTAAAATTTTGATTGTTCTTTTGGACTTTGGCTTAAAAACGTCTGGAAAAATAAAAAAATCCTTAAGAGGCCTTGGATCATCCTTACCCATAATAAAAATCTAAAGGACAACAAGCGTCGCCCAGGCTGGGTTGAGGTAGTTTTTTTAACGTAAAATATAATAATAATCAAATCTTTCTAAATCAATTACAATTTAGATAATTTCCATATTAACAGAATCCTATAAAATAGTTAACAACAAAAAAACAAGAAAAAATTTAAGAGCGCCTAATCATATAGTCCAGCCGAGCTAGGCTTAAAAAGACTATATAGACTTATAAACTATTTAAACCAAAAAAGCTATAAAAATTTTTAGGCCAAAAAAACCTAATAAACTCTATTAACCCAAAAAACAAGAAGCCGCGCTCCGAGGCTCCTAAATTTCGCTTTCGCGGCTTAAGCAAACTCGCGGATCCTTTCAAGATCGCGAAGTCGCTAAGTATCCTAATGGTTAAGTTTTTTCCTGTCAAGTTTTGTCTAAATTCCTTAAGGCTTTAAGAGAGCGGATTGGCTAAGCTTTTGGCTTGGCCGCGTTTAGAGGGCCATGGTCTGGCCTTCTCTAATAAGCTAAATTTATTTATTTTTGTAAAGAATATTGATTAAACGAAAAGTAATATTAATTGTATATAAAAAACTATGAAATATAAACATAAAAAAGTTTATAAAATTAAAGTAAAATTATAAAAAATAAATTTATAGTCATTTAAATTATCTTTATCAAGATAAAAATATAGCCATCAATGTCTATAAAACTAAAGATATTTATAATTTAAGCCATATAAAAATTGTGGGCTAATGGAGCAAATCGAATAGTCAACCTCTGGCCGGGGCTCAGCGAAAAGTTTCGCTTAGCGGATTGTTTTGAAGATTAGAAACCTCAATAACAAAAAGCAATTTTCGCGATAGTAAATATGGTAAATTTTAAAAAATTTACCTAATGGCGCGGACTCGTCTCCATTTCTCAAAAGGGGAGCGGGCATTTTTTAGTTTTAAAATATTCGCGTACTTGGCTCAGTCGCGCGAAGGCTATTGGCTCATTAAAGATCTGTCGCGGCGAGTCGCTACCAATGGCGGTCGCTCCGCCGCCAATCATGTGTGGCTTCGGAAAAAAAGTAGTGGGCCTTCTGACCTCATTCGCCTTCGTCATTTCGCGCTAAGCGGACGGATCTGGCGGGCCAGCTTTTTAGGGTTTTGGCCACGATATCTATCAGGTCGGAGTTCGGTTGTTCGTTGTTCTGTTCAAGGACATACCGGTGGAACACGGTCGCGCCAAACTCTTCGACTTCCGCGAAACTTGAGCCCTGTAGATTTTTGGCCAAAGCCTCCGACGCGTAGCCTAAAGGGATCTTGATTCGAGCTTGGAATTTGTCGAACCACGCGGTTAGGCCAGCTTGGGTTGGCGGGGGCAATGTTAGGCGAATCTGGAAGCGTCGCCGCTCGATCCAATAGCTCGGGATGGTTGGTCGCGCCGATTACCAGAACATGGCTCGGCAGGCAATCGATCCAGGTGAGTAGCGAACTCACGACGCGTTTTATCTCGCCAGTTTCGTGTATATCACCACGTTCCTGGCCGAGAGCTTCAAACTCGTCGAAAAAAAGGACACATCTCCGCGTGGAAGCGTAGTCAAACAGTTTCTTTAAGCGCCCGGCGGTTTCGCCCAGATATGATCCGACGACGCTTTCATAGCGAACCATTAAGAGGGGAACTATCAGGGCTTCCGCGATAGCCTCGGCCAACGAGGTTTTGCCATTGCCAGGAGGCCCAATGAGAAGGAGACGGTTACGAGGCTCCAGGTTATATGATCTAAGTAGATCCCTTCGCTGTTGTTCTTCAATCAAGCTCTGACAAATTAAATTAGTCTCCGCGGGGAGAATGAGATCGGCGAGCTGGCGGTAGGGCGTAATCTCGTGGACTAGATTATTCTCGTGGCTCTCCAGCCTAGGGGCTCTACTATTAGTAGCTGAGGAGTTGGTAGGTGAGGTAGCGCTAGCTGAGGTATTGGTAGCTGGCGGAGCTCCCAGCGCGGCGCTCAGCGTCTCTTCGAGTTTCTTGGCCAGGACAGTATGTTGTTTGGCTCTCTCTTCGGCGATGATGGCCTCAACGATCTTTTTTAAAAAGGTCTTGTCGCCTCGAAGGCCGGCTTCGACAAGGCGAACTAGTAAATCCGCTCTGGGCATTATTGCTCTCCTATTTTTGGCGCTAGCGGGTAGCGATGTCCCGCTAGGATCTGACTTTTGATCGATTTTTAATCTAGTTTTGTTCTAGTTTTGATGATCTTGGCGGGCCTGGCGAAGAGGCGACCGTGGTCAGGCTCTCGCTAGGCTTTCGGCGTAAAATGTAATGTCAAAAGACGCAAGATCTGGTTTTTCTTTTTGATCTCTTTGTTTTCCTCAATCTCTTCGCGCGACGTTTTCTCAATTCTCAATTTTCAATCGGTTTCCGCTGGAGGCTAGCCTTAGTTGGAAAGAGAATGAAGCTGAGCGATAAAAATTGAGGATCAAATTTTTAGTCAGCGCGTAAACCAATGTCAGGGCAAAATTATGATACTTGAAAAATAAAATTTGGTCAAATCTCAAAAAGCTTAAATCCCTGGCTAAGCGCTTAAGGACAAGATCCCGTCTAAGACTTTACCGCTGTTAGCCAGTCGGAAATTTGTAGCCTGTGGTTTACGTAAAGCTTTCCATAAACCACGTTCTTAGGAGTTTAGCCAAAGAGTTCTCGGCGGTGTCTCACTATTATAATGTGATCGTTTTAGACAACAGCTTACGGCCAGGGGAGCCGATAACAGCTATTCGCGTGGAATACGAGAAGAAGGAGAAAGGTGGCGTAAACTGACCCATCCGGGAGTTTACAGTCTTAAGGCCAACGATCGCGCCTTGTCGCCAGAATAGATATGGAGGACATACATTAGGCTAACGAAATTGGAGAGCGTTTTCCGGAGTCTAAAATCTGAGTTGGGTTTAAGACCAGTCTAGCGCCAAAGGAAGGGGAGAATAGACAGGCGCCTGTTCGTATCAAGCTTGGCCTGTCAGCGCGTTCATATGATTAGACAATTATCGCGACGAAATCATATAAATAATAGCTTGAAAACCATAGCTAAGACTTTAAATAGTCATATAAGTTAGACTATATACTATAAAAACGATCTTAAAAAGACTATATAAATTAGAAGATCTTCGAATCAAGAACTATAGCATTTAATAATATATAACAGCTTAGGCTCGCCAAAGGGCTTAAACTTTGGGGATCAACTCGCGGCTCAGGGGATTTAACAAATTCGAAAGTCTCTTTGAGGAACCGCTAGAGGTCAGATCGCTCGGGGTTCCCTGGCGCTTTTTTATTGCTATAACATACTTCTCGGTTAGGCCAAAAGTCAATTAGCTTTCAGCGGTCACGCTTGACGCGGCTCAGAAAAAAAGACTGATTTATTGTAAAACGCGTCTAACTAACACTATAAGGGCATGAATAATTTTTGATATTTTAAATTTTTTTATTTTTCTATAATTTTGAGCGTGTAAACAAATTTTATTTTTAGATTTATTATAATATTTAAAATTTAATCATATTATTAGATTATAAAATCTTTTTTAAATATATAATAATAAATTTTTTGCCATTAAGAAGAATAGAGAAAGGAAGAGATAGCTCCAGCGTTCATGAACATTTCTAGCAAGTGGAGAAAACCCTACCGCGACTTATATTTATAATAAATTAAACCATATATTAGGATGGAGTAGGACTCAAAAATAAAAAGTTGAGCTTTAGCAACCAACTATATGAATAGTTGAGCCCTCATATTGGGTCGTTTCCCAGGTTATTTTTTCATCCCAGGACTTTTTTCTCGTATTATCAAAAATGACTAGCCAACCTTCTTTCGCGCCACTAATATCCATATAATCTTTTATTTGATCCAAACTATTATTAAAAGTTTGATTAGCCTTAATTTTTAACTCAATAGGGTAAACTATCCCCATATACTCGGTATAAAGATCGACCCGCCGCTTACCTAAGGCGTATTCCCTACGCAAAAATTTAACGTCGCTGTTTAAGACTCTCTGTAAAAAAGCGTTCATAACTAAGAGAGGCAAAGATTCCGTATAACCATAAGGCTCTTCCAAAATCTCAGAATTTTCCCGCCAATATTGTTGAAAGGCTTTGAGAAGGGAGGTCATGTCCAGCTTTTGGCCATCAATCCAACGATTGGATTTGGCCAAGGACGCTTCCTCATCAAACTCTTCCTCAAACTGAAAGGCCAGAGTTCTTATAAAAATTTCATTGTATATAGGGTTGGCTGGTCGCAAATTACTATAATCGCCTTTTAAAATACCAAGATCCAGGGCATAGCGTTTGTCGTCCATCGGAACTTTTATGGGCACTCGCCGAGCTCCAATGATAATTGGCTCAATGACCGCCCTAACCCTAGGCTCTTTAAGCCGCTCCAGGAGGGAGTCAAGGTGGGTGTCACGCCGTTTGATTAAATTCTCGGACGATTGATCCATAATATCGCTAGTTACTGGTCGCGAGTAGTCGTTTTTTAAAATGTTGACCACCGACTCATAGGCCAAAGCGTTGACTAACCAGGGTTGGCCCTCTGACCAATACCAAGCCCTTTCAATGGCCGCGTCCAAAAACTTCTG